>JANNEV010000638.1:0-11462 GCA_031379145.1 Gemmatimonadaceae bacterium
GTGGCATCGAGGCGTGACTCAATGCCGCTCCAGAGATCGCGAGCTGGCGTCAAGGTCGGCAGCGTACCGGCGCCACGCACCAGGGCCGCGATGTCGTTGGCCAGCGCATCGCAGCCAGCGCAGCCCAGACGATGTTCGTTCAGCCGTGCTCGCGCGTCGGGTGTGAGTGTTTCGTCGAGGAAGTCCGCAAGCGACTGCTCGAACGTCAGGCACTCGGGCGAGGGATTCTGAAGCGATGGGATCGGCGTCAGGTGTGTCATACGAAAGCCGGGGAGGCGGAACATGGATCCAGCACAGGAGCGCTCAGGGTGAGTGCATCCTGCAGTTGAAGCACAGAAGCGAGGGGGAGACCAACCACGATGGTATTCATTTGGAAAGCGCTGTTCGCAGCAGGAGCCGAGCGCGATGCAGCTGCGCCTTGCTGCCGCCCGAGGTGATACCGAGCTGCGCGCCGATTTCCTCGTGGGTGAAGCCTTCCACATCGTGCAGCACGAAGATCTGACGCGCGCCGGGTGGCAACGCGGCAATTGCCGATTCGAGGTCAAGACGATCGCCCACGGAGACGGGTCGAGCGGGAGATTGATCGATGGCCTGGTGGTCGTCCGGTGTGCGATCCTGCTGTACGCCAGCGGATTTCCGACGCGTGAGCACGATGTTGACCGCCACACGATGCAGCCAGGTGGAAAACGCGGAGTCTCCCCGAAAACTCGGTAGCTTCTGCCACACACGCACGAAAACGTCCTGCGTGACTTCCTCGGCGAGCATCCGGTCGCCAAGCATGCGGACGGCGATGGAGTACACGCGATCCAGATGCTCTCGGTACAGTCGTTCGAATGCGCGCCGATCTCCGCCAGCGGCGGCCAGCACGTCTGCCGGTATCGGTGCGGGCACGGAGGCCGGCACCGCGACGATCGACGCGTGGGTGGTGGAGACAGGAGTGGTCACGAGCATCGCAAGCATGAGGACCCAGTGGTGAGTACGCCGGATTGGACTGGCGTGGCTCCCAAAGGGTTTGAATCCGGGAACTCGTTCACGGTGCGGGATGGCACGACCGGGGGAAGATCGTCCCGATCGTCTCCGGTAGCTCGTGCAGGCTCGTCAACCAGCGGGTTGGCTCGGCTGGGGCCAGTTCGTCGCGTGTAAACGGCCCCCAGGTGGCCGCCGCGGTGCGAACACCGGCAGCGCGACCGGCAAACATGTCATGAGGAGAATCGCCAACAAACAGCGCGTGTTCCGGTTGGACGCCAAGTCGGTCGAGCGCGAGCAGCACCGGATCCGCGAGCGGCTTGTGGCGGGTGGTCTCCTCGTACGTGACCACGGTGTCGAATGCGTCGCTGAGTCCGACATGCGCGAGTGAACGCGCCGTCATGATGCGTCCCTTGCTCGTCACCAGGCCCACGACGTGCCCCTCTGCGCGCGCCCAGGCGAGCACGTCGAGTGCGCCCGGATACGCCGTGGTCAGCGCTTCCAGATAGCGGTCCTGATACTCCCGGTAGCGCGACACCAGCAGGTCGACGTCCGCCTCGGTGTCGCTCCACTCGGCCAGCTGTGTTCGCAGCGGCGTGCCGATGCCTGCAATCCACTGCGCCCGGGTTGGCGCGGGCGAGCGATCGGCAAACGCGAAGGTCGCGCACTGCAGCAGCAGCTCGATGGAGTCGATGAGGGTACCATCGAGGTCGAATAGTAGCGCGAGTCGGGTCATGGTCGGGGCACGATCGGGCATGCGTGGGTCGAGTCAATTGCGGCCGCAGATGCATCAATATGGTGGCGCGGGGGCTGGCTGCGGTGATGCCGCCACAACAGTTTTGGGTATGCTGTCTCCCTGTCATCGTTGCGTACGCAGGTCCGCACACCGACTCGCGGCAACGCGGTTACTTGTCCTGACGCTCGTGCTGTCATTGCGCGCTCAGGCCCAACCCGCCGATACTCGGCGTGCGTCGTCCGCTGCGTCGTCCGCTGCGTCGTCCACTGCGGCGGGTGACGCGCTGGTTGGCACGGTGGTTGATATCGTGGGGCGCCCGTTTGAGGACGTCGAGGTGTATCTCGCGGGTACGAGGCATTCCGTGCGCAGCGACGTACGCGGTATGTGGCGCATTCCGAACCCACCCACGGGACCGCACGTCGTGGTCGCGCGCATGATCGGCTACGTGCCGTATGTGCGCGAAGTGCTGATCAGTTCGAAGGTGCAGGACACGGTCACGCTGCTGTTGCGTCGATATCCCCGCACGCTGTCGATGGTTGAGGTCAAGGCACAATCCGATCGGGCCACCGCATCCGCGACGGTGGTAGCCGAACGGTTGATCCAGATGCGTGTCAGTGCGGGTCGCCTCTACACGCGTGATCAGATTCTGGAACAGCGCCCGTACTCGGTTGCCGAGTTGGTGCAAGGGATACCCAACCTACTCGTGAAGCGTGGCCAGGGGACGATTACTGCCACGTCCACGCGCAACAGCACGTTGGGGACCGGCGGCGGTGTCGGCTGTGAGCTGCAGTTCTTCCTGGACAATACGCCGCTGGACCCCGAAGGCGTGGCCGGGCTTGATCCACTGACGTTCCGAAGTGTCGAGGTGTACCCGCAGTTCACGATCCTTCCGGGGTTGTCGGTCCGATCAGATCGGTGTGGTGCGATCGTCATCAACACCATGCGCCGGTAGGCCCGCGGCCGCCGACGCCCGCAGTCTTGCGTGTATTGCGTAGATGGAGTGCGTGACTTCCGGGACGAGTGACGAGACGTGGGTTTGCACGGGATTGCGCGCTGCCTCCCACACTGTACATTCGCCACGATACCGTCTCGGCGCTGGCCGATTCTGTGGGTGCCCCCCGTCTCCCGATTGCAATCATGTCTCGACAAAGTCCACGCTGCCGGATTCGCTCCTTCACGTCGGTCGTGCATGTGGCCGCCCTCGTCGGTCTGGTGCTGGCAGTGCCGTCGCTGTTGCACGCGCAGGTCAGCACTGACGCCCCCGCATCGACGGCGCGCCGGGCTCGAATCATCGGTACGGTTACCGATGTCGCGACCAGATTGCCGCTGGCGGGGGTGAACATCTTCGTGGTCGGTACGCCCATTACCGCCAGCACCGGACCCGATGGCCGATTCATCATTCCGAGTGCGCCGGTGGGGATCTACGCCATCGATGCGCGGCGCCTTGGCTACGCGCCCTCGCGCCAGAACAACGTGCGCTTGCACGCGGATAGTGTCACGAGCTTGACCTTCGCGCTGACGACGGCAGCCACGCGGTTGGACCAGGTGACCGTCGCCGGCTCCATGGACGAGACATCGGTGGCCAAGTCGACCATCAGCGTGGAGAAGATCACCTCGGAGAACCTCCCGGTGCCGCCGACTTCGTCTGCCGCCGGCATTCTGGCGGGTAAGGTGGCCGGCGTCGCCATCACGCGCCCCAGCGGTGCGCCCGGCAGCGGCGTGAACATCGTGCTCCGCACGCCGATTTCAGGGATCACGGAAGGCGGTGCACCGCCTTCGCCACTGTTCGTGGTGGACGGCGTGTTTCTCAACTCCGCCCAGTCGGTCACCACGCAGGATGTCGAGGCGCTCGATATCGAGAGCATCGAGGTGATCAAGGGCGCCGCCGCCGCATCGTTGTACGGTACGCGTGCCGCCGCCGGCGTCATCTCCATCATTACCAAGCGTGGCAAGGGACTGGCACTGGGCTCCACCCAGTTTCAGGTGCGTTCCGAAGCGGGGACGGACCAGTTTCAGACCACATTGCCCAAGAACCAGCATCATCAGTTCCTGCAGAACGCGAGCGGGCAGTGGCTGGACGCGGCCGGGCAGGTAGTCCCTCGCGCGCAGCGTGCGCTCAAGCCGCTGGGCATCATGGACGCGCCGTTTACCGGTACCACGTACAACCACGCCGAGCTGTTCTTCAAGCCAGGTGACTACAACACGCAGCAGCTGACGGTACAGGGCAATAGTGCCTCCACCAACTACAGCCTGGCGTACACGCGAAACGACAATCCGGCGATCCTGGAGAACAACGAGGGCTACCGTCGACAGACTGTCCGCGTGAATCTTGATTCCCGCATCAACGAGAAGCTGAGCGTGGGTGTCTCGGCCAACCACACCCGTGGCATACAGGATGTGTCGGCACCGTCGTTCAATAACTTCTACCGCATTGACACCGATGTGAACCTGCAGGAGAAGTCGCCGTTTCCGCAATTCGGCTTCCCCTTCGTGATTGTCCCGGATTCCGTGACGCTGTACACGAACCCGTTGTACACGCAATTCATCGCGGATAATCTGGTGCGGCGGACACGCACCTTCTTGAACCTCAACGGCGTGTATCGCCCGCTCTCTTGGCTGTCCTTCGCCGGCGACGCAAACTACGATCGCGGCGATTTGAGCCAGACGACTTATACCGCACGTGGCACGCCCTTGGTTACCACGACGGGCGGCCTGAGTCCGAGCATTGGCAGTCTGTCCATTGCCAACAACATCACGGAAAGCATCATCATGACGGCGACGGCGTCGGCCGTGAAAGGCTTCGGGGATCTGACCATGCGTTTGTCGCAGCGTGGCGAGGTGAATCGCGACCTGAATCCGAGCCTGACAACCACCGGCACCGACTTCGCCACCGAAGGCCTGAAGGCGATGTCGCAGGCGCGAACGCGTACGACGACCAACAACCTGACCGACATCCGCGTCATTGGGTCGATCACGAGCCTTGGCCTGAGTTTCCGGGAGAAGTACATCGGCGATTTTCTGTGGCGGCAGGAAGGGAACTCGCTGTTTGGTCGGGCCAATCGCTGGAACCCCTCCGGGCGTGCGTCGGCGGCGTGGATTCTGAGCGAGGAATCGTGGTTTCCGCTCGAATCGTTCAATCAGTTCAAGCTGCGCTACAGTTACGGCGTCACCGGCGCCAGGCCCGGCTTCGCCAATCAGTATGAATCCATGAGTTCCGATGGTGCCGGTGCGATCCGTCGTGGATCACTCGGGAACTCGAGGATCAGACCCACCAACACCAAGGAAGAGGAAATCGGCCTCGACCTGGCGTACAAGTCGCGCATCTCCGGCACGTTCACACTTGTCCGCAACGAGAGTCGCGACGTGTTCGTGAATGTTCCGGCGCCTGCCGTGTCTGGCTACTCGGTCGTGGTGACGCAGCCAGCGCAGGTGGGCGGCCGCATCTTTGAAGCGACTATTCAGGGGGCCGTTCTCACCAAACAGACCGGTCTCCGCTGGGATGTCCTCCTGACGGCGAGCAAGGCGAGTCTGAACACGGGATCATTCGGCCGGACGTGCTTCCCGGATGGACTGCAGTACAAGTGTGATGGTATTCCGCTCAGCCACATGTACGGCAACCAGATCATTCGCGACAAGGCGAATCTGCCGACGAGGCATTCGGGCTCGCTGGGCCTGTTCGATATCAACGATGAAGGCTTCGTGGTGCCGGTTGGCACGGGCAACACCTGGCGCGATGGCGTGGCGAAGAACCTCTGGGGGACGACGGTTCTCGTCGATGGAACATCGTACGGGTGGGGCCTGCCGATCACGCGGGTGGAGCCAAACGGACAGCTGTGGTACGGCAAGATCGGTGACAGCAACCCGGCGCTGAACTTCGGATTCCAGAACAGCTTCCGCTACGGCAATATGCGACTGTTCATCCAGACCCTGGGACAGTTTGGTGGCAGCGTGTATGCGAACAGCAACCAAACCTACTATACGTCCGGCGACCATCCGATCGTTGATCAGGCGGGGCGTCCGGACGAGCTGAAGAAGTCAGTACGCTATTACAACGCGGTCGCCAACAACAACAACCTCTACTTGCAGAACTTCGTGGAGAGTGGCCGCAACATCAACATTTCCGAACTGCTGTTTGGCTACACGATGGACGCCAAGAAGTGGCAATTCCTGAACAGGGTGGGTGTGAGCCGTGCCCAGGTGGATCTCATCGGACGCAATCTGCGCACGTTCACCGGCTATACCGGGCTGAATGTCGGCGCAGGCTCGCCGACGGTTCGTTTTGACGATGCCACCTACCCGTTGACACGCACGCTGACTGGCGTGGTCACGCTCACTTTCTGAGACCCAGCCATGCTCTCTCTCCGCTCACAGTCCCAGTCCTCTTCCGCGCACCGCGCGCGCGGCCGCGCGTCGGTCGTTGCCGTCATGCTTTCGCTCTCCGCCGGCGGATGTATTGGCCTTGACGTGGTGGATCCGAACAACCTCGGCATTGAGACTGTCTTTACCAACGCGTCCAACACCGACGCGGCGCTGATCGGATCCTGGAAGGCCTACACGGAGTTGAACCGCTTCACCTGCCCAACCCTTCCGTTGAGCGTGTGGGGGAATGACATCACGTCCACCAGTGCGACGTACCTGGAGTTTTCACAGGAACCGCGCATCGCCATCAACAATCTCGACAACTCCAACTGCACCACGCGGAGTGCGTTCTACACGCCGCTTGAGGCGGCGGCTGGCGCACGGGAGTCGTTCATCGGCATCCGCGCCAACAGCATCAAGTTCGGTATTGTCGATGCCGCCTCTCCAGATGGGCGCGACACGCCGTCACGCCTGATCTTTGCGAAGTTCATTATCGGCCTCTCGCAGCTCAAGCTCGCGTTGAACGTTGATCAGGCGTACATCACCGACACGATCACTCCCGCCACTGGCGTCACCAACCTTGAGCTCAAGCCGTGGAAGGAGGTGCTGGAGAACGCGAAGGCGCAGCTACGCGTCGCACTCGCCGATGCGCGGGCTGCCCGGGATTTCACGCTGCCAGCGCTGTTCATCAACACGCGTGCGACCACCCGGGATGAGTTGGTTCGCGTCATCCAGTCGTATCTGGTGCGTGCTGACGTGTATTCGCCGCGCACGCCGGCAGAGCGGGCTGCGGTGAACTGGGCGGCGGTGTTGGCGCGACTCGATTCAACCGTGACCCGCGATTTCGGGTTTCAAGCGGAGTTGGCGACGGCGGGAACGGCGTCCACGTACATCACGAACTCGTTCGCGCAGAATACGCTCCGCATCAACAATCGTCTGCTTGGTCCGGCCGACACATCTGGGCAGTACCAAGCGTGGGTGGCGGCGCCGATCTCCGCTCGTACCGCTTTCATCATCACCACGCCAGACCGGCGCATTCATGGTGCGACCAATAGCGCTGCCGGCACACGCTTTGCTCGGCAGACGTCAACCATGGGCAGTGCCGCCAATGGGCCGTATCTCACGTCGTTCTATCGCTCCACGCGATTCCTGAACGTGGCCGCGGATTCGGGCAGCAAAGCGTTTATCGTCGTCGTGGCCCTCGACGAGATGAAGTTCATTCGGGCCGAAGCCCTCTTCCGCTTGGGGCGGAACGCCGAGGCGGCCGCGTTGATCAACCCCACGCGCGTTGCCGCGGGGCTGCGCCCGGTTGATGCCAACGGTCCACCGGCGGGACGGGACTGCGTGCCCCGCAAGGACAACGGCGCCTGCGGCGACCTGTTCGACGCGATTCAGTACGAGAAGCGCATCGAGTTGTATCCGTTGGAGGGAGACATCCCCTGGTACGATCAGCGCGGGTGGGGCAAGCTGGTGTCCGGCACACCGGTCCATCTCCCGGTTTCGGGTCGCGAGCTGCTCACGCGCGGGCTTCCGTTCTACACCTTCGGCGGCACGGGGCCAAGCATCGCCCCCTGACGGTGCCGGGTTCAACCCGCCACGCTTGATTCTGCAACAAAGGCCGCCCGTTTCGGGCGGCCTTTGTTGCACGGGGGTTGAGCTCGAATGCTTACCGCTTCGCGCCTACGGCTTCTCGCTGATGTTGGCGCATCCGAACGCGCTCGCGTCCGTTGGCACCGACTGGGGGTCGAATACCCGAAGGTAGTATCGCTTTCCTGATTCCAGCTTGGGCATGTTCGCAGAGGCAGTTCCGCCGCCATCCATCTGTGTCTGCACCTGCGTGAAGGTGGCCTGTGGCGCGATGGGAGCGCCTTCATCCCGACAGCTCCCCGCGACAATGTCCCAGGCGATTCGCATGTCCCGCTTGGTGTTGCGAAAGACGATCCTGGCGCGCGACTGCTTGTCATTCCGCGGTTCAACGGTGAGATCGGCTGCGCCGCTGGTAGTCGACAGCTGCCCGATGGTCGCGAACCATTTTCCTGACTGCGCGCTGGCGGACCGAGGCATCGCACCCGCCACGGCGACGCCGAGCAGGAAGAGGAACGTCGTTGAGGTGCGTGTCGCGTTCATGATTTCGAAGTCTGGAGGAGGATGTCAGGCCAGGTCTGCACGGCGTGCGTCGCGCGGGAATGCGGTGCTGGAGACAGTCAGATGATTGCGCCACACCGTTGCTATGGCAAGACACCCTTTGGTCGGCGTCGGAGCAGAAGCAGGGCGAGCAGCTGCCAGTGGGGACTGCGATCACTCGGAGCTGGCGACCCAGCGCTGTCGACCGGGTTGAGCGCGCGATGCGCTGACTCGAAGGATGTCTCCGCCAGCTGAGCCAGAAGCGGCCACCGACACCAGGCCGCGATCCACCGCTCCGGTGCGCGCTGTGTTGCCTGTGCCGTACCGACCCATGCATCGAGCGCGACCACTGCACCCGCGCTCACGGACCTCTCGATGACGTGCTCGGCCTGCCGTATCGCTGCCGCATTGAGCGACCGTTGAATAGGCGCCAGAGCTGCAACCACCTCGGTTAGACGCAGCCGCGCGCGCTGCTGAGCGCGAGCGCCGGAAGCCGGCGACGCCCCGAGTGAACGCGCGGTCTCCCGTTCGGCGATCCATACCGCGAGCGCCCGGTGCGCGCGTGCGACAGCACGCGGATTGGTTACTTCCACGTGATCGCGCTCAGTGAAGGTTGACGTCGCTGAGACCCGAAGCGCTCGCCAAAGCAGGTGCGGCGCGTTGCCGGTTCTCCCAATGTGCGCGATCAATTCCAGACTTTCGTCGTTGCCGATGGGCGCATGCCTGCGTTCAACTGTGCCAACGGAATCAACGCCGCTGAGCGGGAGATGTCTCGGTTCTCCGGTGTCGCGAACGAGGGCCAGCCAGCCGCTCATGTTTGCTGGTATTGTGGCTGCCGCGAAGCCCGCTGCCGAGTCCATTGCAGAGTCCATCGCCCACGTGGCGAGGGGAGGCCTGTCGAGCGGAGACGTGTCAAGCGGAGACGTGCCCGAGCGTCGCCAGCTTTGCAGCGTGGTGTGAATGTACGTGGCCAGTTCGGCTGGACTTTGCCGATGCGCGCCGGCCGGCTCCGCTTTGCTCCTACCGATGTGTTGTGTCCCGGCTGTGGCCTTGGCCAACAACCGCGCGGTCAACCGGAGCGCCCGATCTGCGCTGCGATACGGGGCGAACTGATACACGTGGACGACGGTGTGCGTCGCGCCGATCCGTGCGATTCGTCCAACGCGTTGCTGCAACAGCGCATGCGTCCAGGGCATATCAAGATGCACGACCACGCCCGCGTCCTGCAGATTGACGCCTTCAGCCAAAAGATCGGTGGCAATGAGCAGACGAATGGCTTGATGTGGAGGAGGAGGAGGTCGCCCTTGTGCACGCGGCGCGAAACGAGAGATGGCGTCGGACCGTGTGATGCGTCCGCTGGCGATGCGCGCATGCATGCCCGTGAGCGCGCCAACACCGGCGATGTCACTCAGCGCGCGATAGAGCGCGTGCACAGTCTGCGAGAACTGCGAGAAAGCGAGGATCGGCACATCGGGATGCGCCGCGATTACCTGACGCAGCATGTCGGCGCGTGAGGCGTCCGATCCCTCCCGGATGCACGGCAGTTCGAGCAGGGCCTGCAGTGCCCTCAAGTGCGCATGCATGACCGCTAGCAGAGGCTCGCTTTCTGCGACTGGAGCGGCGAGGAGTTCCGGAAACGCCAATTGTACTTCATGGTCGCCGACGATCCAGGTGCGGAGTTCTGCTTGAGTGGGATGTCTCCCGGCGAGGAGCGCCTCCCGAAGCGCTTCCCCGCGGAGTACTCGACGGCGAAGGAGATGATTGAGTGCCGCACTGCTGGAACACCACGCACGCAGCAGCCCTATTCGAATAAGGGCGCCGGCTACCGCTCCATCGCGGGCCGGGAGGGGCGCCGGAAGTGCGAGAATGGCATCGAGCACCACGCGATCATGTGGCATTCGGAACGGCGGGTGCCGCTGGCGCGCCGGCGGTGTTCGCTGAGGTCCACCCGCGCCTGGCGCGGAGAGTGCGGCGGTGTCGTTCGAGGGTGTTGGTGTATTCGACGCTGATGAGGATGCTGCGGTCTGCCGGATGATCAGTTTGGCAAGCAACGGTGGATCGAGCACGTCTTCACGAGTGCCGACGAAGAGCGCCAGCAGGCTTCGAATATCCTGATCGCTGTTGTGCAGCGGGGTCGCGGAAAGCAGGAGTACGTCGCGGCCCGCCACGGCACTCGCGATGGCTCGGTAGCGATTGGTGGTCCGCGTCCGCAGGTGGTGCGCCTCGTCGATAATCACGAGCTGTGCCGGCGCCGAGGTCGCCGCCGCCACGGCCGATGAGTCGTGTGCGGAGTAGCGGTGCATGGAACGCAGGTCGACGTGGTGTTGATCGCTCCGTCGAATGGCGTTGCGCCACATGGGGATCAGGACAGCTGGCGCGATGACCAACACGTGGTCGTACTCACGAGCAAGCGCCAGCGCCACGAAGGTTTTCCCGAGTCCGACCTCATCGGCTAGCAATGCACCGTGGAACTCGCGCATGGCCCGTCGTACTCGGCACAATGCGTCAAGTTGGTGCGGCATGAGTGTGACATCGCCCAGCCGGACTGGCAACGATGGTGACGCCGCGGCCTGCGCGAGGATGGCGCGAACCTGCGAACTACTCGCGATGTGCCACGGTGGAGTGGGGTTGGTCGTCGAACTCGGTGTCATTAGAGATTCCATTCCAGAAGTGGTTGCATGGCAGCAACCGGTACGCCGTAGGCGTCGGCGGTGAGGTCGATGTGTTCATCGGGTGCAACGTCGCGCGTGGTGACGAGACGACGTCCGAGTGCGGCGAGGTCGGCCCGCACGCCGATCCAATGCGGCGGTATGGGCAAGCATGCGACGGTCCAGCCCAGGTAACGTCGGAATCCACCGCGGGCGGGTTCGGCGATGCGGTCGAGCCAGGCTTGGCAAAGCGGAGAAGAAAGGAGCGCACTGAGTGCCCACGCGTCATCCGTGGTTGGCGTTCGCAGCACATAGCAGGAGTTGAGTGGCACGGTGGGATCGCCGGCAGGCAGGATTCGGGTGCGGAGCCGCTTGCCGATATCGGCCCATACGAGTCGCGCCGATTCGTGTCGGGCGGCGTCTGTTCGGAAGAGGCTCCACCAGGGCGTCCGCGCTCGTGCATCGCGCCGAGCCTCGAGCTGGCGACGCCAGAGCGCGAGCCATCGCGCGGCGGCCGGCGGAAGTTCTCGCAGTGGTGTACCGTCCGCGGCGTGGGTCCAGATGATCTGCAGGTGGTCGGTATGTCTCTCCGGCGCGGCTCTCAGGCGCGCGGGTGTCCTCGCGTCGAC
>JANNEV010000639.1:0-4871 GCA_031379145.1 Gemmatimonadaceae bacterium
GTCCGCTGCTGATGGGCGCGTGGGGTCATGGATTTCCGTACGGAATCTTCTCGCATCTGGATTGGGTGTCGAACGTGGGGTACCAGTATCTCCACTTTCACTACAATCCGGCGCACATGATCGCCGTGACGTTCTTCTTCACGAATTGCCTCGCACTGGCGATGCACGGTTCACTGATTCTGTCGGTGACCAATCCGCGAAAAGGAACCCCCGTTGGGACCAGCGAAACTGAGAACGTTTTCTTCCGCGATCTGCTCGGCTACTCCATTGGCGCGATCGGCATTCACCGGCTCGGACTCTTCCTCGCGATGAGCGCCGCCATCTGGAGTGCCATTTGCATCGTGATCTCCGGCCCATTCTGGAGCAAGGGCTGGCCTGAGTGGTGGGGCTGGTGGCTCAATCTTCCGATCTGGCGCTGAGGACAGGTAATCACATGCTCGAATACCAGAACCTCTTTACACGCGTCCAGGTACGCACCCTGCCTGAGCAGGGGATTCCAATTGCCGACTCGCCCGGCGGGCGTCTCGGCACGGGATTCTTCTCCTCGCTGGCGGGCAAGTTCGGCGATGCGCAGTTCGGGCCGATCTACCTTGGAACTGCCGGCACATTTTCGCTGCTGTTTGGCCTGATTGCGTTCGAGATCATTGGCCTGAACATGTGGGCCTCCGTTGGCTGGAGCCCGGGCGAGTTCATTCGGCAACTTCCGTGGCTCGCCCTTGAGCCGCCGCCACCGCAGTACGGCCTCCGCATTCCGCCATTGAATCAGGGTGGCTGGTACCTGATGGCTGGGTTCTTCCTCACGCTGAGCATTTTGCTGTGGTGGGTGCGCGTGTACAACCGCGCCAAAGCGCTCAACATGGGTACGCATCTCCCGTGGGCGTTCGGGTCCGCGATCTTCCTGTATCTCGCGTTCTTCTTCCAGCCCTTGCTGGTCGGGAGCTGGAGCGAGATGGTGCCGTTCGGCCTGTTTCCGCATCTCGATTGGACGTCGGCGTTCTCCATCCGGTACGGGAATCTCTACTACAACCCGTTCCACGCACTGTCCATCGTCTTTCTGTATGGCAGCGCGGTGCTCTTCGCGATGCACGGCGCCACCATTCTCGCCGTCGCCCGGTTGGGCGGTGAGCGAGAAATCGAACAGATCACGGATCGCGGTACCGCGGCCGAGCGCTCCATGCTCTTCTGGCGCTGGACCATGGGATTCAATGCCACGATGGAGTCCATCCATCGCTGGTCCTGGTGGTTCGCGGTGTTGACCACGTTCACCGGCGGCATTGGCATCCTGCTCACCGGAACGGTCGTCGACAACTGGTACTTGTGGGGCGTCAAGCACGGTCTCGTGTCGGCGTACCCGGCGCAGAACGTATTGACACCGGAACAGCAGCAGTTGCTGCGCGGACGGTATCAGGGCACCGCTCCCGATTCCTTCCCGTCGTACAACGCGCCAGCCGCTCCGATGATGCTCGACAGCACCGCGATGGCGGTGCCGGCCGACACCACCCAAAAGGCGGACTCCACCGCCGCCGTGACGCCTGACTCGACAGGCGCCCGGAGGAACCCATGACGCCGATCGGTCATCGGATGCGCGCCATCATGGCCGCATCCGCGCCGGCACTGCTGCTGTCACTCAGCGCCTGCATCGAAGAGAATCGAACGGACACGGTGCAAGTCGGCTATCGCGGTGTGGCGATGGAGCAGAACTACGACCACAAGACCGTGGCCGAGCAGTTCAAACAGGTGAAGATCCCCGATCCGTTGCCGCCCGCTGGGGAGTCTCCTCCTGGTCCGTTACCGTGGCGCAACGTGCAGGTGCTCAATGATGTATCGCCCGCAGAGTTCCTGCGCACGATGACGGCGATGAGCACGTGGGTCGCAGGGACCGGCAACTGCGCGTACTGCCACAATGTTGCCAACCTGGCCGACGATACGCTGCCGAACGGAAAGCCGATCTACACCAAGCTCGTCGCACGTCGCATGCTGCAGATGACACGCCAGATCAACGGCCAGTATCCGCAGCATGTCAAGAACACCGGCGTCACGTGCTACACGTGCCACCTCGGAAAGCCGTTGCCCAATGGGCTGTGGACCTACACCACGCAGACCGACTACCTGCGCCACTATCTCGATCGGGACGGCGCGCGGGTGATTACGCAGGCCATGGCGCCGTCGAAGACCGGAAACCGCAGCTCCGTGAAGCAAACCGAATGGACCTACGCGCTGATGATCAGTCAGTCCAAGTCCCTCGGCGTCAATTGCACGTATTGCCACAACACGCGGCAGTTCGCGAGTTGGACGCAGGCCCCACCAGCGCGCGTCACGGCATACCACGGCATTCTCATGCTGCGTGACCTCAATACGAACTACCTGTCACCGCTCCAACCCGTGTATCCGTCGGTTCGACTGGGTGCCATGGGCGACGCGCCAAAGGCACAGTGCGTGACATGCCACAACGGCAACTACAAGCCGCTGTACGGTGCGCAAATGGTCAAGCACTATCCCGCGCTCTGGGGTCGTCCCGATTGGAACGGCGTTCCGTTCAAGGGCATCGGCACCGCGCCAGTGCCAACGGACAGTGCCGTCGCTCCGTCTGCCGTCGCTCCGGCGGTCAAGAGTTCGGCCAAGGGCCCATCTGCTCCTGCGGCGGGTGCGCTGCAAACGGCGCCCGCGGGCGGTACTCGCTAGTCCGAACACCACGTCGCACTCCGCTGCGCATCTGGCCACTGGCCTACCGCGCGGCACAACCCCGTGGCGCCTCGGCGTCACGGGGTCTTGCGTTTGCGGATCCAATGGGGCGAGCCATGCGTAGCACTGGAGTCCTCGACTCGCGAAGACATGTACTCGCACGAAACAGAAACTGCCTGCACGGGCGTTCAGCTCTGTAGCGCCATATGCTTCCCCAGCGCGCCGCGCGTCCTGCCCGAACGCTCCGCCACCTCCACCCACCTCATCGCCGTGTCTACCCGCCGCCTCCCCGTCTATATCCTGGCTGACGTCTCCGGCTCGATGCAGGGAACCCCCATCGAGTCGGTCAAGTCGGGCATTCGCCAGCTGCACCGTGATCTGCTTGGCGACCCGCAGGCAATCGAAAGCGCGTATCTGTCCGTCCTGACCTTTTCCAACAGCGCACAGCAGGTCGTGCCGCTGACGGAGGTCGCCGCGTTCAATCCGCCCGATCTCTCCGCGAGCGGAAACACGCACTTTGGTGACGGTTTGCGTTTGCTGCTCGAAGTGTTCGATCGGGAGCTCGTCCGCACCACGGCCGAGGTGAAGGGCGACTGGCGTCCACTCGTGTTCATCCTGTCCGATGGCGCACCCACCGACACCGAGTGGCCGATGTACGCGCAACAGCTCCGCGACCGACGTCCCGCCAACATCATCGCCGTGGCGTGCGGCGACCAGGCGGACACCCAAGTGCTCAAGCAAGTCACGGAAAGCGTCATCCAGATGCAGGACATGTCTCCCGACGCCTTCAAGGCCTTCTTCCGGTTCGTCTCTGCATCGGTCAAGCAGACCAGTGCCAAGGTCGGTGCCCTCGGCGATGGAGCGGGCATTACGCTCCCGCCACCGCCGCCTGGGATCACCATCGTTCCCTGACGCGTGACTGTTCCCGAGTTATCTGGCGGAACGTTCGGCGAGCCGCCGACGGCCCGAGTGACGGACGGGCCGCCAATTCGCGCCGTGTGGGAAGCCAAGCCGCCTGAAGGCCCGTGGTGCCCCGAAGAGTGGCTGGAGCATCTGCGCGACCTCGCGCCGGGTTTACAGCCTCCTGAGGCTCGCCTGGCGCCATTTGAGGCCACCGGCGGCAGCGCGTCCTCAGCGGATTGGCGGTTGCTCTGCGCCACTGCGCGTGGTCGACTTCACGCGCACCGCGGTGAGCATCGCGAAGATGCCGTGGCGGCGCTGACGTTTCGCGACGGATGGTGTGGAGCAGTCGCGGACGGCGCGGGCTCCGCCAAGTGGAGCCGGCTCGGTGCGGCCATTGCCACACACGTCATCACACACGCGCTGCGGGAGGCGCTGCAGCACGGTGCCGCGCCTGTCGCTGCCTTGGCGGACGCAGCGCGCGGTGCGGCGACGAGCGCCAGCACCGCCATGGTCCAGTTCGCCGAGCGGTGCGGTGTGCCACTCCGAGAGCTGCGCACCACGCTGCTGGTGGCAGTGGTGCATGGAACGCGCGCTGCAACGCTGCAAGTGGGGGACGGCGGCGTGGTGCTGCTGCTGCGCGACGGCGCCAGCGTGCTTCCTCACGCGGGCGACGCCGGTGAGTTCTCCGGCGAAGTCACGCATTTTCTGCCCGACGATGGCGCGCTTGATCGGCTGCTCCTGTCGTATGCGGAACACGACGTCGACAACCTGCGCGCCATTCTGACGATGTCGGACGGTATTGAGGACCCTTGGTACCCGTTGGGGCGACACGCCGACACCCTGTTCGCGCAGCTTCGTGATGGGGTGAACGACGCGAACGCGAACGTCGCCGGAATCACCCATCGAATGCGTGGCCCAGTGCTCGCCGCGCCCGATCCCGTCCACGCTGCCGTGGACTGGCTGACGTTCGAGAAGCGCGGCGAAAATGACGACCGAACTCTGTTGCTCGCATGGGTACCGTCAGCGTTCGCTTGACCGACGGGCGCGTCCTCCAGATCGAGGATGAACCTGTTGGCACCGGCGCGGAGAAGCGCGTGTTCCTCACGCGTGATCGTCAGCACGCGGTCGGGTTTTTTTATGGGCACCTCTCGGACCGACGCGAACGCGTCGACCGCCTCACCCGCATCCTCACGAACTACAACCCGACCCTGGCCACCAACGGCGCATACTGGATGCCGTATTTCTGTTGGCCCGTTGGCATGGTCGACGGGATTAACGCGATTCCA
>JANNEV010000660.1:0-2437 GCA_031379145.1 Gemmatimonadaceae bacterium
CGGTGATGGTGCGGGAACGCTCGTCAAAGCGACCGAGCAGGGTGTCGTAGTAGAGCACATTCCAGAGGCCGTCATCGACTTCCTCAAGGCCGATGTCTTCGCCGTTCAGGGCTTGGGTGAGGAACTGCTGGCCGTTGTGGAGGCGGAAGGTGCCGGCGGTGCTGATGCGCCGCACTTCGAAGTGGCCGGGATAGGTGGGCGGAAGGATCCGCGACGGGAAGACACGTTCCGAGGGGTGCCAGCGCGAGGCGGGCGTCTCGTCGTTGAGCGCTTCATGCGGGCGTACGTGGTTGTAGACGTCCACGAACGTGTTGAACACGCGTTGTTGGCAGCGCGCATTCGCCGCCGCCGGTTTCGTCGCCTGCGCTTTGAGTTCGCGATGCATGCGTTCATGCGCGCCGTTCTCCTGCGGGCTGGCCGGCGTGATGCGCTGATGCACGATGCCGAGCTGGAGCCACCAGGCGTTGAGGTGATTGAGCCCATGAATGCCGTTCGAGGCGAAGGGCGCCCCGTTGTCGCTGCGAATGGCGTCCGGCAGGCCGTGCGTACGGAACAGGCGCCGCAGCTCACGCGCGACACCCGCCGCCTTCACATCGGGAAAGCTCTGGCAACAGAGCACGTAGCGACTGAAGTGATCGACGATGGTCAGGGGATAGCAGTAGACGCCGTCGCGCGTCCGGAACTGGCCCTTGAAGTCGATGGTCCACACCTGGTTCGGCGCGGTGGTGTGCAACGGCGCCGCGCCCGGATGCTTCCAGTGCGTGCGCGACCGCCGGCGGCGCACGCGTCCGTGCCGCGCGAGAATGTCGGAGATCGTGCTGCGCGCCGGCCAGTCTTGCTCGGGGTACTGGGTCCGGAGCCGCTTCAGAATCTTCCGCGCGCCCCAGCCATACTGGGTGTGCTCGGCGAGAATGCAGTCGATCTGCGCCTGCGGCGTCGCGAACGGCGACGACAACGGCGCCCGGCTCTGCTCCTCGAGGCCACGCAGCCCGTGCGCCAAGAGCCGCTCGCGCCACTTATAGCCAGTGTTGCGGCTGATGCCGTAGCGCGTGCAGAGCTCCGTCATGGTCCACTGCCCGCTCGCGAGATCCTGCGCAAAATGCAATCGTTCGAACATGGGGTCGGTCTCCTGCCAGGGCATCGCCGTCACTCCGAATGGGGGTTCGGAAAGTGTCACCCATGTCCCCGGACAAGTGTGAACCATGTCCCCAGATTGTACCCTCGTGCGGCATAACCTGACGCTGCTGCAGTCAGCGCGTCCGGAATGCGCGCTGCGCGCGCAGATTATGTGAGGCGCCGCTGCAGAGCTCTGCGTTAGACTTCATCATGGACATCTCAAGAATTCCACAACAATTGATTGGAGGATTCGCGTCGCTCCCCGAGCTACTACGGGTAGAGTGTCGCAGGCGGGGTATGGAGCGCGAAGAACGCGAAGCCGTTGTCGCCCTGCTGCCGCCAACCCTCGCGCAGGTTACGTGCTTCCTAGATCGCCTGACCACCGATTGGAGATACGATTTTGGAGCGCCGTATACGAACGTGCCGGGCGTCGGAACTGTCATCGGCACGATGATGTTTCACCCGGTAGAAAGCCTTTTGAATGTCTTGCTATTTGTGCGAGACCGGCTTTCGACCGATGAGCGCAATGGTTACCTCGCGAGACTCGATTCTTCAGCCAAGCATGAGGATACGCTTTTCGAGTGTGCGCCAGTTCTTCGACTTGAACGAAGTGCTCTGGTCGGCCGTGAGCGGAGTGGGCTGGGTGAGGGCAATTCCACTATTGATTGGATCGTCGGCCCGCCGGACGCCCCAGAACTCTTGCTTGAAGTGAAGGTTCGCCACAAGGACATTATGGAGCACCTGACTCTGATCAATCCCGGTGTAGCATCCCCATCAGAGGTTGTTCCACCACCCATTCATCAAGTCGAGCTGCTCTTCCGAAGCGTCGAGAAGAAGTTCAAGGCGTCGAACGATTCGATCCACGGTGTTTGGATCAATACGCAGATTAAGCAAGAAGCTTCCGAGCTTCAGACCGCGTTTGACGCACTGGATCCGACTAAGGTGCATTGCGCCATGCTTGGCGATTGGGAAGATGACGTTACCATCCTCGCGCGATCGCATGAGATCAAGGTGCGAGTGTTGCAGTTGCTCCACTTGCGACCTTCAGATCGCTTCACGTTTCGGCGCGGGGATGAAGTCTAACCTTGCGTTGCTGCTGACAGGGCCTTCAAAGATTGCGGCCTATTGCTCGCTCCGCTCGCCGGCCGCAACTTATTGAGGGGCCCTGCAGCAGAACGCGAGCGTTGAGGTTGTAGAAAAAGCCTCAACGCACCTCCGGTGAAGGTCCCGCGTCGCGCAAAAACTCCGCGCGAACACGTTCAGCATTGTTGAACAGTGCGTTTCGGCAGATTCTCGTCGTATTCCTATCAATTGGGACGGC
>JANNEV010000676.1:0-3338 GCA_031379145.1 Gemmatimonadaceae bacterium
GGCTCGGCGTAGTCGATCGTCCTTGATGAATCGATTGACATGCGCTGCGACTGATCGGTCGGCGCGAAGACGGACCAGATCAGGAATCACTCGCAGCAGCGAGCCGAGCGTCAGGAACGGCTTGTCGAGCAACGCCATGCCGACGTTGTAGATGGGCTCGATGCTCTTGATCAGCCGTCGATAGCCCGCGACATCGGCTTCACCGCCAAAGGCACGGATCTGCTCGATTTGCTGGGCGTTGTCTCCGTTGTAGTGAAACACCGAACCGTCATCGAACCGGATATTGTAGAACGGATCGAGGGGTACCAGATCGACGTAGTCACTTCGCGTACGGCCAGCGACGGTGAAGAGTTCGTCAATGACCCACGGCGCCGTGATGATCGTGGGCCCCGCGTCGAAGGTAAATCCGTCCTGCTTGAAGACGCGCGCACGGCCACCGGGCTGATCGAGTTTCTCAACGATCGTGACCTGATGCCCGCTGGCCTGCATGCGGATGGCCGCCGCCAGGCCGCCGAATCCGCTCCCAATGACTACGCAACGCATGACGAGATGCTCCGATGCTCAGACGGGATTGGCACGCAGGTGCCAGTTCGCCTCAGCGCCCCCAGAGGAGCGCCATATGCCAAATGTGAAAAGCAAGTGCCGACAGCAGCGCGGAAGCAAACGGCAACGCACTCCGCTTGATCCGCTTGACGAAGAACATGGCCGACATCAGCGATGCGCCAGCACCAAGAAAGGACAGGAGTTCGATTGGTTCGGGACCACGCGTCGTGGTGCCGTGCCAGACCACGAGCGCGGCAGCCTCCACCACGACCACGGACAGCATGAAGATGATCATCGCGTCCGACGCCAAGGCGGTTCCCAGTCGGGACATCCGCTCACGACCGAAACGCTCGGAGGAGGTCGTCGACACGGATTTCGCCGCCGACTTCGACGCCGCTGGCTCAGAAGTGGAGCGCTTCGGTGCCTTCGCCTTCAGCGGTCGCTTGCTCTGGCGCCGCTCAGTTGCTGATGACGCCAATGTGATCCGCTCCTGCCGGACGAAGTGACCGCGATGAATCCTCTGTGGCGCTCGCCGATTGCGCGCGCCATGCTGCCAACAGCGGCAGCCCCATCGCCACAGTACCAAGGACTCCCGCCAGCACCATGTTCCAACGGAAGCAAATCATGATCGGCAGGATCCCGTTCGTTGCGTAGAGCGCCAATGGAAACCGATGCGGGGAGACCCGAGTTGCCCAGAGGGACGGCGGGACGATGGCCAGCATGAGCCGCGCGACAATGACACCGGTCAGGAGCCACCCGAGCAGGTTCGTGAGCGGCATCTGAAAGTAGTAGCCAGTTCCCAGGAATCGGACCAACCACGACGCGCTGCTGAGGTCGGCGTTGTGCCAGAGCCAGTGCGTAGTCCTGACCATCGCCGGGTCCATCGAGACGTCCCACGCGGTCAGCACCACGCCGGCCACGAACGCCCACCACCAACGGCTGGTACTATCGTCCTTGACTGGCAAGAACCGACCACACATGCCGAGGCAGGCCACCAGCATGTAGAACCAGGACGTTGGGATGTTGAACGGCACCAATCCGGCGATGAGGTAACCGAGCTGCGACGTGTAGCTGTACGGACCGAAGGGCAATCCGCTGGCCGTTCCGGCGAGCTCGGCGCCCAGAGAGACCACGAAGCTGACTATGAACGCGGTCAGCGCGAGTCTGCGGCCGATGGCCCAGGTGAGGAACGCCAGTCCGGAGACGGCGCCCAGGACCACGGTGATTTGCCCGCCCCACGTGAAGCTGAACGCCATGATCCGCGCATTCGCTGGGGTGGTGAACCAGGCGGGAATCGGCGGCACCAGAAACGTGGCGAATGCGATGCCGGAGAACGCACTCAACACGAAGTGCGCGTAGAAGGCGAGTAGCGCTACCCGAAGTAGCGAGGCGTCACGATTCGGTGGCGCGGTGTTGGAGGCGACGAGCATGGAGCGGAGTATGTTGGGAGAGCGAAGGGTTGGCAACCGCGTGTCGAGCGACTACGAGGCGGCGGGACCGGGAGGCTGGGCTGCGACCGTATTGAGATTGTACCGCATCACGGACGCGTGCCGTCCGCCCTTCTCCCGCTCGAGCGCGTACACGTCGCCATGCGGGCCGCGGTCTGCGCTGGCGTACTCCCGCAGCAGGTGCCGCTCTGATTCGCTGAGCGTGATTTGCAACGCGGTGAGGGTGGCACGGAGATGGTGCGTGTCACGGGCACCGACGATGCAGGCGCTCACCGCAGGTTCATCGAGCACGGCCCGCAAGGCCACTGCGCCGATGGTGGTGTTGTGTGCTGTGGCGATCGTTTCCAGCGACTGAAGGAGTTGCTGAAACGCATGCCAGCCTCCCGCATCGTCGATGATCAGTTTGTATTTGATCAGGGATCGGTTCTCGGGAAAGGCGAGCGGCTCCGGCGCGTGCAGCCATCGCTCATGAAAGAAACCGCCGGCCAGCGCGCCGTACGTCAGGAGCCCGATACCCGACCTGGTGCAGAGCTGGGCCATCGCGCCGCAGGCCCGTCGGTCCAGCAATGAGAGCTGGACCTGGTGGGAGACGACTGGAACGCCGGCAGCGAGCAGCGACGTGAGCGTCCGCGTGTCGAAGTTCGTAACGCCGAGGTGGCGAATCTTTCCGGCGCGCTGCATGTCCACCAAGTGCAAGGCGGCCTGCTCGACGCCAGGAATGTCGAAGTCCCACCAATGCAGCTGCACCAAGTCCAGAACGTCGAGTCCGAGTCGCTGCAGCGAGCGGTCGATGAGTGCTTCGATGTCTTTACGGCGTAAGGTGGGAAGCGCGTCCAGGTCGGGCACGCACTTGGTGTGTACACACACCGCACTGGCTCCGGGCCCGGCATGTTTGCGCCACTCGCGCAGAAAATCGCCGATGAGCAGCTCCACGCCAGTGTAGATGTCGGCACAGTCAAACGCCGTCACGCCGGCTTCGGCGAACGCCCACATGTCGGCGATGGCGCGGCGGCGATCGACGGCGCCGTGCCCACCGGCAAGCTGCCAGCCGCCTTTGATAAGGCGCGGCACCCGGTAGCCGGGCGCGAGTTCGGTCAACGGAATTGCACTCACGTTGACGCGCCGTCTGGTGTCTCGGGCAGCGGTACCAGAGTGACGTCCCCGTGCAAGAATGTCCGCGTCCCGGTGCGCGAGATGCGAAACACGCCGCCGCAGTGTGGGTCGGGGCAGGCGATGTCCGTGTCGGTGGTCATCCAGTCGTTGGGATGGGTGGGGCGCAGCTTTGCCCGGAGGAGTGGAAGCAGTGCGGCCAGCGGATACAACGGAAAGGTATGCCCCGGCGGGAAC
>JANNEV010000684.1:0-7278 GCA_031379145.1 Gemmatimonadaceae bacterium
GCAGCGGTAGCAGTGCCGCACGCTGTGCTGGTGCGCGTCGATCTTGACGAGTGCGCCTTCGGCTTGCAGCAGGGCCACGATCGCCGTACGCGCCTCGAAACGATCCAGACCGGACAGCGACGCGGGCACGCGTCCCGACGCGAGCTCCACTTCGCGCACGATCCCCTCGGCGTCGATGATCACGGGCATGGGCAGGTTGTGCCGCTTCCCGACCTCGAAGTCGTTGCCGTCATGCGCGGGGGTGATCTTGACCGCACCTGAGCCGAAGGCCGGGTCGGTGTAGTCGTCCGCGATCACTGGAATCCGGACCCCGGTGATGGGCAGCACCAGTTCCCGTCCGACGAAAGCGGCGTAGCGCGCGTCGTCCGGATGCACCGCCACGGCCACGTCGCCCAGCATCGTTTCCGGTCGCGTGGTGGCGACGGTGATGGACTGCGTGGCGTCGTCCGCCAGCGGATAACGCAGGTGATACAGCTTGCCCGCAGTTTCGGTGAACTCCGCTTCCTCGTCGGACAATGACGTGCCACAGCGGGGGCACCAGTGAATGACGCGATGCCCCTTGTAGACAAGACCGTCTTCGTGCAAGCGCACAAATGCTTCGCGCACCGCAATCGACAACGCGGGCGAGAACGTGTACGCGGTTCGGGTCCAGTCGGCGCTGGTGCCGATCGCCTTGAGTTGATTGAGGATCTCGCCGCCGGTCTGTTCGACGAACTCTGCCACTCGCTCCACAAAGCGCTCGCGTCCGAGGTCGAAGCGCGTCTGGCCGGTGGCTGCGAGCTGTTTCTCCACCACGTTCTGCGTGGCAATGCCAGCGTGATCGGTGCCCGGAAGAAAGAGCGCCTCGTCGCCCGCCATGCGGCGCCAACGTACGAGCACATCCTGCACGGTGTTGTTGAGTCCGTGCCCCACATGCAGCACCGCCGTCACGTTGGGCGGAGGCATCACGATGGTGAACGGCTCATGATCCGCTGCGCGCGCGGCGCTGGCGGTGAACACGCCGTGTTCGGTCCAGCGCGGATACCACGACGCCTGGGCTGCGGCCGCGTCGTGGTTTGGGGGGAGCGGATTCTGGTCGGGCAGAGTCATCTGGGGAAACTAAGTGCGCGAGGCCAAGCTGGTGGTGGGGGAGGGGCGTGGCGCGCCTATCTGCGTATCGGTAAATTCTGCCTCCTGAGCGGCCTCGACCCGGTACAGCGTGCCCGAGTGCCGCTCGTTTTCGTTGCCGGGCGGTTCAGGCGCCGCCGCACTGCGTATACCGTTTTCCTTCAGTCCGCTTCCAATGATCGCTGGTCCGTCCAGTCCCGCCGTCGATGCCCTGTTAGTCCTGACCCTCCCCGACGGTTCCACCCGGGAGGTGCCGTATGGCACGTTGGGGCGCGATGTCGTGGCGACGATCGGTGCGCGATTGCTGCAGGCGTCGATCGCGGTCGCCGTGGATGGCGAGGTGCAGGACCTCATGACGCCGCTTCGGTCGTCCGGCGCATTCGTGGTCTTGACGGACAAGGATCCGCGTGCGCTGGCGGTCTTGCGTCACTCCGGGGCTCATATTCTGGCCACGGCCGTACGTCGCCTTCGTCCCGACGCGCACATCGGGTTCGGCCCGTCCATTGAGGACGGTTTTTACTACGACTTCGAGGTCGCGCAGCCATTCACGCCGGAGGATCTGGCGGCGTTCGAATCGGAAATGCGCAAGGTCATCGCGGAGAAGTATCCGTTCGTGCGGCAGGAAGTGACGCTGGCCGAGGCCCGCGAGCGCTTCGTGGACGATCCGCTGAAGCTGGAGCGACTGGAGGATTTCGAAGGCAGTGATGAGGTGATTTCGACTTACACTGACGGTCCGTTCATCGACTTGTGTCGAGGGCCCCACGTTCAGGACACGTCGTACCTCAAGCATTTCAAGCTGCTTTCGGCTGCCGGCGCATACTGGCGCGGTGACGAGAAGCGCCAAATGCTGCAGCGCATCTATGCCACGGCCTTTTTCAAGAAGGACGAACTGGACGCGCACCTCCACCGTCTCGAGGAAGCGAAAAAGCGGGACCACCGCGTGTTGGGCAAGGCGCTGGACCTCTTTCAGCTGTTCCCCGTGGCGCCCGGTGGGGTATTCTGGACACCCATGGGTACCACGGTCTACAACACGCTCGAAGCGTTCGTTCGCGAGCGTCAGCAGGAGGCGTTCAAGGAGATCAAGACGCCGCTCCTGTACAACAAGAAGCTCTGGGAGCAGTCGGGCCACTGGGGCAAGTACCGCGAGAACATGTTCCTCGTGCTCGATAACGAGACGGGAGAGCACGATATGTCGCTCAAGCCCATGAATTGCCCGTCGCATCATCTGTACTTCGCAGCGTCCAAGCACTCGTATCGCGAGCTGCCCATGCGCTTCGTCACGTTCGACGTGCTCCATCGGAATGAGCTCTCTGGCGCGCTGTCCGGGTTGACCCGCGTTCGGCAGTTCTCGCAGGACGACTGTCACGTGTACCTGCGCGAGGACCAGATCGCGGAGGAAGTGCTGTTCCTGATGAACTTCATTCTCGGTTACTACGATACGTTTGGGCTGACGGCGAAGCTCAAGTTTGCCACCCGTCCGGAGCAGCGCATCGGGTCGGACGAGCTCTGGGATCGCGCCGAGGACGCCTTGAAAGCGGCGCTGGATTCCACCGGGCGTCCGTACGAACTGAAGGAAGGCGATGGCGCATTCTATGGCCCGAAGATCGACTTCGATGTCATGGATTCCATTGGACGCGCCTGGCAGTTGGGAACGATCCAGCTCGACTACAATGCCCCCGAGCGCTTTGACCTGACGTATACGGGGGAGGACAACGCGGCGCACCGGCCGGTGGTCATTCACCGTGCCGTGAGCGGGTCGTTCGAGCGGTTCATCGCCATTCTGATCGAGCATTTTGCCGGGGCGTTCCCGGTGTGGTTGGCGCCCGAGCAGGTGCGCGTCATTCCGATTGCCATCGATTACAACGACTATGCGTCGGCACTCGTGCAGCGCATGAAGGCCGCTGGCATCCGCGCGCACCTCGACGCGCGCAACGAGACGCTCAACTATCGCGTTCGCGAGGGAGAGATGGCCAAGATTCCGTACATGTGCGTGATCGGGAAACGCGAGGCGGATGAAGGCAACGTGGCGCTGCGTGTTCGGGGCGCTGGTCGCAAGCAGGACATTCTCTCGGCCGATGCGTTCGTAGACCGAGTCGAGCACGAGATTCGCACGCGCGCGCTCACGCCGAGTTCGCATGGACAGGCGCCGGCGGACAGTTCCGATGAGGCGACGTCATGACCCCGGAGGCGCTCCTCGACCTCTTCGTGCTCGCCCCGGTCGGACTGCTGGCGATCGATCTCGATGGCCGCGTGCAGATGGCCAACCTCGCCGCGCGGCGACTGCTCACTCCGTTTCTCGGGTCCGGCTCACTCGACAATCTGTTTGACGCGCTCAGAGCCTCGATACCGGATCTCGAGTCGCGTGTGCGGGGGTTCGACTCCCCTCGGGGCGTCATCGTGGAAGGATTGGACTTGTTGGTCCCTGGGCAGCCGCACGGGGTGCAGCTGTCGCTGGTCAAGGTGGACGCGCACCGTGTGGTCGCCGTCGCCACGGATGCCGGCAATCTCGCCGAGGCCGTTGGCACGGTTGCTCGGCTCGATCAACGCCTGCGCGCAATCGAAGGGGCGGTGCGCGACTATGCGCTCTTCACCGTCGCGATTGACGGAACGGTGGATTCCTGGAATGACGCGTCGGAGCGCGTGCATCAGTGGCCGGCATCGGACATCATCGGTCAGTCGTGCGCGGTGCTGCTTCCAGCTGAAATCGGCGGCGAGGCCCATGTCCGCGACACGCTGGAGCTGGCGTCCCGCAACGGGTGGTGCGAGGAGGAAGGGAACCGCGTCCGGCGTGACGGAACCACCTTCTGGGCCAATACCGTGGTCACCGCCCTGCGCGGCGTCGATGGGGCGATTGCCGGCTTCTCGGTGGTCACGCGCGACATGTCCGATCGGCGAAAGCTGGATGAGGTCTCACGCGAAGACGCCGCCAGCACCACGGACTACCTCACGGGCGTCAGCACGCGTCGCGCGTTTTTCGAGGTGGCCGGTTCGGAAGTCGCGCGTGGTCGACGCTATGGGCAGCCGCTCTCGTTGCTGCTCGTTGATCCTGATCGCATCCGTGAGTTGGTGGAGCAATTTGGTCAGGCCTTCGGCGATGAGTGGCTGCGTGCCGTCGCGTGGGTCTGCCGACAGGAGTCACGCACCACCGACGTGGTGGGGCGGGTGGGCGGTGAGGAGTTCGCCGTGCTGCTTCCCAGTACCGAGCTGTCCGGCGGGTTGGTACTCGCGGAACGTATTCGCGAACGGATGCAACGGCACCACTTCCAGGGCGACTTTCAGACGGTGCGCTGTACGCTGAGCGTGGGTGTTGCGGAGTTGAGCGACGATGTGACGAGTGTGGATGGCCTGCTCACCGCTGCCGCCACCGCAGTGCAGCGCGCCAAGCAGGCTGGAATGAACCTCGTCGTCGGGTACGACGCCTAGCGTTTGCCGTTCCTCGTTCCACTGTCCCCTCCCGCGCCGCCTCGCCTTCTGCCCACCCGCGCGTGCCTCGTTCCGTCGTCACACTGAGTTTGCTGCTTTGCGTTACGCTGCTCTCCGCGCAGCGGCCACGTCCCGTTGACACGTTTGCCAGCACCGTTGATCGATATCTGGACAGCTTTGCTCGTCGGCACCCGTCCATCGCGGCGGGAAACGGGCTGCACCAGCACGATGACCTGCTCGACGACTACTCGGCGGCTGGCGTTCGCGCGGAGATCGCGGAGCTGAAGCGGACGCAGGCACAGTTGCGCGCCTTTGCGCCGGCGAGCCTGACGGCGGACGAGCGAGTGGATCAGCGTATCCTGCTGGGCGTGATCGACGGCTGGCTGCTGGAGCAGGAGACGCTGCAGAACTGGCGGCGGAATCCGATGCTCTACGCCTCGGCGCTCTCCGACGGCGTGCATAACCTCATGACGATGGAGTCGAACCCGGCTCCGGTCCGAATGCGCCGGATCATCGCCAAGTTGCGCCAGGTGCCGGCGCTTCTGGCCGCCGCGCGAGTGAACATCGTCAATCCACCGCGCCTGTTCGCCGAACGCGGCGCCGTAATGCTCCGCGGTGTGAGCGACATGCTGGGCAGGGATCTGGACCTCGCGTTTGCCTCGTCACCAGGCGTGGCGCTCAAGGATTCGTTGCGACGCGCTGCCGATGTCGCAATTCCGCAGATCAATGCGTACATCGGCACGCTCGAGCGCGACGTGATTCCGAAGGCGAACGGCGACTTCACCGTGGGCGCCGAGAATCTGGCACGCCGCTACCGCGCCGAGGAGCTGATCGAGACGCCGCTCGCGCGGATGGTTGCGATCGGGGAACGCGAGCTTCGTGTGTCCCAACGCGAGTTCCGTGCGGCCGCTGAGCGGTTGGCGCCCGGCAAGGACGCTCTCGGCACCTGGATGGCGGTTCGGAAGAAGCATCCTCCGATGGGCGGAGTCGTGGCCGCCACCAAGAGAGTCGTCGACTCCCTCACGGCGTTCGTGGCGCGCCGGGGGCTGGCGTCGTTGCCGCCGACGGAACGGGTCATCGTGGAGCCTGCGCTACCGTTTGACCTCGGCTTCGCCTCGATGCACGCGTCGCCACCGTTGGAGGCGACGCCGGTTCGCAGCATCTACTACATCACCGACGCCCGGCCCGGCCTTTCTCCACAGGAGACCGACTCCTGGTTGGAGCGATACAACTACGCGTCGCTGTCAAACACGTCGGCGCACGAAGCCATGCCGGGGCATTGGCTGCACTCCACGTATGTGCGACGCACGCCCGGCAAGGTTCGGCGCATCTGGATCGGGCTGAATCCCTTTCCGCAGCCGTCCTCCGGGCAGGATGGCTGGGCGCACTACGCGGAGCAGATGGTGTTGGATGAAGGGTACGGAAACGGGAATCCCGAGCTTCGCCTGGCGCAGCTGAGTGACGCACTCACTCGTATCTGCCGCCTCCTGTCCGGTATCAAGGTGCATACGAGACAGTGGACCCTGGCCGACGCACAACGTTGTTTCGAGCAGGAAGCCTACGTTGCCGCTCCAGCGGCCAAGAGGGAGGCCGAACGCGCCACCTATGATCCGACTTATGGTGGCTACTTCCTTGGCAAGCGGGGCATTCTTGCACTGCGCGAGGACTACCGAGTGCGCATGGGCGACACCTTCAACATGCGCGAGTTCCACGAGCGCGTCATGTCCAACGGCATTGCCCCGATCTGGGCACACCGGCAGCTGCTGCTGCCGGGCGACACGCGCGACATTATCCGCTGATGACAGGCGAACGACGTGGGACGCAGAGCCCTGGCATCGTGAAGGTTGGCGTTCTCGGTGCAGGCGCGTGGGCAGAATTCGCGCACTGCCCGGGGTACAAGCGTGATCCGCGCTGCCAGCTGGTGGCCATCGCCGACCCGATCATCGAACGAGCGCATGCATTTGCCGAGAAGTTCGACATCCCGCATGTCTACGGGTCGCATGCAGAGCTCATCGCGCGCGAGGAGATCGACCTGATCGACGTGTGTACGCCGAGTGCGACGCACCTGGAGTTGAGCATGGCCGCGCTGCATGCAGGAAAGCACGTACTCTGCGAGAAGCCGGTCGCGTATGATTTTGAGGAGACGCGGCGAGCGGCTGCGTTGGCGCGCTCACGCGGACTCAAGACCAAGCTCGGCTTCACGTTCCGCTACAGTCCAGCGATGCAGTACATGAAGGAGTTGATCGAGCAGGGGTTCATCGGGACGCCGTTCATCTTCAACGGGTACGAGCAGAACTCGCAGTGGCTTGATCCGAACAACCCGCTGAGACAGGTGGATCATGAGGCGGATCAGTCGGTGATCCAGGTGTCGTCCCTCGAGGGGTACGGAGCGCCGATCATGGATATCGGCCATCTGTTCATGGGCAGTCGGTTTGCATCCGTCGTGGGCACGATGAAGAACTTCATCCCCGAGCGGATGGTCCGTGCCACCGGCACGAAGATGCGCATGAACATCGATGATGGTGACATCTTCATCGGGGAGTACGCCAACGGCGCGATCGGCTCCATCCAGACCAGCTTCGTGACGGTCGGGAACTATCCCGGTATCGAAGCGCGGGTGTACGGCAGCAAGGGGGCGCTGATCTGCCGATTGGTCGAGGAGAACGGCATTTGTGAGTCGCTCAAGGCGGCCAGTGCGGATCAGGTTGAGTTCCGCGAAGTCGAGGTGCCCGAACGCTTCTATCCGCC
>JANNEV010000004.1:0-14002 GCA_031379145.1 Gemmatimonadaceae bacterium
ACCTTCGGCCCGGTGTGGGATTTCGACATCGCCATGGGCAACGTGAACTACCTGGGCGCAGACCAGACCACCGGATGGCATATCCGCAATGCACTTTGGTTTCGACGTATGTTCGAAGATCCCGCCTTTGCGGCGCGTGTGACCGCGCGTTGGCCCATTCTCACCACGTGGGTGTGGTCCAACCGCGCCGTGTTTGGCAGCTACGACGGTGAGCTGCTGGCGCTCAGGGACTGGCTGTCGATCAGGGTGGCGTGGATGGATGCGCAGCTCGCGCCGTAGCTCGACCTGTGACTGGTCAGATACCCCATCGCCCCGTTAATTCGCCGCCGGAGGATGCCTCCAGCCGACTCGACGCTGTAGCTTGCGCGAAGCGTCCGCGTCGAAGCCGCGCTGACCGCACATCGACACCATTCATTCTGTGAGCTCACCCAGCACCTCCGCCTTGACTCAGGCCAGCGCGCCGCGCGCACGATTGCGCGCGCTCGGTGGGCTTGTGCTGGAACCAGTGCTCCCGATGCACGAAGACGGGCCGGACGATCGCGCACTGCGTGAACTGGCGTCCCGCCGGCGAAAGGTGGCACTGCTGCTCTATCTCGCTCGGCAGTCGCGCCCCGCGTCACGCGAACTGTTGGCCACGCTGCTCTGGGCGGAGGAAGCACCCGACCGCGCTCGGCACAATCTGACCGAGGCACTCTCGCACATCCGCCGTGCGCTGGGCCGAGAAGCGCTCGCCGCACGTTCGCAGGATGTCTCGCTGCAGATGGACGCGAGTATTGCCTTCGACGTGCGTGAATTTGAACACGCCTGTGCACTCGGCGACCACGAGACGGCGCGCGCGCTGTACACCGGTCCGTTCCTGGCGGGTGTTTTTCTCGACCGCGCGCCGGCGTTCGACGATTGGGCCAGCCGTGAACGGGTGCGGTTGCACGCGTTGTTCGTCGACGTGAGCGCGCGCGCGCTGGCGCAGTACGCCGCGGCCTCGGACGACACGCGCAGCATCGCGGTGTGCGAGCAGTGGCTGTCCGAAGACCTCGAGAGTACCCCGGCAGCAGTGGCGCTACTGGAAGCAATGGCGCGGCCAGATACCCGCGAAGCGTGTCGCGCGGTGCTTGACCGATTCGAACAGCTACGAACACGATTGGCCGCGGAACTGGAAAGCGAACCCGAGCCGCCCGTCCGCGTGGTCGCGCGCCGCGCGGCGGAGCGGCTCGCCGAGCTGGCGGTACTCGCGCGCGGGGAGGTCGCGGCGCAGGGTCTTGCGCCGTCCAGCGGAGCCGCGTCCCGACTCGCCGCCAATGGCAGCGCGAACGACGCGCTGCCCTCCACAACACCGCCCGTGGCGCCTGCGCTGCTGCCCGACGGGACGCCCGAGTTGGTGAGTGCGGCAATGCCGTGGGCCGCCATACCCGCCCCCGAGTCAACCGTGCACGCGTCAAGCGCGCACGCGTCAACTGCGCCCGCGTCAACTGCGCACGCCGCCGCGTTGTCGTCGTCACGCGCGCGTGTGCGCTCGCGCTGGCTGATGTCGGTGGGTGCGCTCGTCGCGGTGGTTGCTGCTGGTGCCGTGTTGCGGCAGGCCCGTTCAGCAAATACGCCGACCACACGGCTGCGAGTCCTGGTGGCGGACACGCAGGATCCGGCCCGGGATCCCATCATGTCCGCGTCGATGACACTGGCGCTCGGGGTGGCGTTGGCGCAGTCGGAACAGTTCGACGTGATTTCTCGTGAACGAGTACGTGATGCTCTGCAGTTGATGCGGCGACCGGACTCGACGGCGCTCGATGAGCGTACGGCGATCGATGTGGCGCTGCGGCTTGGCGTCGCGCAGGTCATCATGCCAGCGCTGGCACGTTTCGGCACCGAGCGCTCGTTGTCAGCGCGCGTCATCGATGTGGGCACCGGTCGAACCCTCGCCGTCGAACAGTCGGCCGCTGCCGGCGAAGACGCGCTGCTCCCAGCGCTCGATGCGCTCGCGACCAAGTTGCTGCTGCGACTTGGCGACGTGCCAAGTGCGGCACGCGCGCGCCGCCCGCTCCCCGACCTCACCACCGCGTCGCTCGGTGCGTTGCAGGCGTACGTTGCCGCCGGTGGATACGTGGCGCGCGCGCAGTATGACTCTGCGTACGTCACGTACCAGCGTGCTCTCCTGCTCGACTCGGCGTTTTCGTCGGCCCGCGCCGCGTTCGGCGAACTGCTGCACACGCTCAATCGTCCCGCGGACGGAGAACGGGAGTTGACGCTGGCCCTGTCGCGCCGCGATCGGCTCAGTGCGCGGGAGGCGATGCGTATTGAGGCCCTGCAGGCGCGATGGAGGCGTCAGAGCGACAGTGCCATCGCGATTCAGGAGCGATGGCTGGCTGCCTATCCCTTCGACACAGATACGCGGTCGGCCTTGGCGTTCGACCTGTTGGCCGACCGGCGCTTCGCTGAATCGCGCGACGCATACGTTCGACTGCTGGCGACGGACTCGATGGACACGCGGGACTGGATCAATCTAGCGAACGCAGCCGGAGGCATGGACACGCCGACGGACCTGACTCTCGCGCGAAAAGCGTACGCTCGCGCCGTTGCACTGAATCCAGCGCTGCAAACAGACGTGGTGCAGAACAACCAGTACGGATCGCTGTTGGTCCGTGCCGGATTTCCTGATTCCGCGGTGGCACTGTTTCGCCGGATGTTGGGGAAGTCGCCGTCGTCGTCGGCTCGGGGCTATCGCTCACTCGGACTGCTCGCGCTCTGGCGCGATGATCCTCGTACGGCGGCCATTGCGTTTGATAGCGCGGCGCGCCTGCATCAGTCACTCAAGGAACCCTTGAGCGAAGTGCGCGCGCGGCTCTTGTTGGCTTCGGCCCGCATGGACCTTGGTGATACGAGCGGCGCGCGCGCCCAACTCGAGACGGTGCGCGGGCTTTCACGAGTGGGTGTCGCCGAGCCTATCGTGTTGTACTGGGCAGGGAAGGCCATGGTGCGACAGGGCATGCTCGCAGCTGGACGGGAGTTGCTGGATACGTTGCGGCGACGTGCTGTCCCCCAGAACATCAGGCATGAGAGCGCAGTCCTGCTGCTCGCGGGTGAAGTGGACGTGGCGGCCGGTCGTGCTCGGTCGGCCCTGGCGTCGATGCAGCGTGCCGTCGCGATGGACAGCACCGACATCACGCGGGAGTCACTCGCGCACGCCCTGCTGGCGGCGGGAGATACGTCTCGCGCGATGCTGGTCTACCGCGCGCTGTCCGAGAAACCGCGATTTGGCTGGGAAGGCACGCTGGCGCAACAGACGGCGGCGCGTCAGCTGCGCCAGCTCGCGCGCTGACGACACACGAGAGAGGTCGTCAGCGCGCTGGGCCTGCGCCCACTACTGCCGTTTGCCCACGCACGCGCTCGCCGGCGCCGCGCCCACCGCGTGCTGCAACACGAGCAGGGCGTCGACAATTTCCAGCTTGCCATCGCAGTTCGCATCGCCCGCGGGGAAGAGCCGTACCGACGCCTGCAGCTGCACACCAACCAGCGCTTGCTGGATGATCAATGCGTCGGCCGCATTCACGGCACCGTCGTTATTCACGTCTCCGCGGAGGACCGGCGTATTGCCGGTGAAGTCGAAGGCCCAGATTCCGCGGCCGTAGGTGGCGGCAACCATCCGGTTGGTCGTCGAATTGTATACGAGGTCGGTGACGCGAATGAACGGCAAGCCGTCGTTGCGGGTCCACGTTGCGCCTTCGTTCGCCGACTCGTACACGCCGAGCATGTTGCCGACGAAAATTCGTCCACCCGGACCGAACGCCACGGCCTGCGTGCTCACGTCCGGAATGGATCCCGAGATATCGGCCCAGGTCTGCCCGCCATCTTTGGTCTGATACACGTGTGGCGTACCCGAGCTGCCAAACACGGCCACCGTGCGCAATGGATCGGCAGGATCTATGGCGAAGTCGGTCACCGACCGATTGGGCAGCGTGGTGGTGGGCGCCAACCAGGAGATGCCAAAGTCACGCGAGTACCGGATGTTTCCGTCGCTCGTACCCACAAACAACACGTTCGTATCGGTGGGTGCGACGGCGAGTGAACTGACCGTACCCGATCCGCGCGTGAGGTCGGCCGAGATCGCCGTCCACAGCGTGCCTTCGTTGACCGTGCGATACATGCGCGCGCCGCCGAAGTAGAGCCGTGTGGGGCGCTGCGGATCGATGATGAACGGGGCGATGAAGGCGCGTCGCTCGGCGGCGTCGATGCCAGATGTGATGCCGCGACCGGCACCCGTGCGCGAATCGATCCGGGACATGGATCCGTTCTGGCTGGAGAGGTAGTAGATCTCCGGTGTGATGGGATTGATGGCGGTGAATGCGCCGTCGCCACCGCCAACGCCGTTCCACTGCACGGTGCCGTTCCGAGCAATGATGGTGCCGTTGTCCTGCATGCCGGTGAGAATGCCGGTGGGGTCGGTGGGGTGCACGGAGAGGCCCGCGTAGTGCAGAGACGTGGCCAAGCCGCTGTTCACCGACGCGAACGACGACGCGCCATCACGTGAGAGAAACGCACCGCCGTCACTCCCGGCAAAAATGCGCCGCGAGTCGTTGGGATCGACCTTGATCACGTGCCAGTCGCAGTGGATCTGCGGGGCGAACTCCGCAAAGGTCGTTCCACCGTTCACGGACCGAAACGCTCGAACGCCGCCAACGAAGATGATGTTGGCATCCTTTGGATCGACGTCGATCATCAGGTTGTACTCGCTCTGCGCGCCAAAGTTGTTGCGATTGGCAACCGCGGGCGGTGCCGTTACGCCTGTGGCGGCGAGCGTCGTGCGTACGCCAGTGGCATCGTCCCATCGATACACACCGCCGAACAGTCGGTCGGTGCGACCCGCGAGCACCCACACGTTGCCTGGCGCCGCTGCAGAGACAGCAATCTCCATGCGACCGATCAACAGCTCTGGCTCAAAGTTCGTGACGGACGCCCACGTCACGCCGCGGTCCGACGAGCGCCACAGCCCCGGTGGCGTGGCACTGCCGGTCACGCCCTGGCGCGCCGCATAGAGGACCGTTGGGTCGGTGGGATGCTGTACCACGTCGTTGAAAGTCAGGGCGGGAGTGGCGCGCGTCCACGTTCGGCCTGAATCGGTGGAGCGAAACAGGCCCTGATTGGTGGCGGCCAGCAAGGTGGTGCTGGTGGCAGACCCCGCGGTGGTACGATCAATCACGATTTTGTAGAACGTGAACGCCGACGCCACCGACGTCACAAACGGAGCGGTGGCGATATTCGTGAACGAGTTGCCGCCGTCGGTACTTCGCAACACGCCACAGCCCGCGGTTGCTTCGGATGGCTCACCCGTGCCGACGTACACGATGTTGGGATCGACGGGATCGATGACAATCGCGCCAATCACCAGCGAGCACTGATTGTCGGTCACCGGGGTCCAGCTCGCGCCTTCGTTGGTGCTCTTCCAGACGCCGCCAGCGGAGGTGCCGATGAACAGGATGTTGCGGTCCGTCGGGTGGAAGGCCAACGCCGGCACGCGCCCGGCGTCCAGCTGAGGCAGCGATCCAAAAAATCCGTTTGCCCCATAGAACCCCTGCGGCCCAACGGAATTCCATCGGCCGGCGACCGGCACCGGCACGCTGACGCGGGCGCCGAACGAGGCGCGGGAGCTCGCGGTCAGCCAGGTCGCGAAAGACATCCCGGAACGCGGCACCTTCGACCCCGGTACGGCATCCCACAACTCGATCAGCGCCTCGCGCCGTTCTTCGGGATCGCCTTCCCGCACCACTGGCGGCCCCTGCGCCGAGAGGGTCGCCGTGAGAGTGGCACTCGCCAGGACTACGGCCGCTGCGCGCACGTAGCTCATCGTGCCCCCACAACGTTCACGAGTGTGAACGGAAGGACGTTGGAGGTGCCGTGAGATGTCCGCACGCGCACAGAGTATGTCCCGCCGACCAGGCGAGCGGGCGGAGCTTCGCCGCGGCCGGGCCGCTGTACATCGTCCAATGGCACCGTGAAGCGCAGTGTCGATGCCGACAGACGCGGAACCTGACGCAGCTCCAGATCGCCAAAGCTGACGCTGTTGAGCGAGTCGAAGCCCGCCCCATTGACCGTCACGTCCACGACCTGTCCCTGCGAGACGTCGGCGCGATTGGGCGAGAGCGATGTCAGTGATGGCGCGGTACCACCGCGCGGTGCGTGGTGGCATCCCGCAACGAACGCTGCCATGGTGAGCGACCCGATCATCGCGCGAACACCCGCGTGAACGGGCGTGTAGTCGAGCCTCATGGTCATCGCACCAGCTCCGGTCGAACATCGAGCAACTTCGTCATCGACTCGCCGCCAACGGAGTGCGCTTCTGTGATGGTGAGCTGCCAATCGCGTGTGCCGGGAGCACCCGAACCAGCGACGTCCGGTGCGCGCACAAAGATGAGCGTGATGATCGCGCCGCTGGTCGCCCCTTCCACCCACGCCGCTGCCACCTTCACCACGCCGTTGGCGGCGTGACACGCCAGCAAGGGGTGTCCCTGTCCGGTGGTGCATGCACTGAACTGCCATGCTGGCGCCGCACTCACTTCACCCGTGAGGCTGCCCAAGACATTCCCCGTGTTTGCATCCAGCGTGAGCGACAGGCGGGTGGTGTCCGCCGTCGTGCTCTCCTGTTTGAGGCTGAGCACCGGGCGCGGCGCCGCCGGTCGCGCCTGCTCCGTGAGATCGGACGCCGGACGGCAAGCGAGCAGCAATGCGGTTGGCAACGCCAACATCACCATCCTCTTCCTGTCAGGTCGTGCACGTCTGCCGGAGGCTGCGTCCCTGTTCCGAGTAGTAATCATGGGATGATGACGATGGGATTGAACACGGAGGTGAGGCTCGTGAGGTTCGATAGGTCGCCCGCCAGCAACTGATTCAACGTCAGCACAAGCTGGTTCCCCACGTTGCGCTGATTCACGCGACACACGAGGCGGACCAGCGACACCGTACCGGCCACCGGGGTGGTGGTCGCCCAGGTCACCCGCACGTTCTCCTGACGTTCGGTGACTCCGGTAACAACGCCTGCAATGAGCGGTTCGATCCTGGTGACCGTGAACGGCGAAAATGGACACGCGTTGGAACCGGGCCACGCCACTTCAAAGTCCGCCGCACTGAACGTGCGACCGTCGCGCGACTCCACCTGCACGATGATGGAGAACGTGTCGGTGGCGATGCGATACGACGGCAGGCTTGCCCGCAGAATCGGTCCGGTGGCTGACGCGGGTACGAATACCAGTACCGAGTCGGCCACCGCCGGGTTCCGGCTGGCCTGCGCCACCACGAACGTACGTCCCGCGCGAAGGCCGGTGATGCGACCATCGGCAGCCACGATGGCCCGCGAAGGATCGCGCGAGAGCCAGCGAACTCCCGCGCTACTGATCGGGGTCTGCTGCGCATTGCGGGCAGACAGAAACGGCGTGAGCGACGCCGTGGGCGAACTCAGCACGATGACCCGTTGGGTGGTATCGGTGCCGCTCAACGATGTCGTGATGAATGCGGGCTGCGCGGTCGTGTCGGGCGGAACGACGTCGATCGAACGCGACGAGACGGTCGGCACCCCCACTGTCGAGAAGCGCAACGTTCGCGTGCCCGTGCTTCCCTGCAGCACCAGCGAGGAGAAGGTCGCGCGACCGAGCGAGTCTGTGGCGACGGAATCGTTCGCGATCGTCGTGGCGCCCCCGACGACCGTTGCGCGCAGAATCACGCGCGGCTCGGCCGAGTTGTTGCCGACGCTATCGATGAGCTGCAGGACGGGCGGAGGCGTGAGCGGTACGCCGATCTCGGCGACGAGCGGAGCGTCACGCTCGAACGTCAGTCCGCGCGGACGACCGCCAAGCAGGGCAATCGATGTCGTCACAGCCGCCGTGATCGAGTCCGCACGAAACACCAGTTGCCTGTTCCCGACGAGACCCGCCACCGCGAGGCTGGCGAATGCTGCGCGACCTTGTGCGTCGGTGTTCACGGTTGCTCCGCTGATGGCCGTCACCCCCGAGCCGCCAGTGACCGACGCGACGATCCGACGGCCGGCGAGTGCGGCGTCGTTGCCCTGCGCATCGCGCAACGCCACCACAAACGGTGTGGGCGTAGCACTTCCGCTGCGCAGCGACGGCACGCTCGCTACCAACGCGATGGCGGCGGCCGGACCGGCCGTGATGTTGAACGGCGACGACTCGACGTTGGTCAGGCCGAGCGCCGAAAACTGCAGCGTCTTCGGGCCCACGAGTCCGGCCACGGCCAGGTCGGTGAAACGCGCCACCCCCTGCGCGACGGGTATGGTCACGCTCCCGGATAGCGCGCCGCCGCCGCTGCCGATCGCGACCGAAACGATCGTGGTCGCGGCGGTCACGAGATTGTCCGCCGCGTCGCGCACTTCCACGGCGGGCTGTGTGCTCAGACGCGCGCCCGATGCGCCGCCAGCTGGCTGTGTGTTGACCAGCAGCCGAGCAGGAGCGCCGGGGATCACGTTCACGGAGAACGTGCCGACGGCGCCGTCCGCCGCAGCCGAGACGGTAGTCGTACCTGCTTTCGCTCCGCGCACGAGTCCCGCCGACGATACGCTGGCGACCGACGGGTCGGCGGCGGTCCAGGTGAACGTGGCGTTGGGCACTTGCTTGCCACGCTTGTCGGTGAGCGTGGCGGCAAGCTGCGTCGTGCCGCCGGAAAGTACCGACGCCGTGCCCGCGGTGGCCGTGATGGCAACCACGGGTGGAACATCCGGTGTGGCGGGGTCACCGCCACAGGACATCAGTCCCATCGTTGCCAGCAGAACGCCGGCCACCGAAACACGGCGCGCAGCGGCGATAGTTCTTTCCGGAGAGCGCATGCGTTACTTCACGCCGAGGTTCTTTTTCAGAAAGGCGATGGTCTTGGGCCAGCCGTCCTTGGTCGCCGCGAGATTCGCCGCCTCTTCCACTTCATCGCGCGTGGCCTTCGGATCGTTCTGCGCACGCAGGAATCCGTGCACCGCGCCCTCGTAGTTGGTGCCGGAGTATTCCTTCTTCATCGACTTCATGATGGAGTCGATGGCCGGCATCGCCGCGCCGATGCGGGCATCCTTGGAACCGCTGAGCAACATCACGGGCACCTTGATCTTGGCCAGCGAGTCGGCACTCACCGAACCGGGAATGGCAGCGTTGGTCGCGGTGGCGGGCGTGCCCGGATTCATGTATGGCGATCCGTAGAACGGCACCGCCGCCGCGAACCCCTTCACGCCGCCGTTGACCGCGTGACCGAATGACGCCGTTCCGCCCCAGCAGTAGCCAATGACGGCGTACTTCTGCTGCGCTGACGGCAGCATCATGGCGTAGTTGGCTGCCGCACTGATCACGGCGTTCTTCTCCGCGGCGTTCACTCCGGCAATCAGCTTCCGCGCCGAATCGCCCGTGAGCTCGACGCTGCTGGGCCCACCCCTTACGCGCGAGAGAAAGTCGGGCGCGACCGCGATGAACCCGTCGGCCGCCACTTGATCGGCGACTCCGCGAACCCAGGTGGAGAGACCGAAAATCTCGTGCACCACGATCACCACCGGCGCCTTGGCGCGACTGTTCGGGCTGGCCGGATACACCACCCAGGCCATCAGGGAATCGGCGGAGCCCGGCGCCGCCGCCATCTTGACCCACTCGGAATGACGCGGACTGGCCTTGAGCCGCGCCTCGGCCGTCATGTTGCTGGCCGGCAGCCCGGCAATGCCCTGCTGCATGCCGCCGCGTGACACCCGCATGGGCGCGGCCATGTCGGCCACACGCATGTGGGCCATGTGGTCATCAGCGGCGGCCGACTTGAACGCCTGCGCTGTGGGCTGCATGCGCTGCATGGTGCACCCCGCCACTGCGACAGCCGAGAGCGAGAGCGCGGCGAAACCGGAAACGAAACGAGACATCGGCAACTTCCTCAGCATGATGGAAAGGATGATCGGAATACGATGACGTTCACGGCGTGACCACGCAGCCTTCCGCCTTGGCGCACGACGGGTCGATGATCGGCAGCTTGAGACGGGCGAGCTCCTTGTTCACGGCCACCAGATCGGTCTTCCACACGACATCCAGACGGTCGGTATAGCCCTTGAGCTCTTTGGTCAGGATGCCGAAGATTTCCGGCATGTTGGTCGTAGGCGCTCCGTCTCCGCGCTCCGACATGGAGAGCAGATTGGCAATGCGATTGTTCACGCGGATCGGGTAGTTGAGGGGATCCTGTCCGCTCTGGTTCTTCACCTGATACACGTTCTCTTCCACCGCCGACGAGTTGGTCTTGAGCGTGGCACCCGCCGACTTGAGCGCCGCGTCGTCGGCCGCCTTCTTGAGCCGGTCATCGAGTTGCAGTTTGACGCGACGAATGGCGATGACGGCAAGATTCGCCTCGTTGGCCTTGTCGCGGACCCGCTTGCCAAACGCATACTGTGCACGCAGCTCCGCGTCGGTCACGTCGGGAATGCGCGGGTTGCGCTTGACGACCAGCGGCGCCGTGAGCGTCTTGCCGTCGGCGATGAGCTTGACGGTGTACTTGCCCGGCGGGACCGCTGGGCCATTGGTGCCCGCGCCCCACAAAATCATGCCTGGGAAGCTCTCGATGCTGCCAATGCGCATGTCCCAGTTCAGCCGGTTGACGCCCACGCTCTTCGGAATGGTGCTCGGTCCTCCACCGCGGCGACCGCCAGCCGCCGGTGCGCCGGCCGCAGGTGCCGTGCTCGTGTCCGGCTCGAAGCTCCGCATCACTCCGCCCGCTGAGTCCACGATCTGCAGCGAGAGGCGCTTCGGCACCGTCTTGAGCATGTAGCTGATGGGCGCCGCTCCGCTGCCACGAATGGCCAGGGCCGGCGTGAACAGGTGCATGTCCGCCGCAGCAACCGCAGCCGACGCTTGACGCAACGGCGCGATGTTGTCGAGCACCCAGAAGCCACGGCCGTGTGACGCGATCGCGAGCTCATTGCCCTCCACAATCAGGTCGGCAATGGGGACATCCGGCATGTTCAGCGACAGGTCTTCCCAATTCGCGCCGTCATCGTACGAGATGTAGACGCCGTGCTGCGTGGCCGCGTACAGCAGTCCCTTGCGCGTGGGGTCTTCGCGCACCGCGTGCACGTAGGCATCGGCGCGAATGCCGTTCACGATTCTGGTCCATGTCTTGCCGTAGTCGGTGGTGCGGAAAATGTACGGCGAGCGATCATTGAGCAGCGGCTTGCGCACCGAGATGTAGGCCGCGCCATCGTTGAACGCCGACGCATCGATCTGGCTCACGCGACCGAAATCGGGCATCTCCTTGGGCGTCACGTTCGCCCAGGTCTTGCCGTTGTCGCGTGTCACGTGCACCAGTCCATCATCCGAACCGGTCCAGATGGTGTTGATGTTTTTCTTGCTCGGCCCGATGGAAAAGATGACGCCATACACTTCGGGTCCGTTCATGTCACCCGTGATCGGGCCACCCGACTTCTCCTGCGTTTCCGGCGCATGACGCGTCAGGTCACCGCTCAGGTTCGCCCACGTCTTGCCCCCGTCCTTCGTGGCCCACAGCCGCTGCGATGACACGTATAGCGTCTTCTTGTCGAGCGGGGAGAACACGATCGGATATGTCCACTGCCACCGTTCCTTGATGTCCTTGGACGGTTCGCCCGAATAGAACCACGGATACGGATTGACCTCTCGGCCCAAACCAGTGCGACGGTTGAACTTGTCGAGATAGCCGCCGTTGTTGGTGCCGGCGTAGAACAGGTCGGGATCATTCGGGTCGGCGCCGATGTAGCCCGGCTCTCCACCGCCCACCTGATACGACACCGCCATGCCGCCCTTTGTCGCTTCGGCCACCGCTCCGGCCGCCGGCGCGCCACCGCCACCGCGTCCGAACCCGATGCCAGCATTCCAGTTGGACGGGGTGCACAAGGTGCTGTTGTCCTGCTGCGACCCGCACACGTGAAACGGCACGTGCGCGGTGGTGATCACGTGGTAGAACTGTTCTGTCGGGAAATCCTGCTCGGTCCACGAACGCCCGGTGTTGTACGAAATGGCACCACCGCCGTCATTGGCATTCACCAGATGCGTCGGATCGTCCATGTCGATCCAGAGATCGTGATGATCGCCATGCGTGCCGTTGCCGGCGTTCACGAGCGTCTTGCCGCCATCGGTCGAGCGGAACTGCGAGGTGTTCTGCACATACACCACATCGGCGTTCTTGTGGTCCGCGAAGATGTGTGTGTAGTAGAACGCCCGCTGACGAATGCTGCGATCGGTGTTCATGAGCGTCCACGTGGCACCGGCGTCGTCGCTCTTGAACAAGCCGCCGTTGTCGTTTTCCACCATCGCATACACGCGATTGGAATTCGCCGAGCTCACCGCTACGCCGATGCGTCCCACGAGCCCGCTGGGCAGTCCCGGGTTACGGGTGATCTCCGTCCAGCTGTCGCCGCCATCCGTGCTCTTGAACAGGCCGCTGCCGGGGCCGCCGCTCGACATCTGGAACTCCTTGCGGTACGCCTCCCAGATTGCCGCGTACATCACGCTCGGATTATTGCGGTCAATCGCCACGTCGATCGCGCCCGACTTGTCGTCGCGATACAACACCTTCTTCCAGGACTTCCCGCCGTCGACACTCTTGAACACGCCGCGTTCGGCGCTGGGGACGCTGTACTTGCCGAACACCGCCGCGAAGACGATGTCCGGATTGGTGGGATGAATGCGGATTTTGGAGATCGCGTCGGCCTCACGAAACCCGACGTGCGTCCACTTCTTGCCGGCTTCCGTGCTCTTGTAGATGCCGTCGCCCGGCATGATGTTGCCGCGAATGGCCGATTCACCCATGCCGATGTACACGACATCGGGATTGCTCTCGCTCACCGCGACTGCGCCCACGGAGGCGCTGGTGAGTTGTCCGTCGGTGACTGGCGCCCAGGTCTCCCCGCCGTCCAGCGTCTTCCAGAGTCCTCCGCCGGTGGCGCCGAAGTACGCCTCCTTGGGTCGACCCTTCACGCCGCTTGACGCAATCGAACGTCCACCGCGGTCTGGCCCCACGTTCCGCCAGCGGTACGCGCTGCGGAGCGTGGAATCGAGCACCGGCGGTGCGGGGCGCATCACAGGGCGCCGGGCCGGGCGAACGGGGTCGGTCACCCCGCGGGACACAGTCAACGTTGCTCCGACAACAGCGGGCAAGGCAAGCAGCAGCAGGGGTCGGAACGGCAGCATACGCGGTCTCGGGCGGTGGGCGGGGCGGAGTGTCGCAGGGATGACGGCCGCACCGTAGCGGTGCGCGACGCGTCTCCCTGGGACAACGAAGCAAGATCTCAGCCCCGCTACAGTGCGTCTGATCGCGCCGGGGGTCAACCAGCGATCTGCCGTGCCAACGCACCTCGACGCGTCCGGTTCGGTCGGCGAGTGTGCCGACCGGGACCTACCGCGCCAATGCCAGCGCGGAGTCGAGCGCAGACCGAACCGATGCCAGATTGCCGCCGTCGGCAATGCGGCGCGATCCGATCATCACAGTCAACGGCCCTTTCCCGTTGGCCCTGTCGACCCAGTCAATGTCCGCGCGGATCTGCCGGAACATGCGACGGCTGCTGGTGCAGCTCCGAAGCGCGAAGGGCTCGACTCCGACCTCCAGCATGAGTGAATCCAAAATTGCCGACGGATCCACAACCGTGAGCCACTGCGCCTGTCGTTCGAAAAGACGAGTGCTCGCGGCCCAGAACTTGTCGTTCCCCTGCGCGCCGGCGCAGAGCGCGGCACTGGCGGCTCGTACCGTGTTCGGGTGCGTTCGTAGCGGGTAGTGCACCCAGGTCAACCGAACGGCGCCGGTGTCGAGGTACAGCCGTCGCAGCTCCGGAAGGACCGTCGAGTACCAGGCGCGGCACTCGGCGCACTGATAGTCGCTGATCACAAAGATCTGTACACGGGCGCCTTCTGCCCCAATGACCCGCGAGCGGTCCGCCGCCTGCTGCATGACGTCAGGCACGACGGACTTGCGCGCGGGGGTTAGTCGGCGCACGTCCTCATTGGACACGTCGGCGGCCGAGCTGTCGGCT
>JANNEV010000010.1:0-1515 GCA_031379145.1 Gemmatimonadaceae bacterium
CGACGATGAGCGCGTTGTTGCCGCCTTGGCCACACTGGGATACGAAGAGCCGACGCCGGTACAGCGCGCTGCCATTCCGCCGTTGTTGGCGGGCCGGGACGTGTTGGCGCAGGCCGCGACGGGGACAGGAAAGACCGCGGCCTTCGCGTTGCCGCTGCTGAGTCGATTGACGCCCAACGCCGCACCGCGTGAACGAACGGCCGGTTTGATTCTGGTGCCGACGCGCGAGCTGGCGATGCAGGTGGCCGAGGCCGTGCATCGGTACGGAAAGCCGTTGGGGGTTCAAGCGCTGCCCGTGTACGGCGGTGCGTCCATGGACACCCAGATCCGTGCCCTCAAGCGTGGAGTGGATGTGGTGATCGCCACGCCCGGTCGCGCGTTGGATCACATCCGACGTGGCACGCTGCAGTTGCAGAGCGTGAAGACGGTGGTGCTGGACGAAGCTGACGAAATGCTGGACATGGGATTCGCCGAAGATCTGGAAGCGATTCTCGAGAAGACGCCCAAGTCGCGTCAGACCGCGCTGTTTTCGGCTACGTTGCCGTCGCGCATTGTGTCGATCGCGCGCCGCCAGCTGCAGAACCCTGTCACGGTCACCATCGATCGTGAGATTGTGCCCGACGGGGAATCGGCCCGCGTTCGCCAAGTGGCGTACATGGTGCCGCGTGCGCACAAGATGGCCGCGCTGGCGCGTGTGCTCGACCTGGAGCATCCGACCTCGGCCATCGTGTTTTGTCGCACGCGAACCGAAGTGGACGAGCTCTCCGAGACGTTGGCGGCCCGCGGCATGCGCGCGGATGCCTTGCACGGTGGCTTGTCGCAGGACCAGCGCGACCGTGTGATGCAGAAGTTCCGTTCCAAGAAGACCGATCTGCTCATTGCCACGGATGTTGCCGCACGCGGCCTCGATGTGAAGCATGTGTCGCACGTGGTGAACTTCGATGTGCCGGCAGACGCCGAGGCGTACGTGCACCGCATCGGACGCACCGGTCGGGCCGGACGCGAAGGCGTGGCCATTACGCTGGCCGAGCCGCGTGAGCATCGGTTGTTGCGCAACATCGAGCGAATGACTTCGCAGCGTATTGAGATTGCCATGGTTCCGACCGTCGCGGATCTCAAGTCGAAGCGGCTGGAGCTGGCGCGGGCGTCGCTGCGGGAAGCGATTCTCGATGGGGAGCTCGATCAGTTCCGCGGCATCTGCGAATCGTTGGCCGAGGAGTTCGACGTGATGGATATCGCGGCGGCGGCGGTGAAGATGCTGGAGGCGCGCGCCGACGTGGACGAAGCAGAGATTCCTGCCGTGGCGCCCAAGTCCGAACGTCCGCGTACCGATGATCGTCCGGCTCGTGCGGAGCGGCCACGGCGCGAAGGAGCACCAGCGCGAGGCGAAGCTGGCCCACGCGCCAAGGGGAGCCGGGCGCCCAAGCCGGAGTGGGCCGTCGCCAAGTTGTGGGTTGGTGCGGGCCGCAAGGCCAAACTGCGGCCGGGCGATTTGGTCGGGGCGATTGCCAACGA
>JANNEV010000062.1:0-1799 GCA_031379145.1 Gemmatimonadaceae bacterium
CTCCTTTTAAGCGAACTTGGGTTCAGGATGATTCGCAGACCTTACGAACCCATTAGGGCGCTGATCAAATCAAGCTCGAGTATTCTGATCAAAGACCAAAATACGTTCGGTTCTTGGCAATAAACGATTGTTGATCGGCGGGTACGTCCTCTTCAGGGAAGATCGCACTGACCGGACAGGCGGGCACGCAAGCGCCGCAATCGATGCACTCGTCGGGGTGAATAAAAAACTGGTCGTCGCCCTCGTAAATACATTCGACTGGGCATACCTCAACACAAGCTGAGTCTTTCGTACCGATGCAGGGCTGGGTAATAATAAATGCCATAATGTTGCCTCCTGTTGTGATTGCTAAAAAATCGTTGTTTCGGTTACACGGGCAATGGGTTTTGCTGGACGACGTTATCGCTTGAGTGCTGGATTGATTTTGCATTCGAGTTCACTACCGCATCAGAAACCTTGACTGGAAGGGCACGAACCAGCAGAACTGGAATCTTAGAGTGGTGCGAAACAGTTTCGGCAACACTGCCAAGCAGCAAACGTTCTATGCCACTGCGTCCGTGTGTTCCAAGCATGATCAGGTCAGCGTGATGCTCGAGCGCGGTTTGTAAAATTCGATCACCAAGCAGTAAGCCTTTGGCTGGGACGCTCGAGCTACTGACATTCATTACTTTCGCTGAAGCTGTTTTCAGTTGCACGAGTGCTCCTGCAATGATCGCTTTGCTTTGTGCCTCGAGGTCTTTCTCGTAACGGTCGTAATCAATCATTGATGCAAACTCGAGACCCGTGTAGCCAGTCATTGGCGGCACGTCAGGAATCACGTACAACACCTCGAGACTTGCACCAAGCTTTGCCCCGAGATTGTTGGCAATTACAAGCGCCTGTTGACTTTGCAGGCTGCCATCAACAGCAACCAAAATATGCTCGAGTTGAAGAGGTTTTTCAGTCATGGTTTTGGAATCCTGAGGGTCGCGTATCAGCATGACTGGTACGTGTGCCTGGCGCGTGACGCGTTCTGCGACACTGCCCAACAGCAAGCGCTCGATACCCTGGCGTCCGTGCGTACCCATGACGATCAGATCACAATTTTCTTCCAGGCAAACCTGAACGATGCCCTCACCAACACTCATCTGAATACCTTCGGCAAAACGGGTTTCAAAACCAATCCCGAGTGTTTCGGCATTGCGCCGTGCTGGTGCAAGGGCATTGTTTCCGTCCTCTTCAGTCGCGTATTCGATTAAGGCATTGGTCAGCACAACTCGAGCATTCAGGCGTTTGGCGAATTCAAGACCGATATGGGCGGCGTGTTGGCTGCCCGAAGAATCGTCTACTGGAATCAATATCTTATCGAACATGATGGACGTCCATTTCTATTTTCGAGTCTTGAACAACCAATTGCGAATCCGTTACCGTAATGATTCGCCGTGTTGATGATTCGGGAATGTATTGTCGAAGTTGTTTGCTATATGAAGTTGGCGATGCGAAAATTAAGAATAGACTTTCAACAACAGGTTAAACTAGGGCTTTGATGCGAAGCTGATCTCAACTTGAACGGCAACTGAATACCTTTCAAACTTTCAGCAAACCTTCACTCTGAGCGACCATAAACCTTCACTCGAGCGACCATAAACTTTCAACTTGGCTTTGGTGGGCTGTATCCCAGCTTACCTTCAGCTTTCCCTCAACTTGAAAATAACCCTTAAGCGTAGGGTCAACTTGAAGTATCAGCTTTTACAACCCAGATCGGTCACTCGAGAAAGGCAAATGATACACCTCGTTTTGCTGCGCAGCGTTCTTTGAGG
>JANNEV010000084.1:0-3529 GCA_031379145.1 Gemmatimonadaceae bacterium
CTACGATGGTGAGACGCTCGATCGCGTGGCACCAACCGTCGCCGAGTTGCCAGCGCCGTGGTGGCGCGCTGACAAGCCCGCCGTGGGTGGCGCGCTGTTCAACGAGGCCGCGGTCGATCAGGTGGTGCTCTCCGAAATGCAGCTACAGCAGAGCCCGGGGCTTGGTGTGGCCGTCATCAAGGGTGACCGCGTGCTGATGGCCAAGGGCTATGGCCTCGCCAACATCGAACAGCAGATTCCGGTGTCAGCCGAGACGATGTTCCTGTCCGGTTCACTCGGCAAAATGTTCACCGCGGCCGGCATCATGGCGCTGGTTGAGGACAAGCGTGTCGCGCTGGATTCGTCGGTGCGCCGCTACGTTCCGGAAGCGCCGGCAAGCTGGCAAGGCATCACCTTGCGTCATCTGCTGTCGCACACGTCCGGTATCCCCGACTACACCGGGGAAGCGATGGACTATCGGCGCGACTATACCGAGGCGCAGCTGTCCGAAATGGCGTTCAAGCTTCCGCTCGAGTTCACGCCCGGCGCGCGATGGATCTACAGCAACACCGGCTACGTGATGCTCGGCGTGATCATGAGCCGCATCACGGGGGCGCCCTACTGGCAGTACCTCCAATCGCGGATCTTCGCACCGTCGGGGATGCACACCGTGCGCATCATCTCGGAAGCGGAGATCGTGCCGCGGCGCGCGTCAGGGTATCTGCCCCGCGCCTCGGGGTTCGTGCATCAGAACTGGGTCTCGCCGTCGCTCAATACCACGGCGGACGGTTCGCTGTTGATCAGCGTGCGCGACCTGGTGGCGTGGAACGCCGTGGTGCGCGACAAGCGCGTGCTGTCGAAGGAGAGCTGGGATGCGCTCCTCACGCCCATCAAGTTGAACAGCGGTCGCACGCACCCATATGGATTTGGCTGGTTTCTCGATTCGCTCAACAATCAGCGCGTGGTGCAGCATGGCGGATCGTGGCAGGGGTTCCGTACACAGTTCACGCGCTTCGAGGGGAGCGACCTGACGGTCGTGGTGCTGTCCAACTCGGGCGCGGTATATCCGGCTGACATTGCCAATCTTATCGCCGCCGCGGTGGACTCGGCGCTCACGCCGCCGCCGGTGCCATCAGTCGCCATCGCCGATGCCAGCCCTGCCACTACCGCGATGCTACGCACCGTGCTGCTCAAGACGGCGCGGGGTGAACTGGCGGTGAACGACTTCGAGTTCGTTCGCGCCACGACCGTCCCGCGCATGGTCGCTGCCTACGCGCGCATGCTGCAGCCGCTCGGCGCGCTCGCGCAACTCGATCTGCTCTCCACGGGTACGGTGGCCGATGACCGCACCTTCACTTATCGCGCGACCTACGCCGGAGGCGTGGTGCTGGTCAGTGCACGCACGGGTCCCAAGGGTGGCCTGACCGGGCTGGTGCTGAGCAGGCCGTAGTGCTGCCTGAACGTCAGCGACTCAAACGTTAGCGACTCGAACGTCAGCGGCGAGTCGGGCCGGGGCGCCGGATCGCGCGCCCCGGCCGAGCACCAGTAAGCGCGCCATCGCGAATCACCGCCACGCCATTCACGAACAGCTGCGTCACGCCCTCTGCGTAGTGATGCGGGTCGGTCAAGGTGGCCTTGTCCACGAACAGTGCGCGATCGAACACCACGAGGTCCGCCACCATGCCGCGGCGTACGATGCCACGGTCGGTTAACCCGAGCGTGCGCGCCGGCACACTGGTCATCTTGGCGATCGCCGACTCGAAGGACAGCACCTGCCGTTCACCCACGTACCGGGCGATCACGCGCGGAAACGCGCCGTAGCTGCGCGGGTGCGGAAAACCCACGCCCGGCGTGACGAGATCGCCGTCAGTGGAGACCATCGACGCCGAGTGGAGCAGGAAGGCTTCGATGTCGCGTTCGCTCATTGCCTCGACGATGGCGGTGAACCCGCCGTCCCGCTGCAGTCCGATCAGCGCGTCAACAATCGCGTCGAGCGACTCGGGTACGCCGCGCTCCGCGAGATAGTCCGCCAAGGTGCGCCCCTGAAACGCCGGCGCAGCGGGGATGGCGCGAAAGCGAACGCTCACCGCGGTGCCGCCGGTCTGCGCCTCAAAGATGGGGCGCATCTCCGCGCGCAGCCGCCCGAGGGTGGTCGAATCCGCCAGCCGCGCACGCACGGAATCGGCGCCATCGGCGAGTGCCCACGCGGGGAAAAGCACGTCGGAGTACGTGCTGTAAGCCGGATACGGATAGACATCGAACGAGAGACTCCGTCCTCGTGCATTGAGCGAGTCGATCCCGCGAAGTACGGCCGCGCTCTTACCCCAGTTCTTCGCGCCGGTGCTCTTGATGTGGCTGATATGCACCGGCTGATTCGAACTCTGCCCCACATCGACCGCTTCGGCGATTGCTCCCTCAAGCGCCGCCCCTTCGTCGCGCAGATGCGTCACGTAGAGGGAACCGGGACGCTTAGCCGCGCGCGCCAACGCCACCAGCTCCGCGCGTTCGGCATACACCGCCGGGATGTATTCCAGTCCAGTGCCCAAGCCGAACGCGCCGTCGTCCATCGCCTCCGACACAATCGTCCGCATGCGAGCGAGTTCCGATGCGGTCGGCGCACGATTCTCGCGACCCATCACGCGGCTACGCACCCACGTATGGCCCGCCGTCCAGAGCGTGTTCGGTGCCACACGCAGCGTGTCAAGAAACCTTCCAAGAGGATACGGCTGATCGAGACTGTGCAGACTGTTGAAGATCGTCGTGATCCCCTGTCGCAGAAAGTTCTCCGCCTGCGGGTACTGCGAGATCGTGGTGATGTGGGCATGCGGGTCGATGAAGCCCGGCGCGACGATCTGCCCGGTCACATCGATGATTTGAGTCCTGGAACCCGGGGCGATGCGCATTGCCACGGCGCTGATGCGTCCATCGCGCACCGCAACGTCAGCACGCCGCGCCGGCGACCCTGTGCCATCCACCACGGTCCCGCCGCGCAGAATGAAGTCAGGCGCCGCTTGCGCAGCCGCACGACATCCGAGCATCGCGACCAACACCACCGCGCCCACGCCGACACAGCTTCTGTTCACGTCGATTACTCCCCTGGAACGCAAGACCGGCCGCCGACGAACATCTCGTCAACGACCGGTCAGATCAACAGTGCGCATGAACATGACGTTCAACGCGAAGTGGCTACGCCCGATCCCGCCGCACAAGAATCCGCCGACCCTTGATGGTCGTGCTGCGCAGCGCCGTGATGATGTCCTCGGCGATCTCCTCTGGCACTTCCACCGTGGAGTACCCGTCGGCAATCTCGATGGCGCCGATCACACCGGCATCGATGCCGACTTCGTTGGCGATCGCGCCCACCAGATCCCCTGGCCGCATCTTGGCCTTGCGACCCGCCCCCACCCACAACTTGGCCACGGCCCATTCGGGCTTGTTGCCAGGCTTGGCTTTGGCACGCGGTGCACTGTCACCGCGCTCGCCCCGCGCCGGTGCCCCTTCACGACGGGCCGGACGTTCGGCGCGTTCGGTGCGGGCCGGACGATCGTCG
>JANNEV010000087.1:0-3073 GCA_031379145.1 Gemmatimonadaceae bacterium
GCTCGTGCGCAATCGTCGGGTTCGCCATCAGGTATATGACGCCGTCGACGAGCTCATAGACATTCAGATCCGCATGCGCGGCGACGAAGGCGTCGAAGTTTTCGATGGTGATTGGTTCTGGTTGGCGCAGGGCGCTCGACATGGAATTGCACTCCGCGGGGCGTTGGTGGTCAGTTCTTACCACAAACCCGTGCGGATCGCGAAAATCCTGAAAACACCAACTCCCGTTTCCCCGGCCTCAATCGCCGCCGCTCACCGCGCCGGTTCCGAAAGCGGCCGCGATCCTGGACGAGCCGGTGATACCAGTGGCGTCGCCGCCTTCGCCTGTGGCGGCCGCACCGGCCACGCCGGCCGCACCTCTCGCACCGGCGGCAACTGTCGCCCGCACGACAGCCCCAGCCCCAGCCCTGGTACCAGCAACCGCACCAGCATCGGCACCAGTCGCAGCCCCAGCATCAACGCCAGCATCAACGACAGCACCTACGCCAGCACCCACGATTCGCACGTTCAGCACCGGCGACAAGCCGAGGCCCGCAGTTCCGTCTGCAGTGGCGGCGGCCGCGCAGCCGGAGGCATCCGCCGCTGCCTCGAAGTCGCCGCCGACTCCGGTCGTGGCGAGCTCCGACCAGTCGATGGTGAACTTCAGCGTGCCCAACGACGGGACACTGCAGTTTCTGCCCGGAAGACTGGAGGTGGTCTCCGGGCACGATCAGGGTCGGGAAATACGCTTCGTGCGACTTCCGGGTCCCACCGGAACCGAGTTCACGTTCGGTCGCAGTGAGGGTGCGCTGTATCGTCATATCCAACTGCGTGACCAGACGGTCAGTCGCGCGCATGCGCGCATGCGGTTTCACGCGGGGCACTGGTACCTGCAGAACCTGTCGCAGACCAATCCGGTCGTGCATGACGGGCGCGCCTTGGCGCACAACGAAGAACTCCAGCTGGCAGACGGTGCAAGAATTGAGATGGGCGAGGTACTATTTGGCTTCCGGCACAAGTAGCTCAATGTCTACCAGCCCTCGACGGCGCGGAGCACGCACAGCGCAATGAACGGCGAGTCGGAAGCCCATGAGGTCAGCGACCTCGAGGAGTCGTACACGTTGCTTGGCGAGTTGGGTCGCGGAGGCAGCGCGATCGTGTATCGCGCCCGCGATCGCGCGCTCCATCGCGAAGTGGCCATCAAGGTGGTGCGGCCTCGATTGGCCGTCTCCGGCGAGGAGGCGATGGAACGCCTCGCTCGCGAAGCGCGCACGGTCGCACGGCTCCAGCATCCCAACATCGTGACGGTGCACGCCGTCGGCCGCTTGCGCGACGGTGGGTTGGCGCTGGTCATGCAGCTGATCCCCGGGAAGACGCTCAAGCAGGCCATCTCCGAGGATGGTCCGTTCGCCCCGGAACGCGCCGAACGCGTGCTCAAGGACGTGGCGGAAGCGCTGGCGTTTGCCCACGCCAACGGCGTGGTGCATCGGGACGTGAAGCCGGAGAACATTTTTCTCGACAGCAACACCGGGCGTGCGCTGCTCAGCGATTTCGGCATCGCCCACTCCAATGAGTTCGACTCCCGGCTGACCATGGACGGCGCGACCATCGGCACGCCCGCGTACATGGCTCCAGAGCAGATCGATGGTGCGGCGGCGAATGCGCGTTCCGACGTGTACAGCCTGGGCCTGGTGGCGTGGGAGATGCTCACCGGCCAACGCCCGTGGGAAGGTGAGGCCCTGTACAACGTCATCTTCAAGCAGAAGAACGAAGCCCTGCCCGCGATCGATGCGCTCCGGCCCGGGGTGGTGCCGCCTCGACTGCAGTACATCGTCGAGCGCATGATGCAGAAGCGTCCGTCAGCACGTTGGGCCGGTGCGGACGGCCTGCTGTCGGTGCTCAACAACTGGGTCGTACCCAGCGACTGGCGGCAATGGGAGGAATCCCACAAGCGACGTCGCGAGGCTGAACGTGCCAAACCACGTGCCAAGCCAAGCACGACCGATACATCCAGTGCGGCGACGGTGCGGTTCGTCCGCCCCCCGAACGGTGTCGCGCCGGTGGGAGCGACTGCTGGTGCGCCGCAGAAAGGTGGAGGCGTCGGGAGCTCGGCCAGCAACACGTCGGAGGGCGTGCCTGCGGCCTCCGCTGGACTTGTTCCGACCGCGGGCGGTGCATCCGGTGCGGCGGCCAACGGAATGTCGAGCAAGGCACCAACGATCGTGCCCGCCGGATCACCGGTGACCGCAGACAGCGCAGACGATGAAGCGCCGTCATGGGCCACAGAGGCTCCGTCGCGAAGCAACACTCGCCGTTGGGCGATGGTGGGCGGACTTGTGCTGTTGGTTGGCGGTGGCGGCGTCGCGACGTTTGTGCAGCGCGCTCGGCTGTTTCCGAGCCGTGTGGCGCCAGCTTCCACGCTGACGGACTCGCGCTCGGTGGAAATTCCACTGGTAACGCCCGCGACCGGCGACAGTACGGCCCCGCAACTCTCGTCTGCCGCGATGACGCCCGCAGACTCCGTGCGCGCGGACACCGTCGCGCAGCGCGAACGAGATCGCGAGCGCGACCGGCTGGCCGCACTCGCGAAGTTTGCGGCCGACTCCATTCGTGCGGATTCCATGGTGGCGGCGGCGTCGCGTCGCGCCGAGCTCGCCGCTGCGCAAAAGGCCGCGATGGCGGCGGCAACAGCAGCGAGAGGCGCAAAGGGATCAGGACCATCCGCGGCCAATGCGCCCACCGCCACTGCTGCGCCAAGCCTGACGGCATCAGCCGGTGCGTCGACGGGCGGTGCATCGTCTGGTCCTCGATCCGGTCCGACCGCAACGGTCCCGGAGGCGTCCCGATCCGAAACGGTGCGCGCGACGGATGATCCCAGCGTGATCGCCGCCGGCGGCCGCCACAGCTGTACGCTGGTGAGCAACAAGGTGTATTGCTGGGGCGCAAACGAACGCGGGCAGCTGGGAGACGGCGATGTCGAATCGCGTGAGCGACCGGAGCCCATTGTGGGTGATTTGTCGTTCGCACAGGTCACGACGGGCCTGGAGCACAGCTGCGGATTGACGCGGGGCGGTGAGGCCTACTGCTGGGGCGC
>JANNEV010000134.1:0-1820 GCA_031379145.1 Gemmatimonadaceae bacterium
GTTTGCGTTCTGTGATATCCCGACAGACAATCACTCCGCCTGTGATTTCGTTGCTAGCATCAACTACCGGATAACCGCTGATACTTATCCAGCGATTTTCGGCATCTTGGCGCCGGACAAATACTTCTACATCATTGACATATTCGCCTTTGATTGCTCTGGCTAGAGGTAGTTGCTCGTCAGGGAAGAGGGTTTTTTGGTCTGGCAAAAATAGTCCGTAGGTGCTCGACCATTCTGAGGAGGATTTGTCGTTGGATAGCTGACCGAATATTCCTACAGCGGCTCGGTTAAATAGCACAAACTCCCCTTGTTGGTTGGCGAGAATTAAACCGTCGCCAATGCTGTCAATGATTACTTGCAATAACTTAGTTTGTTCTTGCATGGCGACTTCTGCTCGTTTGCGATTTGTGATGTCGCTGGAGATGCCGATCAAGCCGATGATTTCTCCGGCTTCATTGCGGTAGGGAGCTTTCATTCCGAGAAATGTCCGAATGCCATCGGGAGATTCTTCGACAACTTCTGTTTGACCGGATTCCATAATCCGCCGATCGTTTTCCGAGACTATGGCTCCCAGTTCTGCTACTGGGTATAAATCGCGATCGCGCAAGCCAATTACTTCACCAGCAGTTTTTCCCAGCGCCTCCAGCGTGGCTGGATTGGCATAAATAATCCGTCCTTCTCGATCTTTGACAAAAATTGGCGTGGGTGCTGACTCGTTAATTACGTTCAAAATTGCATTTTTTTGCCGCAGTTCTGCTTCGGTGCGTTTGCGATCGCTAATATCACTCCAATAAACCGTAAGTCCTTCCGCCGCTGGATAGGCGCTGACTTCTATGTACTTTTGGAGTGAAACCGAAAACTCTTCAAATTTGACAGAAACTTGCTCGGAAACAACTCGATGAAATTCTTGATATACCAATGAATTGGATTCTCGCTCGGCGGGGAATAACTCCCAAACCGATCGACCTAGCAACTCGTTTCTCGATCGCGCCAGCAGTTTTTCAGCAGCAGCATTAACATAGGTATAGCGCCATTGTGCATCGATCGCGATAAAAGCATCGGCAATACTTTCTAGAATATTGCTAACTTGCTGGTTTGCAGTTTGCAGTGCAAGTTCAGCGTTTTTGCGATCGGTGATTACTTCGGAAAAAATCATGATTCCGCCAATTTCACCGCTGTTGAGCCGCCACGGGTGAATTTCCCAGCGCACCCAGTCAACGCAGCCCTCAGCGCGGGGTAACGGCTCTTCTTGGCACATTTCGACTGCTCCCGCCAGACAACGCTGGTGGATTTGTTTCAAACAATCGGGTACATCGGGAAAAATCTCGTAGTGCGATCGACCTATAATGTTTCGATCGCCCAGCCCATAACTTGACATCCAGCGGTCGCTCACCAGCATATACCGCATCTCGCGGTCAAACATCGCCACCCCCGCAGGCGAGTGTTTGACGAACAAGCGCAACTTGCTGTAGTGTTCGCGCAATAGATTTTCCGACAGTTTGCGATCGCTGATTTCTTGGAAAAGTAAGGCGACTTGGCGGCTCTGCGGCTCAGGAGTGCGGAACGCCGAAACCTCAAACCAGCGGTTCATGACTTCGGAGCCATGCTCAAAGCGCACTGGTTCCCCTGTGAGCGCGACTTTGCCGTACACCTCTAACCAAAAATTTTCAAGTTCGGGAATCATCTGGCGTGCCGTTTTACCCACAGCTTGTTCGAGTCCGGTTTGCTTGACAAAGGCCGGATTGACTTCCAAAAAGCGGTAGTCGATCGGCTTTTCGTTGTCATCAAACAGCATTTCGATGATGCAAAAGCCTTCATCT
>JANNEV010000173.1:0-1562 GCA_031379145.1 Gemmatimonadaceae bacterium
CGATCTGGTCGTCCGGTACGGCAGGGGCACTCATGTCAGAGCCTGAGAATGGGAACACGAACGGAAAGTGCGACAAACTCGCGCCCGTGGAAGATCACCGGCGCGACCCACGCCATTCAAGGCACGATCGGCAAGCAGCGGAGCAGTGGCTTTTATCTCACTACTGTAGTAATTTGTTCGTTATCCGAAGTCGAACCGCCCTTAGAGAGGTAATCCATGCGCTTCAGCCGTGCCGTGGCATTCGCCCTGTTGCTTCCTGGTCTGGTTGCCGCTCGACCGTTGGTTTCGCCGAAGCCGCACGTTGTGGACAAGAACCATAGCGAAATCAACTTCGTCGCGGACGCCCGACTGCTCAGCGCGCACGGGTTCTTCGGCAAATGGGACGCGGAGCTGCAATTGGATCCGCAGAATCTTGAAGCGTCGAGCGTTTCCATCACTATCGACGCGGCCAGCATCGACACGCGCGTGACCATGCGCGACAATCACCTCCGGAGCGACGCGTTCTTTGATGTGGCCAAGTATCCAACCATCACGTTCAAGTCGGTCAGCGTCAAAAAGACCGGCGAGAACAAGATCGACATCACGGGCGACTTGACACTGCATGGCGTGACGCAGCGAACAGTCGTGCCGGCCACGATGGTGTTCTACGAGAAGGGCGCCGGTCGATTCCGCGGTCAGTTCATCCTGAATCGCAAGCAGTTCGGCATGCCGTACAGTCCCGCCACCAACCTCATTCAGGATGAAGTCACCGTGCAGTGGGACATGTCCGTCAAGGAGCCTCCACCACCCAAGTAGCGGCGGACCATCGGCGCTCAGTCGCAAAGGGCATCAGCGAGGCGCGGCTGCTGCCTCAACGATCTGTTCCGCTGCGCGCGACAACACCTCCGCTGGCTGAACGAAGGACAACCGAAAATGTCCGCGCCCAGCTTCGCCGAACGCCAGTCCCGGCGTGACGACAATGCCGGGACCTTCCATCAGACGCTCGACCCACGCCCAGTCGTCGTATCCGCCTGGAACCGCGAGCCACAGATACATGGTCGCCACGGGCGCAGTGACGGGCCAGCCCCCGTGATTGAACGCCGATACCAGCGAGTCCCGGCGACGCCGGTACTCCGCGACGATGGGCGGAACGATCTCGGCGTAGTGCTCGAAGGCCGCAGCGCCGGCACCTTGCGCCAAGGTGGACACGCCGTACCCGATGTTCGCACGATATCGGTCCAGCGTATCGATGGCGTCGGCGTTGCCGGCGATGAACGCAATCCGTAGCCCGGCCATGTTGAAGCTCTTGGAACACGTGTGCAGCTCCACAGCCACTCGCGTCGCGCCCGGCACCTGGAAGACACTCGGGACCGAGTATCCGTCATAGCTCAACTCGCTGTACGCCAGGTCACTGACCAGCAGCAGCTGATGGGCGTCGGCGAACGCCACCAAGCGTGCGAACTCGGACAGCGGCACGGTGGCGGTGGTGGGGTTGCAGGGGTAGTTCACGATCAACAGCCGCGCCCTCGCGAGATCATCTGGCGCAATGGCGTCGAGATCCAACGTGCCGTCTGGTCGAATCG
>JANNEV010000198.1:0-6020 GCA_031379145.1 Gemmatimonadaceae bacterium
CATCAGCAGCGGACGGATGACGACCAGGGTGAGATAGGCGAACACGGCCGCGCCGTATGCCCAGGGAATGTGCATTCCCATGCCGAGTTTTCGGCTGATCTCCGCTTGTCGTAAAGCCCAGCTCCCGAAGGCGCCGACCGCACAGAGCGTGATGATCTGCCACAAACCTCCTTCGCGCAGTGGCGCGAAACCCAACCCGTACTTCAAATCGGGCGGAGCGATGGAGATCTGCCAGAGGTTCCACGTCGGACCGATCGCTGCTCCCCAGACGCAGAGCATCGTGCCGAGTAGAATGAAAAAGATGGACGCTACACCAAAAAAGCCCACGTAAAACGGACCGAACCAGAAATCGAAGAGATCTCCGCCAATCAGCGTTCCACCGCGGACCCGATACTTCTTTTCAAAACTGAGCATCGCCATGGGCGATTTCTCCAATCATGCAGACGATGGCGGAGGCTGGCGTCGGCCGGGGATGGCATCGCACTGACACGTGCGATCACCATCCCGGCGGCGACGCGCGACGTTATTACCGGCCGGGCGGGAGCGGCGACATTTCTGCCGCCATTGCCGGAGCCGATGCCCCGACGGGCGCCTGAGCAGCGGACAGCGTACCGTTCTCGATCCACGAGTAACGCTGTGAGCTGAGCAGGATGAAGTGAATGACGAACGCGAGAGCGCCGATGAAGCCGGTGACGGCCACCATCACGCGACGCGGGTCATACATCAACCAAATGCGATGCATGATAGCTCCTCAGCGGGTGGCGGCAGGCGGGGTCGCGTACTTGGCCTTGAGTGACGCGGGCCAGCTAAGCTGGCTGAAGGCGAACAGGTGCATCACCAGCACTGCGCCAGCGATGAACGAGCCGATGCCGCCCATGATCAGATGCGGATCAAGCCCGATCCAAATGCGATACATAGTACTCTCCTAAGATGCGTGGTGAGGGAGGTGGCTGGATCAGGTCAGAACCAGGGACGCCAGCTCCACGCCAGCAGATGGGCGCCAACGGCCCCGAGAACCCACACACCCGTACCGGCGATCCAGTAGGTGTTGAAGCGCATTGCCTCTTCCTCGGTCATGCCGCCCTTTTCGAACATGGACATCGAACCCTCCGGAGAAATTCGGATCTACCGCGCTCGTCCCGCGCGGCTGGGATGCCGAGTACTAGCTGGGCTCGGCTACATAGGTACTTCCTGCGGCTGTAAACTTCACCTTACAGTGCACGCCGTCAAGAATTATTTACACATTTCGACAACAAATTTCTGCGATGTCGCTTTCTTCACCGAAATCAGGGTTGTCCTCGCCTCAAATCGCCGATTTACCTCCATCCGACTGGCCATTCCGGGACGTATCGGCGTTCCTTGACCTCGACGGCGTGCGATGGCACTTCCAGCAGCTCGGCCACGGAGAGGACCTCCTCCTCATCCATGGCACCGGCGGCTCGTCGCATTCTTGGAACCACTGCCTGGCCGAGCTGTCCACGCGCTTTCGCGTGACGGCGGTCGATCTCCCGGGACATGGCTTCACGGTGGTCACCAGGGCTGCCGACGAGCGGGACAACCTGTATTCCATCGAGGGCATGTCGCGCGCGCTCGCCGCGCTGGTGCATCGCCTCCATCTCGCCCCGACACTGGTCGCCGGGCACTCGGCGGGTGTGGCCGTCCTGATGCGCATGGTTCTCGATGGACACGTTACGCCTCGCTGCATCGTCGGCTTCAATCCGGCGCTGGTCGCCCCGCCCACCGCCTACGTGGCACTGATCGCCCCGCTGTTGGCCCGCATCGTCGAGTCGCGGACGGTCGCGGATGGCGGCGCCTGGATGGCGCGCAGTACGCCGCTGATTCGCGCCATGCTGGCCAGCAGCGGTACCGCGCTCGCTCCCGCCGATCTCGCCCGCTATGAATTGCTCTGCGGACGTCCCGCCCACGTGCACGCGGCCATCGCCATGATGTCGCGCTGGGACCTGCCAACAGTCATCCGCGATGCCGTGTCGCTGACCGTACCGCTCGTGCTGGTGGCCGGCGCAAACGATCGGTGGGTGCCCTATGCCTCGCTGGCCCGCAGTGTCGCGCGTATTCCGGCCGCCACGTTGCGCGCGGTGGCCGGTGCGGGACATCTCTTGCTTGAAGAGCGCCCCGACGAAGTCATCGGGACGCTCTCCAGTATCGCAGGACACTCCGCGACGTGACGGGATCGACGGCGTGGCGTTACGAGGCCACGCCGCTTGCACGGTCCTACGCCGTGGCGCCGGCGAGTCCCCGTCGGGATGCCAGGACGTGATCACGATTCACGATCGTGTCCCCAAGTTCGCGCGCGTCCTTTTCGGCGAGGTCGCGCAGTCGCTTCGCCGCCGAAATGCGAATCAGCACCGGATACTGACCAACGGTCTCGTCCAGCGCCGCCTTGGCGTCGTCGTCCCACGGCAGTTCCTTGTGCAATCGCGATGGCGTGGCCTCGATCTTGTCCATGTCCGTGCCCAGCGGCAGGATGTGAAAGAGCATATCGAACAGCGCGTTGCACACTTCCTGAATGAGATACGTCGCGCCGGAATAGCCCATGAACGGCGTACCCGTGTGTCGACGGATAATGGCTCCCGGAAAACTCGCCGGGATGTACATGGAGCGCGCACCCATCTCGGCGAGGTACATCCGCTCGTTGTAGCTGCCGAACATCATCAGGGGCGGATTCGCACGAATCGCTGCACGCACGGCGTCGTTGTCGGGCTTCACGCCCGGGCGTCGTGAAAACGCGAACGAGCAGGGAAGACCCATCTCCGTTTCGAGAAAATGGCGCACACCTCGTGCGTAGGTCTCGTTGGCCACAATCGCGAAATTCGCCGTGCCAAAGAAGTCCTGCGTGACACTGCGCCACAGGTCCCACAACGGCTTGACGGTGGTGTGCTTTTCCTTCTCGATGAACGGCTCCGGATCGAGCCCGAGCATCTCGCCAAGCGTCCGAAGAAACTTGGTCGTGCTGTGCAGGCCGATGGGTGCCTGCAGATACGGGCGCTCGAGCGCCTCGCAGAGCATCCGTCCGAACTCGCGATACATGCACACGTTGACATCGGCATCGACGAGCCGTGGCACGTTCTCCAGGTGACTGCCGAGCGGAAACACCATGTTCACTTCGGCACCAATTCCTTCGACAAGGCGACGGATCTCGGCCAGGTCACTCGGTGAATTGAAGTAACCGTAGATGGTGCCCACGATGTTCACGCGTGGCTTGTCGCCCTCCTTTTTCTCGCGACGCTTGGGCGCGATGCCTTTCTTCAGGCCGTACTCGGTCCACAGCCAGTACAGCGCACGCTCGGCGGCCTGCCACTGATCTTCGTCGATCGTACGTGGCAGGAAGCGCTGAATGTTGGTGCCTTCAGGCGTGACACCGCCGCCGATCATCTCGGCGATGGACCCTGTCACGACCACCGCGGGCAGCTCTGGATCAAGCGTCTTGTGCGCTCGGCGCATGGCGCCTTCGGTTCCGTTGCGTCCCAGTTCGTCCTCGCCAAGTCCGGTGACGACGATCGGCAACTCGTGCGGCGGCAGCGCATCGGTGTAGTGCAGCACGGACGTGACAGGCAGGTTCTCGCATCCGACAGGCCCGTCGATAACGACCTGCAATCCCTTGATGGCAGTGAACACGTACACGGCGCCCCAGTAGCCGCCAGCGCGATCATGATCGAGCACCAGCATCAGACCATCTCCTCTGATTTACGCGCCTTCGCGAGCTTGGCCAGATGACGCTTGTAGTGATCGCGAAACTCCGGATGATCCACCGGCACATCTTCCCACACGCCAGCCGCGAATCCGGTGCCGACGCCTTCGAAGAACCGGCTCATTTCATCGAAGCGTGCCTTGTTGCCGAGGGCCGCATTCACGACGGTCGCCAGGGAACCCGCACCGGCGGGACCCATCAGCGGCCGCGCCGAAATCAGATTCGTGAAGTACAGCGATGGGATGGACAGCTCCTTGGCCTTCTGCACCACCGGCGTGGTGCCGATGGCGAGATCCGGCTTGAACTCGTGCATGGCGGCCAAGTCCTGCTCCAACGAGGCGCGGAACTGCACGTGCACGCCGCGCGCGGTCAACCATTCAAAGTCGACCTCACTGTACGGCGTCTTCGGGCACGCCGACCCGACATACCTCACGTCGGCGCCGCTCTCCACGAGCAGGCGTGCAACCAGCAGTTCCGAGCCTTCGTAGCCGGACATCGTGATGCGGCCGTTGATCGGCTTCGCCGAGAGCGCGCCCTTGATGGCTGGCAGGAACTTGTTCTTGGCCGCGTCGATCTTGTCACGAGACACGTTGGCCATCTGCCCGATGGCTTCGAGCCAGCCCTCGGTGCCCTCGTATCCCACCGGTGCGGAGCCCACAATGGGGCGGCCGGCGGCCGTGAATTCGCGGAAGGAGGCCGTATAGAACGGGTGAATCGCGGCGACACCAACACAGTCCAGCGCCGCGTAAAGTTCGCGCCATTCACGGGTCGGAACCACAGGGCCCGCAGCGAGTCCCATGGGCTCCAGCATCATACCGATGCCGACGGGATCCACCGGGAACATCTCGCCGACGAGCGTGACGGTGGGCTTCTCACTCTTGCCACCACGCGGAGTTGCCACCGGCCCTTGCTCCGCTTCGTTTCGCGCGTAGCGCAGCATGGCCCCGGCCAGTACGTCCTTTGCTTCGGCATGCGTGGGCACACCGAATCCGGGAACGTCGATGCCAATAATGCGGACGCCGTTGATCTCCTTGGGAATCAGTTGCAGCGGCACACCGGACGCGGTCGGCACACACAGGTTCGTAATGATGATCGTGTCGTACAACGCCGGATCCGCCATCTTGAACACCGCATCGCGAATGTCCTCGAAGAGCTGGCCAGTGACCAACGTTTCCGAGTTGAACGGTACGTACCCCACCGTGCGACGCGCGCCGTAGAAGTGCGACGTAAACGTGAGGCCGTAGACGCAGCACGCGGAGCCAGAAAGAATCGTCGCGGTGCGACGCATGCGCAGCCCTACGCGCAGTGAGCCAAACGCCGGACACATGCTCTGCGGCTGGTCGTGCGGTCCCTTGGGGTAATCGGCGGCGTAGCGATCGAGCGTTTCGCTCTTTCCCGCGGCTTTGGCGGCCGCGAGCATTTCGCCGGCGCCGGCGTGACATCCCAGACCGTCGGACGCGGTCGCGGCCGTGTTGATCGCGGTCGCATCGATAATGGGCAGCGCGCGCGACACCGACAGGTCCGACGCCGGAACATCGGCATCGTTGGATGTTGGCGTGGTGCCCGCGTCGTCGTACACGACCTCGCCCGAAGCGTTCTTGATCATGGCAGTCTCGGTGTCAGACGGTGTCGTAGACGACTTCAAGCGACGGCTTGGTGACGTCTTCGCGGCCGACCAGATCAAACATCGTGGCCGGTTCGAGGACGACGTTGCCTCCCACCTGGCTGGCGGCGAACAGTCCGAGCAGTTGATCCTGCGTCAGTGGCTTCGGACGCACCGGTGGCGCATCGGCGACGGCCTGTGCGAGTTCGCCAAACAGCGGGCCCCACTCGCCACCAGGGAATCCGATGATCTCGTAGTTGGCACTCTTCTTCCGGATGTCGTCGTTCGCGGGAACCTTCGCGAGAATCGGGATGCCGGCAGCATTGGCGAACGCCTCGGCCTCCCCGGTTCCGTCATCCTTGTTGATCAGAATGCCGGCCACGCCCACGTTGCCACCCAGCTTGCGGAAGTATTCCACCGCGGAGCAGACGTTGTTGGCCACATAGAGCGACTGCAGGTCGTTCGACCCGACGACGATCACCTTCTGGCACATGTCGCGCGCGATCGGCAAGCCGAAGCCACCGCAGACCACGTCGCCCAGGAAGTCGAGCAGCACGAAGTCGAAGCCCCACTCGTGAAAACCAAGCTTCTCGAGTGTTTCGAAACCGTGAATGATGCCGCGTCCGCCGCAGCCGCGACCGACTTCCGGACCCCCGAGTTCCATCGCGAAGACGCCGTCGCGCTTGAAGCACACGTCGCCGATGGCGA
>JANNEV010000249.1:0-3426 GCA_031379145.1 Gemmatimonadaceae bacterium
AAGGGAATGCCGCTGGAGGTGCAGGCTTCGATCCAGTGGAGCCAGTCTTGCGCCCCATTCGGTACGAGGTCAGCGGCGATGTCATCCACGACGCCGGACCTCTCCCAATGACGGGCCCACCAGTCTGGGCTATGAAAAGACCAGTAGTCCGAGTACCACTCAGAGGCGATCTTTGGGGGAACTTCGTCGAACTCACTCGTCACGCCGGGAGCCACGATGCCCAGACCAGTCGATCTCCCACGCTGCCCAGCGGTCCGCAAAGCGCCGCGCGAAAGCGGACGATGCGTTGCGGGTCCACCAGGTCCACCTCGGCGCGGGCCAGCGCGCCAACGGCAAGTCCGGCCAAGTACGGATGCGCGTTGAAGTACGCGCACTGCCGCGCGAGCGCCCGCCGATATTGCGCGCCATCCTGGCCACCCTCGAGCCGTCGAAGCGCGGGTTCGACGCAAAATCCAACACCATTTCCCACCATCAGCTCGTAGTTCCACGACCCTTGAATGGCGAGGCATCGCAGGAACATCGACCAGCGCACGCGGGGATCCATGTCCGCGTCCGCGGCCAGTGCTGACCCCGCCGCGCCCCCGACCATTCGCGAGGGTTCGGAGACGTCGCTTTCGGACGAACCCCCGAACGGTGCGATCTCAGCCACGGAGCACCACCAGCATCGTTCCGATGGCGAGGGACCCGAGGAACAGCCGCCGGGTGAGGCTGATGGCGTGGAAGTCCTTCCAGACCGCCGTCGCGGCCACTGCGGCGACGCCCGTGACGACGACGGCACGCGTCATGGCGTCGTCCTCCCGCCAGTGCGCCTGACCGTAGTCGACGAGGCCTCGAGCCGGCAGATAGACCACCGCAGCCACGAGCGCGCCCCGAACGAAGTCCGCGGTCATGCCGAACACCTGGAGTCCAACAACGGTGTGCCGGTTGCCCTCCGCCAATTGACCGAGGCGCGGTCGGGCAAACGTCGCGATCATCTGTCGATGTCGCACCATGGTCCAGCCCCCAAGCCACGACACCATGATACCAATCGCCACCGACATCGCGAACGTCCCGGCGAGCGGGAGCGTGGTCGTGCCCGCTCCGCGTGCTGCCACCGCGCCAGCAACAATCGCGGCGCTGCCCCATTCGTTGTACCGAGAGGCACCGACAGGAAGTGATTCGAGTGCCAGACACTCCAGCGCCACGCCGCATGCCAATCCGGCGATAGGAGCGCCCATGAACGCTCCGCCGACGGTCGCGGCCACGAGCGGTCGCGAAATCATCGCTTGGGGGAAGCTGACGACGTCCAGACCGAAGAGCCCTGCCAGCAGTGCGATCGGCAGCAGCTCGAGCAAAGGACCCACAGCGGGCGCCATCAGCGGCGGCTACGCATCGAGGGTGGTCGCGAGCAGCTCGTCGAGGAGCACTGGTCGAGCGCCCGGCACGTCTTGCGCGCTGACCTCCACGCCCCGAGACGCGATGTCGCGCAGCCCCTGCTCCTCCGCGCCCGTGAGGAAGACGTAGCGGAGTCGCGCCGTTCGCCCCGGCGAATGATGCACGCCACCCACGTTAACGGCGTGAATGCTGCCGCTGGCGGCGTCCACCAGGCGCGTCATGGTTCCGATGTCACCGGTGAGCACGATGCCCGGACGCGAGTCCGACTGGTATCCCGCGAGCGACCCAGCCGCCGTCGCCACGCTATGGAAATAGACGGACATGTCCGGGGGGACACCCATGCGATACAGTTCCTGCTCCCAGTCGCTCTCCGCGACCTCGTCGTCGACGAGCACGATGAATCGCAGATTCAGCGGCTGCCCCCAGCCCACCACCACTTGGCCGTGAATCAGTCGATCATCAATTCGGTAGAGCGAGATCGGCATCAGATCAGCTGCTGTGAGCAACCATGGAGGCGCGTCCGCGCTCAAGGGCGGCGTGCGCGGCCACGACAGGATCACTTTCGTCCTGCATGGCAAAATCGAGGAGGACGGAGAGGTTAATCCCCGTGACGAGCACGACCCCCGGTCGCGCGCGCACCAAGCGTCGCACGGCCATGGTGCAACTGCCCGCCGGAAGATCGGTGAAGATCACCCGCGCACCGCTCTCGTCAAGCGCGGCGGCCAAGGCCTGCTGGATGTCGTCGAGACACAGTCCGGCGTTGGAAATAGTGCAGAACGCGTCCCCGCGCCCCGTGATCTGCTCCACCGCTGACACGACGCCGGTAGCAAACGACCCATGCCCCGCCACGATCGCTCGGACCTTCGGTGCCGTGCCCGCCTCAGTCACTACTCGTCATCCTCCTGGAGATAGCTCTCCACATCCGCGTTCCGTCGCATCTGGCCGATGAGACGCTCGTTAAACGCCGTGGCGCTGTCATAGCCCCGATAATAGCGCAACAAGTGGTTCATCGCGATCACTTCCGCGATGACCGTGATGTTCTTGCCCGGATTGAGGTTGACGGTGATGCGAGGAATCTCGACACCGAGAATGTTCGTGGTCGGTACATCCAGACCCGTGCGTTCCACGTGGGCTTCGCCATCCCACTCCTCGAGCACCACCACCACCTCGATGCGTTTCTGCTGGCGGACGGCGTGAATACCGAAGATCGCTGGAATGTCGAGCAGGCCGACGCCACGAATCTCCATGAAGTGTCGCTGCAATTCATGTCCTTTGCCGATGAGCACGTCGTTCCCGCGTCGTGAGGCGAAGACCAGATCGTCGGCCACGAGGCGATGTCCGCGTTCCACGAGGTCCAGGACGCATTCGGACTTGCCGATTCCACTCTTGCCGGTGAAAAACACGCCCACGCCATACACGTCGGCCAGCGACCCATGCAGCGTGGTCGTGGGGGCGAACTGATCGGCCAGATACGGCTTCATGAGCCGGTAGAACTCTGCCGTTTTGAGGCGCGATCGCAGCACCGGGACGCTGGCGTTCAATGCCAAGCTCAGCAGCGGTTCCGGAGGCTCCAGCGCTTTGGTGACGAATGCGCATGGGATTGGGAAGCCGAAGAACTGCTCCAGGTTCAGGCGGCGCTGATCGTCGGACATCGACTGCAGGTAACTGATTTCCGTCTCACCCAGCACCTGAATGCGCTGATACGGAAAGCGGTTGATGTATCCGGCAAGCACAAGCCCCGGGCTGGATGCCTCGGGGCTCGTGATCTCGCGGTCCAACCCGACGTCCGGGCTCAGCAGCTCGAGTTCAAGCGGACCCTTCATCCGCTCGTAGAGCATTCCCACGGTGAGCCGTTTGCTCACCCGGTGAGATCTCCGCCGGCGAGTCGACGGGATCGGCGGGTTCGCGTGACCTGCGCGTTCAGTCGATGTACTGCGACCGCCAGCGCGGGGGCAAAGGCGCGCGCATCAGCGTGTGCGAACAGGTCCCGGTGCAGCGCTCCCCGCACCACCAATTCGACACGACGGGTCCGTCCAAACCCAACAAACCCGA
>JANNEV010000248.1:0-7804 GCA_031379145.1 Gemmatimonadaceae bacterium
CGCGTTTGTCAAAATGCTGGGCGGACCGGGCGACATGTCTGCCGAGGGTTTCCCGTTCACGGCGATTCAAGGGTCGCAGGTGCGGTCCAGCAAACTGCGCGGGGGTATTCCCACCGGATTTTGGCGCGCGCCTGGTGACAACGGCAATGTATGGGCCACGCAGTGTTTCATGGACGAACTCGCCCACGCCGCCGGGAAGGAACCGCTTGCGTTTACGCTCGACATGCTGGCCACGGTGCCGGCAGCGCCGCGGTTTGACGCCAACAAGTTGATTGCGGTCCTCAAGCTCGCCACCGAGAAAGCGAACTGGGGACAAAAGCGTCCGCGCGGCGAGGGGCAGGGCTTCGCGATCTGTTTCGCCAACAACGCGTATGTGGCGATCGTTGCCGATGTGTCAGTCAGTCAAGCGGGCGAACTCAAGATCAAGAAGCTCACCGCCGCCGTCGATGCCGGCACCATCGTGAACCTGAGCGGCGCCGAGGCGCAGGTGCAAGGCTCGATGCTCGACGGCATCAGCGCCGCATGGTTTCAGAAAGTCACGATCGAGCGTGGCGCGGCAGCGCAGACCAACTTCAACAAGTATCCGATGCTGCGCATGAACCACGCGCCGCTGGCGATTGATGTGCATTTCATCAAGTCGTCGGCGCCGCCAACGGGGCTGGGCGAGCCGGCACTTCCGCCTGCCGCGCCCGCGGTGTGCAATGCGATCTTTGCGGCGACGGGGAAGCGCATTCGCACGCTGCCGATCGCGGACGACACGCTCAAGTGGACGTAGGGTAGCGTTACCCCGCCCACGTCTTCCAACCAAGCACTCCGACAGACAGCTGGTAGCCGGCGCTGATCACCGCGCACAGCATCACGGAGCGCGCTGTCCACCGCGATAGCGCGCTCCATGTGCCCGTCGACGCTTCGCCGCGCCATGTGAACGGCAGCACGAGCGCGGACCCAAGTACGAACACGTGGCCGAGCGCCCAGATGATGGCGGTGGTGGCGTTGAAGTTACCAATCACCTGCAGATCGTTCGCGGCGTTGCCACTGAGCACCAACCACGCGCCGGACATGACGCCGAGCAGCGCCAGGCCGCGCCACGCGCGTCGCATCGGCGCCGCCGCGAAGGGCTGTTTCCGCGCCTTCGCGATGACGCGCCGCAGCACGGCCCACACCATCGCGATGAGCGCGAGCACGAGGCCGCCCAAGCAGACCGCAGCAATCGCGATGCTGCCGAGTGCACGTACCGCACTCACTCGTCCAAGCGAGGTCGCGAGCCCGCCCGCGACGTCCTCGATGCCGTGCGCGCGGTCGTTCGCTTCGTCGCGTACGAACGCGAGCGTGGCTTCACGCTCGCCGGGCCGGCGAAAGCGCATGCTGTCGACGGCAACGAATCGACGCGCTCTGCCGAGCAACGGCGCGACCACCATGCCGGAGTCGGAAATCGTGACGTGGACGATATGGACTTGACCCGATTTCGCGGACGCCCGATTGGCCCTGGTTTTGGGGCGGAGGTGGCACATGGGATCGAGCAAGAAGGTCGTCCAGCGTGAGCGTCGCGCGTTCCGTGCGGAGTTCAAGGCGGAGGCGGTGCGGATGGTGGCGGAGCGGCGGGCGGACGGCGCGTCGCTGACGCAGTTCGGCCGGGAATGAGAGGTCCGACCGGATCAGCTGCGGGCGTGGGCGCGAGTCCAGCGGGGGGGTGAGTGGGGAGGGGGCGGCGCCGCCAAGCGAGACGCTGGAGCAGGAGAATCGGCGACTGCGACGCGAGGTGGCGACGCTGCGCCAGGAGCGGGCCTTCGCAAAGAAAGTGGCGGTGTACTTCGCGAAAGAGTCGCGTTGAGATGCGCCGTGATCGCTCGTCACGAGGACGACTTCCCTGTGCGACTCCTGTGCCGCGTGTTGGAGGTGTCGGTGTCCGGTTACTACGCATATCGTCGGCGACCGGAGACCTGGCGGGCGGTGATCGACGACGTATTGATGGCTCATGTGCGGATCGCGTTCGCGGAGAGCGGGGAGACGTATGGCGCGACGCGCCATCTTCCGGTACATCGAGACGTGGTACAACCGGAAGCGACGGCACTCGACCTTGGGGTACGTCAGTTCGGCGGAGTACGAAGCGCAGTGACCAAAGGCCGCGTCGTTCCTTTCAATTACGCGTCCACTTTTTCGGGGTAAGTCCACTACCGCCGGATCACGGTGCGTGTCACCATCCCTTCACGTGTGCGGATCGATCGCGGCGATCGAGAAGGTGTCGTGGTGCGGAGCACGTCAACCGTACGTGGCCCGTGTGCGTGAGCACCCCTGACCGACTACGCCTCGGCGGTGGTGTAGCGAAAGTCGCAGTGACTCCCTCCGCCCATCAGGGTCTGCGTGCGACGAAGCTCGACATCGGGGTTGAAGCCCTCGATCAGTGCGCCATCACGATTGCACGACAGAATTGCGCCCAGCTCCGGGATCTCCAGCTCCCGATACATCTCGGCGTATCGACAGCGCGTGACGTCGAAGGCGAGCGCCGTATCGCTGACCTCGTGCAGGCGGAGCGTGAGGGCCTCGTCGGCGGTCCATCGGTCCAGCGTGCCATGCAGGACGGGCAACGAGCGCCCACCATGCGTGCGCGCCAGTTCGTCGCCTTGGGCACGGGCGATGCCGCGGATGACATCACTGGCGATGGCGTGAACGCGCTCCGTCCCGAACTCGGCCGCCATCGCCTGAAGCAGGGGCGCGACGACACGCGCTTCAATCAGCCGGCGGCGAAGCACACCGATCGTATTGAGTTCCGCATCGGTCGGCAGCGTCATGGTGGCACCTCGCGTATGGCGAAGATAGGCGGCGAACGGCTGGCCGGTCGTGGTGGTTCGGGATCGACGGCACTCGCGCTCCGTAGTCGGTGGAATCAGATTGCGCAGCAGAACGTCCTCCCCGCAAGCACCCACCAGATACCATGCACACTCGCGCCACCCTCCGCGCATTGGCCGTGGCCCTCGTTGCCACGGCCCCGCTGCCGGCCCAACAGCCGGGTCGCGGCGCCCCGCAACCGATGCCGCCGGGCTTCACCGCGCGCCCGCTGGCCGATATCGACACGATCGCCGATGTCGCCGTCGTGAACCTGGCCGAGTTTGCGACGATTCCCGATGTGGGTGGTGTTGCGCCGCGCCTCATGAGTTTTCAGGACGAGCCCGGAACCCGTCGGCTGTTCGTGAACGAGATGCGCGGCGGACTGTTCAGCGTGAGCTACGATGGCAAGACAGTCACGCGGTATCTCGACACAAACGACAGCACGTGGGGACAGCCGATTCAGGCGCAAGGACGCGAGCGCGGGCTGCAGGCGTTTGCGTTTCACCCGCAATTCGCGCAGGCGGGTACGCCGGGGTATGGCAAGTTCTACACGTGGGCCGACGTGCAGGACACCACGAAAGCCGTCGACTTCAAGCCGGGCATCGCCGCCACCGCCGATCACGACGTGATGCTGGAGTGGACGGCGAAGAATCCCCGCGCGGCCGCGTACGATGGCGGGCCGCCGCGTGAGTTGATGCGCTGGCAGGACCCTTATGCCAATCACAACGGCGGCGCACTCGCCTTCAACCCGCTGGCGCGTCCCGGCGGCGAAGACTTCGGGCTGCTGTATGTGAGCGTCGGTGATGGCGGCAGCGGTGGTGACCCCAACAACTTCGCGCAGAACCTTGGCAGCGCGTTCGGCAAACTGTTCCGCATCGATCCGCTGGGAAAGAACAGCCCCAACGGCAAGTACGGCATTCCCGCCAGCAACCCGTTCGCCAAAGGACAGAAGGCCGGCGCCATGGGCGAGATCTACGCGTATGGCATTCGCAACATCCAACGTCTGGCGTGGGACCCAGCCAACGGCGACCTGTACTACTCCGAGATCGGACAGAACGTCGTCGAGGAAATCGGCCGCATCAAAGCCGGCGACAATCTGGGATGGAACGTCTGGGAGGGTAGCTACAAGTACGGCCAGCGTGGTGTCGACACGGCGAGTCCGCGCAGCGACGTGTCGACCGTGTATCCACTGGTCGAGTTCCAGCACGCCGACGCCTTGTGGGCGCCCAGCACCCGAGCGGCCGCGAGTGGTCTGGTGGTCTATCGCGGTCCCATCGGCGCCATTCGCAACAAGGTGCTGTTCACCGAGCTGGTGCACGGAGAGGTGTTCTGGTTCGACCTGACGCGCCTGCCGCAGGGCGGCAGCAGCGGCATCCATCGTGTGCTGTTCCACACGCCCGGTTCGACGGCGGCGCGCACGATGCACGCCATCGTCCGCGAGAAGAACGAAGCACAGGGCAAGACGCCGGCACAGCGCGTGGACCCGCGGCTCAGTCTGGCGAACGACGGCCGCCTGTTCGTGATCAACAAGGGCGACGGCATCATTCGCGTGATCACGCCCTAGAGGAACGCGTTACTCGTGGACTCGAACCCCCATCTCGTAACGGTCCCTGCCACTCCCGACGCACCGGCGCCCGGGAAGTTGCGCGCGGCTTTCAACACACTCATCCGACCGTACCTGGTGGTCACGATCGGGCTGACGATGGCCTCCACCCTTGTCGGCATCCCGCTCGCGATACTCTGGTTCCTGGGCATCGGCCAATGGTGGGCGCGCCACTACTTCGATAAACTGGAGTGCGAGCTCTCGGATAAGACGCTCCGCTACCGCAAAGGGATTCTGGTGCAGGTAGAGAAGACGATCCCGCTTGAGAATATTCAGGACGTGACGTTCATCGAGGGGCCCATCCTCCGTCACTTCAATCTCAGTACTATCAAGTTCGAGACGGCCGGACACTCGGCGGGTGCGTCCAGCGAAATGAAGCTGACCGGCATCATCGACGCACACGCCTTTCGGCAGTCAATCCTCGAAGCCCGCGAGCGACTAAGGCTGCAGGGGCGCGGCGGCCTGCCGTCGCTCACCGATGGCAGCACCGCGTCGCGCGCCGCGGAGCTCGAAACGCTGCAGGCCATCCAAGGACAACTGGCCGACATCGCCGAACTGCTGCGACGTCGGCCGGAGTGACGGTCGCAGTGGTAACGCGCCGCGCCGCTACTTGATCGAGTCGAGTTTCGCCTTGATGCGCGTGTTGGTTGGGAACGCCGCCGCGACCGGCGCGAGCACGGCCTTGGCGCTGTCCGGCTGACCCATCGCGATGAAGATGTCGGCCATCAGCGACGCCTTCCGCGTGCGGAAACGCGCGTTCGTGGAATCGACCGACACCGCATTCACCGCCGCCATCGCCGCCGGATAGTCCTTCGTGTCCAGCAGCAGCGACTCGACCTGCAGGAACTTGACGGTCGTGTCGCCCGGAGCACGCGCTGCCATCTCGGTCACGAGCCGTGCCGCGTCAGCGGAACGACCGGCCTTGCGGTCGTTGACGGACTGATTGTACAAGCCCGCCATCAGCAAGCGATCGACGTCTTTCGGATCGCCGGTGCGCAGCCCGGGACCGCCCGCGTACGAGTACACGAGTTCGCCGCCGTGCTCCGCCGCTTCGTACAGCGTCGCCACACCGACGAGGCCCACGACGGCGGACGCGATGTAGCCGAACTTCGCATAGCCGCCGGTCGACTTCACCGCGCCGAGTCCCAGCGCCAGCAACTCCAGCGCCGCGACCCCGAAAAAGATGTTGCGGGCCTTCTCGCCCTGCTCCTCGTGCTCGATCACCGCCGCGCGCACGCCGGGAATTCGCTCCACCGGACCGTGGGCGTCGTCACCGGACTTGACCGACACGGCCGCAGCGATCGTGCCGAGAATCAGGAGCGTCGATGCCGTGTGATTCGTGAACTTTAGCCAGCCCGTGAGGGCGACGATGCGGAAGGCGACGCCCAGAAACAGCAGCGCGATGGCGAAGTGCACGACTTGCGGATGGTTCGCGGCGAGATTTGGCATCTCGCAATTGGCACCAAGGCATAACCTTTCGCCAGCAGGTTTACCCTGACCCGGCGGCCAGTCGTTAACGAGGCCGCGCGGTTGCCCGGAGAATGCGATCCAACTTGGGGAACTCACGGTCCATGTAGGGGTTCCCGCCGCTCTCAAGAGGTCCCTGCCGACCCTGCCGTACACCACTCCCCGACTGCTCACCGTACCCGCCGTACAGACTGTCCAGCACCGCCATCCCCTCGACCACCGTGCCCTTCGTACGAGAAGGCATACGTCCCGCGTGCATTGCGCGAGCGCGGCGGATCGTCCGTGAGATACTTGCCCTTCCATGCCGCGTTCACCGCCGAGTCCCCATGCAGGCGGGCGGCCACACCGTACCATAAGGTGCGACAAAGCTCGACCGCCCACCTGCTTCACTGACGCGGCCGTCTGCACAAACCTCCGTTATCCCGTGCGGGGCACAAGACTCCACCCGGTCCCGAGCAACGGAACGCTGGCACACGCGGGGCCGCCGTCACGGCCCGTTCCATTGATCGCCGCGACGCAGCTGGCGATCCGCGTATCGCTCGGCTCTTGGACAAGTAGCGGCCGCAGTCCCTCGAGTGACACCTTGGCGCGGCGATCCCAGCATGAATCGCGCTGGCCCGCCCGCGTGCCCGAGGTGAGATAGATGAACCTTCCTGCCCGCGGCCCTTGCACAGCCGGTCCGCGGAAGTCGAGTTCCCCGTTCGTTCCCGCAACCACTCGTACGGTCGTCTGGAACTCGAGATGCGGCGAACGATGACTCGGTGGCGAGAGCTCGCTTCGCCCAAGCTGAAGCGCCCACGCCACGTCGAGCGGCGGCGCTTCGATACGGATGCTTACGACAAGCTCGCGAGAAATCATGCGACCTTCATGAGCACATCACGTGGGCATCGGGATGAATCGCCCCGGGATTCGAGGAGACTGGATTACTTGAGTGCCACGGCGACGAAGTCCGCCGCGGTCACCTGCTGCGGATACTGCGCTTCAAACTCCGCCGGGGGCAAGTTCCCGAGCGGTTCCAGCAAGCGAATCGTGTTGAACCAGCTGACCCATTCCAAGGTCGCCATCTCGACGTCATCCGGTCCGCGCCACGGCCCATCCCGATGAAGCACTTCCGTATGATGAACCAGCGGCCCTTCGAGCGAGCGATCGTACGGCGCTTGTTCGAGGGCATCCAGTGCGCGGTCACTGCGCAGCGAGGTGCTGACGCGCCAGCCGACAATGCGACGCGAGAACACGTCGATCACGAACGCGACGTAGGCGAAGCCACGCCACGTCGCGACGTACGTGAAGTCGGAGACCCACAACTGATTCGGGCGTGTGGCCGTGAAGTCCCGCTGGACCAGATCGCGCGGCCGCCGTGCCTTCGCGCCGCAGGGCCTTCCACACCTTCTTCGCGCCGTACACGCGCTTGTTGGCCTGCCACACGCACGAAAAGGAGTCTCCTGCAAACCCGGGGCGATTCACACTCCGGTTGAAATTCCTTCTGCGAAGCGGCGGCCCGCGTCAAGCCCCCACGTGCAGTGGCGGGGCTCGCCGTAGCAGCTTCTTCGGTTGTCCGAGCGATCCTCGAGGTGCTGCTCAGCCTTCTGTTCGCGCTCTCGTGAGGGACGCGGTGGTCCCGGCGCAGTTGGGTGGTAAGAAGGAGCGGACGGCGCCAACTATCGCACATTCTCCGTCTGTCAATGCCGATTGAAATTGCACACTTCTGCTGATCGAAATTGCACAGTCGGCGCGGCGTGAGCGTGCCAAACTCGACGGGAGCGGTCTGGCCTCGTGGCGGCGGACGCCGCGTCGGGGGGTGGGGGTCGGTGCGGGTGGCTCGGCGGGACGCGGAGCGAGTTCGCGGTGGTGCCGGACCCGATAGCTGTTGCCGCGGATGTTGACGATGTGACAGTGATGCAAGAGCCG
>JANNEV010000262.1:0-1895 GCA_031379145.1 Gemmatimonadaceae bacterium
CGGCTCTTCAAGGATTCTGGACATGTGGCTTCCGGGTACAGGGCGCTTGGACCAGTTCGCGGTATGCGAACCGACTCTGGGCCAAGCAGGGAGCAAGGGCTGTGCCGACCCCAACGGCCGTCAGCGACCTCAGAAAGCCCCACCCTGACGCCGCAATCGTGGCGTGAACCCGTCTGCACCTGCGGACTTGCCGCCACACGTTGACGACAAGTCCCTACGATTCCGAGCTGGATCAGCCCGCGTAGATGTTCAGTTCCGTCCCGACGAGATCCGCCAGATCCATGGTGGTTTGCCAATCGGGGTGACGCAGGGTGACGTAGCCGTCCGACAGCAGCGTGCTCTTCCAATCGCGGCGGGGGCTGCCCACCGGGATGAGGTCCACGGTGCAGATGGCTTCGCCCGCGCGGGCGAGCACTCGATCCAGCCCATCGATGCGTTGGATCCGTCCCTGCCCGTGTGCGCGCTTGGTAATGCAGGCGCAGTTGTACTTGCGCTCAATCGGCGTGGTAAAGGTGCCGAAAAGCTCTGCTTCGGCCCAGGCGGAGAACAGGTTGACGTCACTGGCGTAGTTCATGAGGTCCACCGTTCGCGCTCCGGGCGGCCGTGCGGCGACCTCGCCAAACACCGCTTCCCCGTCCGCCTTGCGATACCACTCCATGTGCGTGAAGCCGTGGTCGTAGCCAAGCACCTTGAGCACCTGTTCACCCATGGCGCGACCGCCGGCGAGTTTCGGATCGTCGACATCGCGATAGCTCAACGTCTGCGGGCTGATCCACTCGTTTGTTCGCGCCACCAGCGGTCGCGGACGATAGAAGCCGATGTGGAAGTACTGAATCTCGCCCTGCGCGCAGATTGTGTCGTAGGTGTACTCCTCGCCGTCGATGAACTCCTCGATGTCGACGATCGCCACATGTCCGAGCTGCGCGACTGCCGCCTCCACTTCGGCCAGCGTGTCGCAGCGGTAGGTGTCCATGGAGCCTGCGCCCGAGATGGGCTTGATGATGAGCGGATACCCGATCTTCTCGGCGCCTTCGAACACTTCCGCGGCGGTATGCGCGATCTCGTGGCGCGGCACGCGAACGCCGCCAGCGGCGAGCGCCTGTTTCATGAGATCCTTGTTGCGGAACTTGAGCGCCTGCTCATACGACTGACCGGGCACGCCCAACGCCTCACGAATCTGCGCGGCAATTTCCACCCCTGGCTCCCAAAGACAGCAGACACGATCAAGCGTGCGCCCCCCCAGCCAGTGCCGAATCTGCACGATGGCCGAATCGGGATTGGTGAAGAGATCGGGCACCTGCAGATAGCCGCTGAGGTACCGCTTGGCGCTCTCCGGGAGCTCATGTGCGGCGCCGTTGGCGACCCCGAGCACCGTCGCGCCCTGCATCGCGAGGCCTTGCGTGAACAGCGGCATCTCGCCGGGATAGCCCGGGGTGAGCATGAGAACGGTCTTGGACATAAGCGGGAAAGTGAGAGAAGTCGTAGCGTGGGCGCGGCTATGCCAGCCGGACACGGACCGTCGATACGATCATCTGGAGGGCGCGTTGCACCACCGCCGTTTCCGGATGCCGACACATAATGAACCCTTCGCCTTCGTAGCTGCCGGTCGGCACTTGACCAACGTACGGGAGGCGTACGTCGCAGACGAGCGATCCGAGTTCTCGCTCGACCGCGTCGAGACCCTCGACCGAAACCACCTTGCCACGGCCTTGGCCGCGCAGATACGCCGTCCCCACCGCGTACTTGCGCTCGGGCGCGGTAAAGCTGTTGTCGACCATCAGCCGTACCCATGCACCCACGAAATCGACGTCGTGCGCGCGCGCGATCATGGTGGTGATCTGCGCACCAGGCGGGCGGGCGGCGATCTCGCTGATGGCCACGGTGCCATCGGCACG
>JANNEV010000268.1:0-4034 GCA_031379145.1 Gemmatimonadaceae bacterium
GCCGAGGTCCTGAGCGTCGGCCTCCGCAACCGTGTAGCCCTTGGCGGCCTTGAGCGTATCCATCTGTTGTGGCGTGAGCATGCCCGGCATGAGGCCTGACATGGCTCCAGAGGCACCCGACATCTCCATGCCGGCGTGCGCCGAATGATCCATCTGACCCATCTGCTCCATAGTACCTGCGGGTACCGTTTGCTTCCGGTTGCGGAGCCACGTCTTCATGAATGCGATCTCGTCGGTCTGCGCCACGCTGATGCGTCCGGCGAGCACTTTCACTTCGGGGCCAGCCCCCTGCGACTCGGCGAACGACGACATCACCACCGCCTGCGCGTGATGGCCGATCATGCCCTGCATGAAGGACACATCGGCCGTGGTATACGGTGGAATGCCGCCGTCGCGTGCGGCGAGTTGGGCCGGAGTCAGTGGTCGCGGCGCCCTGATAGGACCGGCAGCCGCGCAACCACCCAGCAACGCGGCGGAGACGAGAACGATGGCAAGACGAATCATCGAGATAAGGTGCACCGGAAAGCGGCGTTTGCCTACCGTTCCCGTTCCGACCGTCCAACGCGTTGAGGCGTGCCACAGCCGGGCACGGTGTTCCGCAGGGGGTTGGTTCGGCAGTAGATTCGCGCCATGCCTCCTCTTTCCTCCCGCGCCAATACCTCGCGCACGCTGGCTGGCGCCGTTGCCTCCGTCTGCGCGCTGCTCGCCGCGCCCATCGCCCTGCGCGCGCAGTCGGCGGCGCCAAGCCGAAGCTATCCCCAGCTCCTGTCGCTCTTTACTGACTGGCGCGCGTTCGAGGAGCCGCCCCGAGTGGCCGGCGTTCCCGACTACGCCCCGGCAACCAACGCCCGTCGACTCGTTGCGCTCAGGGCCATGCAGGCCAGGCTGCGTGCCATTGACACCAGCGGCTGGCGCGTCTCGGAGCAGGTGGATTGGCATCTCGTCCGCGCCGAGATGAACGGCATGCAGTACAACCTCACCGTGCTCAAGCCGTTCGCGCGCGACCCGGCCTACTATGCCTCCATCCGCACCGAAGAGAGCGACACACCGGCCGAGGAAGGCCCGACCATTCACGGCGCGATTCGCCTGTGGCGGTATCCCGTGTGGCCGCGAACGGTGCTGGATACGTCGAGAGCGCTCAACGCCGAGCAGTCGAAACAGCTCGCGGCACAGCTGAACGCCATCGCCCCCCTGCTCACGCGGGCTCGCATCAACCTGGCCAGCGGGAACGCCAAGGATCTGTGGGTCGGCGCGGTCCGTACCTTTGAGGAACAGCACGAAGCCCTCGGCACGCTGGCCACGCGCGTCAACGCCAGCACACCAGGTGACGCCACGCTCAAGGCCGCTATCGCAAGCGCAGCCAACGCCACGGAGGCGTTCACCGTGTGGCTGCGCGCCGAGGCGCCCAGGAAGACGGGGCCCTCCGGCATCGGGAAGGCACAGTACACATGGTTCCTGAAGAACGTGCTGCTCGTGCCACTGACCTGGGAAGACGAGGTCACGATCACGCGCCGTGAACTCGCGCGAGCGCACGCGTCGCTCCGGCTTGAGGAGACGCGCAACGTCGCCCTACCCCCAATGCCGGTGGCCAGTTCGGCAGCGGAATTCGCCACCATGCAAGCCAACGCACTACCCGGCTACATGCAGTTCATGCGAGACAAGAAGATCGTGACCGTCGAACCGTGGATGCAGCGCGCGTTGCGAGAACGCTTTCAGTCGTACTCGCCCGAGGCGACACGGAACTTCTTCTCGCAGGCGACGCATCGTGATCCACGCACCCTCTGGACGCATCTGTGGCATTGGTGGGACAACGGCCGCTTCCGCGAGCATCCGCTCGCCAACCCGATTCGTCGCACGCCCCTGCTCTACAACGTGTGGATGAGCCGTGCCGAGGGTATGGCAACGTCGATGGAAGAATGGATGATGCACGCCGGCCTCTACGACAGCTCACCGCGTTCGCGCGAGATCGTGTGGACGATGCTCGCGGCCCGCGCCGCGCGCGGACTCGGCAATCTGTATGCGCATTCGAATGAGCTCACGATGGCCGAGGCAGCGAACGTGCACGTGAGCTGGACACCGCGTGGATGGATGCGTCGCGACCCCCTGCTGGGCTTCGAGCAGCATCTGTATCTCCGGCAGCCCGGATACGGCGCCAGCTATGTGACCGGCGGCCGTCTCATGGAAGAGACCATGGCCGAGCGCGCGCGACAGCTGGGCGCGGACTTCACCATGCAACGCTTCTTCGATGAGGTGAATTCGGTCGGCATGATCCCCGTGTCGCTGGTGTACTGGGAGCTCACAGGCGATGACCGCATGGTGCGCGAGTTGCGTGACGGCGTCGGACCACGGCCTTTCCGCTGAGGGACCGCTGACGAAGCTCGCGCTCCTGCTGCTGGTTGCGGCCACCATGGGCTACGCGGTACCACAGCCTACCATCATCCCGCATGCCGTGTGGCAGGCACAGCCACCGCTCGGTGTCGCCGCCGACGCGATGCGACGCAACACGCGCGCGGGCGATTCGTTGTCGTTTCATGCGGTCACAGTGACGGTGTTGAGCACCGGTGTGGATGCCAGCGGCGTCAAGCCAGTCGATGTCGCGCGAGTGCGGCTCGCGCTGGGCGCGGCGCGTGAGGAGCGTGCGGTCCGCGAGGGCGCCGCGTTTAATTGGCGCGGTTTTCATATTGCGATGGTGGCGATCTACGGTCCCGGCGAGTTGGGGTCCGGTTTGGTAGCGATCGAAGTGGCGACGATCGCCTCACTCCCCCGAGAGATCGCCTCGTCCGACAGCGCCGGCGGTGCTGCCATGCGGCTCCGCATTCCGCATCGCCTTACGCGCGTCACGTTGCATCACACGGGCGACTCCAGGCCGCTGAGCACCGAGGACGATCCGGTCACGCGCCTGCGTGGACTGCAATCGTGGGGCGCCCGCGACCGCAACTGGTGGGATGTGCCGTATCACTACCTGCTGGACCTGAACGGCCGTGTTTTTGAGGGACGCGACTGGCACTATATGGGCGAGACCAATACAACGTACGACCCCAGCGGCCACTTTCTCATCAGCATCATCGGCAACTACGAGCAACAAGAACCCACGGCGGCGCAGCTCGCGTCGATCGCGGACATGATGGCGTGGGCGCTGCAGGAGTTCAGCCTGCCGCTGGAGAGTATCGGCGGGCACTACCAGTACGCGGACAGTGGCTGCCCCGGGAAGTTCCTGCGCCGCTATCTCGAGGACGGCACCATCAGGCGCATGGTGAAGGAACGGTTGCCGTGATGCGCGTTTCCCTTGGAGGTGTGCCATGAAAGCTGTTGTGTGCAACGCATGGGGATCGCCCGACTCCCTGACAATCGAAGAGCACGCCAGTCCAGTTGCCGGCAAGGATCATGTCGTGGTCGACGTCAAGGCTGCGGGCGTCAATTTCCCCGACGTACTGATTATTCAGAACAAGTATCAGTTCAAGCCGCCATTGCCCTTTACCCCGGGCAGTGAGTTGTCCGGTGTGATCAGCGCCGTCGGTGAAGGCGTGGCGCGTTGGAAGGTGGGCGACCACGTGATAGCCTTCGTCAACTACGGCGCCTTCGCACAGCAAGTGGCCGTGCCAGCCACGAACCTGATGCCAATGCCCGCCGGCATGGCGTTCGACGTCGCCGCCGCGATCACACTCACGTATGGCACCAGCCACCATGCCATTTGCGATCGCGCCCAACTCAAGGCCGGAGAGACCATGCTGGTCTTGGGTGCTGCGGGTGGGGTCGGGCTGGCTGCCATCGATATCGGCAAGGCGCTGGGTGCACGTGTCATTGCGGCGGCATCGAGCGAAGAAAAGTTGGCCGTGTGTCGCGCGCACGGCGCCGATGCCACCATCAACTACAGCACGCAGGATTTGCGCGAGGCGATCAAGGCGACCACCGATGGCAAAGGCCCGGATGTCATTTATGATCCAGTCGGTGGCGACTACAGCGAAGCCGCGTTTCGCTCGATCGGGTGGCGCGGGCGGTACCTGGTGGTGGGATTCGCGAACGTAGAGATACCC
>JANNEV010000273.1:0-2144 GCA_031379145.1 Gemmatimonadaceae bacterium
CAATCGCCGAGAGCAGAATGATGACGCCGCCCATGGTGGGTGTGGTCCCCTTTCCGGCGTGGCTGTCGGGCGTCCCCTCTCGGACGACCTGATGGACCGCCATGGCGCGCAACCGACGAATGATCATCGGCCCGAAGACGAATGACATCACCAACGCAGTGACGAACGCGGCCGCGGACCTGAAGGTGATGTAGTTCAACAGGTTCAGCAGTCGCAGATCGCGCGCAAACGGTTGAAGCAGCGCGTAAAGCACTAAGCGGACGCCCAGGATTGAAGGGTTGGAACGAGACGTTCAAGACGCATGCCACGTGACGCCTTCAGCAAGATGATCGCCGATCGTGTCAGGCGCGGTGCCAACAGCGGCCAGAGCGCATCCAGGTCACGCGACGCCACCACTCGCGGGTCATCAGGCGCGAGCTCACCGAACGCGTCAGCAAACGCACCCACGCCAACGAGGAGGTCAGCCGACGAGGCCAGTGCCGCTCGCGCCACGGCGTGATGCTGCGCATCAGCGTGCGGACCCAGTTCCCGCATGGTCCCGAGAATCGCAACACGTTGGCGACCATGGCCGACGCTGTCCAACAGCGCCAGCGCGGTGCGCATGGACGGAGGATTCGCGTTGTACGCGTCGTTGATCAGCACGGCCTCACCGATGGTCATCCATACCCCGCGCATGCTGGGAACAGGCATCTCCCTGATACCAGCCGCCGCGTCGACCAGCGGCACGCCGCAGGCACGCGCCGCCGCAATGACGAGCATGGCATTGGCCGCCTGATGGCGTCCGCGCAGCGGAAGTTCAAATCGCACGTCCTCGATGTCCAGCCACGGACATCCTTCGGCATCCAGCCCCCAGGCTGCAGGCGTCACGTCGGCCGGTTCAGCGTCTCCGTTCACCAACCCCGCGCGTACGACAGCGCGCGCGCGACCGACCGCCAACGCCGCTGCCTCCGGGTGCACCGACGGCACGATAGCCAACGTCACGCCATGGAAGACCTCAGCCTCTTCCCGCAGCACACCGGCGAGATCGCCAAGCCCTTCGAGGTGCTCTTCACCGATGGACGTAAGCACGGCGACGTCGGGTTCCACCATGGCGCGCAACGTCGCGATCTCACCTGGGGTGTTCGTTCCAACTTCCACCACCGCCAGCTCCGCCTCCGGTGGAATCGCCAACAGCGTGAGCGGCACCCCAATGAGATTGTTCAAGTTCCCGACGGTCGCGTGCACCATAAGCGTTCGAGAAAGCGCGGCCTTGAGCAACTCCTTGGTGCTGGTCTTTCCGTTGGAACCAGCCACCGCGATGACGCTACGCCCCCATGCCCGACGCCAAGCGGTGGCCAGCTGACCGAGCGCTACGAGTGTGTCGGGCACGACGTACACCGGGAGCCCAAGTCCGACCGCCGCCAAGCCATCATCCACGACGAGCGCGGCTGCTCCCGCATCGCGCGCGGCCGCCAGGAATTGGTGTGCGTCATGCTGTTCGCCGCGCAACGCAACAAACAGGTCGCCGCGACGCATGGTCCGGGTGTCCGTGGAGATACCGGCAAGCGGCGTCGCCGTTCGCGGACCCGTGCCAAGCGCTCGCGCCACCCGCTCAAGCGTCCAGTACGCATGCGGCTGCACCGGCAGCACCGGCGTCGCGGCGACGACTGCGGTGCCGGCAGTTCTGAAGGACGTCATGACAGCAGCGTCGAGGTGGACCCGATCGCCGTCTGCAACGACGCAACAATCGCGCGCTCGTCGAACGGATAGGACACGGTGCCGCGAATCTGATACGTCTCGTGCCCTTTCCCGGCGAGCAAAACCACGTCGTGCGGCCGGGCAATGTCGAGTGCCACTGCAATGGCGTCGCGTCGATCCGCGAGCCGTCGATGGTCCTTGCGTTGCATTCCCGCCTCAATGTCATCAAGGATCTGCTCGGCGTCCTCCGTTCGCGGATTGTCGCTCGTCAAAATGACGACGTCCGCGAGCGCTTCCGCGATCCTACCCATCTCCGGACGCTTCCCGCGATCGCGGTCACCGCCGCAACCAAACAGCACGATAAGTCGACCGTCGGGCGAGGCGTCGACCGACTCGGCGTCGGGGGAAGATGAACGCGTGAACGGTCTCACGGCCCGCAGCGCTCGATCCAGCGCGTCCGGCGTGTG
>JANNEV010000274.1:0-1938 GCA_031379145.1 Gemmatimonadaceae bacterium
GGCCGAAGCCGTATGCGCGCATGGTTCATCGTTGGCGGCGATCGACGTGCTCGATGGGCTCGAGCGCCTGATCGACCAGTCGCTCGTTCGCGTGCACGACGGCGGTGGCATCGCCAGGTATCAGCTGCTGGAAACGGTTCGACAGTTTGCCGCGAGACAGCTGGCCACGTTCGACGACGAACTCGAAGCAGTCGTCTCGCAGCACACGGCGTGGTTCGCGCAGCTGGCGGCCGCCGTGGGTCCGCTTGCCGAGACGTCCCAACAGGACGCTTGCGTGGCAAGACTTCTTCCGGAGCGCGACAACCTTGCGCTGGCGATGCGGCAGCTCCTCACGACTGGCGAGGCGGTCGCCCTGGCGGAGATGGCCCTGAACCTCGGACCGTTCTGGAATGCCGCCGAACTCGCCGCCGACGGGAGGACGTGGACCACATCCGCGCTCGATGCGATCGGTGACGGACAGCGGGGCCTCTGCGCCCGGCTATTGGCTGCTCGCAGCATGCACTTGATCTTCGTAGGCAACTTCTTATTGGCACCGGCCGATGCACAGGCCGCGACCGACCTGGCGGAGAGCGTCGGCGATCGCCGATCCCTCGGGCGTTCACGGCTCCTCCTCGCCAATACGATGGCTCCGGTCGCTCCCGAAGCCGCCGTGCTCATCGTTGAACAGGCGGTGGCCGACTGTGCAGCGGCGGGTGATCTCTACGGGGAGGCCCAAGCGCTCCTGCACCGCGCTGTCATCTACACAGCGTTGGGCAAGATGCCCCTGGTTCGCGAAGCGCTCGCCGTTGCGGAACCGAAGATCCGCGAGCTCGCCAGCCCGTTCCTCACCATGCAATGGAATTCGTGGCGCGCCGGATTGAGCTTGGCGACCGCTGATCACCATGCGATGCAGGCGGCGATCCAGCCCGGGAGCCCATACGAGCTTCGGCGCTCCGAGCCGAGCAGTAGGGGATTGCTCAGTTCGATCCCCATCACACTTGCCGCCGATTTCGGATTGGACGTTCCGAGCGCCGACGCATCCGAGGCGCTCGCAATACAGATGGAGAAGGCGGAGAACTACTTCGGCGCAATCCAGATGACCGGCAACGTGATTCGTTCTCTGTTCCTGCGCGGCGAACTCCAACGCGCCCTCACCGTTGCCGACGAGGCTGCGGCACGCCTGCCGATGCCGTGGGCGCGCTGGCACGTGGATGCTGCCCTCGCCTCCCTGGCGCTGGGAGATCTGGACGGAGCTCGCCAGCGTATCGAGCGAGGAACGACTGTCCCGACCGCCTGGGCGCTCTTCTCGGTGTGCACCGTGAACGCTATCCTCGCCCGGCACGACGGGAAGATCGTCATCGCAGAGGCGATCGTCCACGAAAGCCTGGCCCTCGCCGCTCAAAACGAAATGATCCGCGACGTGGTCGACGCCATGGACATGCTGGCCAGTCTGGCTGCGGCGCAAGGCTCGTGGCAGCACGCCGCTCGTTTTGGCGGCGCAGCGCATGCAAAGCGCGAATCTCACCCGCTCAAGGCTCGCACCGAACCCATCAGGTCGATGCTCGACGCAGACATGGCCGCCACACGCGCCGCCCTTGGCGACGAGGCGTTCCAAGCCGCATTCGATGAGGGCGGTCGCCTGTCCATCGACGAGGCCGTCGAGTACGCCCAACGGGCCCGGGGTGAACGACAGCGCCCGACAATTGGTTGGACGTCACTCACTCCGACGGAACGCCGAGTCGTCGACCTCGCCCGGATCGGTCGTTCGAATGCCGAAGTCGCGAAGGAGTTGCTCATGGGGAGTGAGACGGTGAAGACCCACCTCTCGCATGCGTACGCCAAACTCGGCGTCGCGAACCGCACGCAGCTGGCTGCTCTCGACGCCCCACCGACAAGCGCTTAGCAGAGCGCAACCAACGGCGGCGTTCGACCAGCGAACCCAGATCCAACCCAAAGGCG
>JANNEV010000288.1:0-2558 GCA_031379145.1 Gemmatimonadaceae bacterium
CGTTAGATTGCCAAGAACTGCGTGCCATGCCCCTTTGCATTCCTTCTCAGCTTGGAGTCTCTGATGCCGGTACGATGCGCTCTTCAGCGGCAGCAGCGCGCGTGGCTGGGCGTACTGCTTGTGGCGATCTCGAGCACGCCCGCGTTGGCGCCGCGCCGCGCGTTCACGCTGCCATCTGCGGCGGGACTGTTCGGCAGTGTCCGTCCGCTCGAACCGGTCCGCAGTGCGCCGCTTCGTTTGCGTCTCGGTCTCGCGCCAGACATGCAGACCGACGTGCGCGATGTGCAGTGGCCGCCGCGTCCGTCGTTCACGCGCGAGGCCAGGGTGGTCGTGCGCGCGCCGACCGACGCGGCGTTCTCGCGAGGGTCCGTGCCGGTCGTCTTGTGTCCGATGCCGGTCGGACGTCGGGACACCAGCGCCGTGCCCACCATGCCGCGCCTCGATGCGCCGGACCGCGACCCCGGCGGCGTGGTCGTCCCCTCGTGTGTGAATTCGCTCGATCTGCGGTAGGTTCGTCGTCGACGGGCGGGTCGCCGGTCGGCGAGGACCAGCCCTTGGTGGGCGCCCGCGCGTTCGTGCGCGGATCGCCGCGTGCCCGCCGCGTCGGGGCTGGCAAATCTAACCTTGCGTTGCTGCAGGCAGGGCAAAAGGAAGGCTCCCTGTTCGCTGCGCTCACTGGTCGCGATTGGTGGGAACGCCCTGCTGCAGAACGCGAGCGTTAGAATGCGGCTAGCTCGATGGTGCCGTACCGTGCATCGCGGCGCGCCCCCCGCGTCGGTCTAGTCGCTGGGGCCTTGGCGACGCAGGGTTGAGGCGACCCGCTGTGAGGGGGTGCGCACCTGCGCGGTCTTGGCGCCGGCAACCGGGGTCGCGGTCTTCTTCGGCCGACCGCCCTTTGCGCCGTTCGCCCGCGAGGTGGCCGCCTTGGTGGCTGAGGTCACTTGGCCGAGCATGCGGGCGACATCGCGCCGCCGCTCGTCCGCACCGACGGCGGAGAGCAAGAGCCCCGCGACACTCAGGTCCACATCCAACGCCTCCCAGCGGAGCGCGCTGCCGCCGCGGTTGACCATCACCGCCGCGCGCTGCGTCGGGGTCGCGGCGCGTAGTTCGGGGATCGCACGGATGGGGAAGGCAAAGAGGAAGCCATTCGTCAGCTCGAGGACCACGCGCTCCGCACGGCGGTCGTAGCGGGCGCTCGTGGCCCGTCGCCCCTGCTTCCGGTCCTGCGCATCGCGTGCTCGTGCGGCAGGAATCTGCGCGAGGATCTCGGCGTCACTGATCGCGGGCTTAGCCATGATATCGTCTCCACGCCGCCTGGAGCGGCTCCAAGTGCGCCTCCACGAGCCGAAACGCCGCCAGGACGTCAGCGGCCTTGAGCCCATGGATCGTCCGGATCGCGAGGGGGGCCTCGCCGTCCGGCAAGCAAATGACCACTTCCCCGCCACCCCTGTGCACATGGACGTGCGGCGGCCCATGTTCCCGGGGCGGGAGCAGGACGCGCACCTGAAATCCGTTGGCGTCCAGCACCGTGGGCATGGGGAACGGTAACCAAGCGGTTAGGTTATTACAAGTACGCGCACGCGACCAGACCGTCGCCGGGACCTACGCTCATTCTAACCTTGCGTTGCTGCAGCCAAACGCTGCGGGCATCGGTGTGGCGACCGCGGGGCGTCCGCTGTAGCCTGAAGGGAAGGAGCGAACGCCCCGCTTGCCTCCGTGTGGGCGTTTGCTGCAGAACGCGAGCGTTAGAATGCATTTCCATCACTATCGATGCTGCCAGATCTCCTGACCCGTCACCTTGATCTTGTGGTATGCGGAACGGGCGTCGGCAATTGCTCGGCGAACGTTGGGGCATACTATGCCGGTGCGGGGAATCGCTTCTGGCGAACGCTGGCCGAAGTTGGCCTCACGCCCGAGGAGATCGCGCCGGAGCATTACGAGCGGCTCCTCGAGTACCGTATCGGCTTGACGGACCTCGTGAAGGAGAATGCCGGCAACGATCGTGATCTGCATTTTCGCTTCGTAAATGTTCTGATGCTCCGCACCAAGCTCATGAGTTTTCAGCCGCGATACATGTGCTTCAATGGCAAGCGCGCGGCGCAAGAGTTTCTCGGTACGAAGAGCATCGAATACGGCGTGCAACCAGTCAGATACGGTCGAACCGTGCTCTTCGTCGCGCCTTCGACCAGCGCCGCGGCGAACGGCGCGTGGGACTTATCGATCTGGCGTGATCTAGCCGGTCGCGTCCTGCGTCCACGTCGTGAGCGCGGCCGATCACTAGGCGATCCCTGAAGAGCGCTTCGGCGGTGCGACCTCCAAATCACTTCGATGCATTCTAACCTCGCGCTGCTGCTGACAGCGCATGGCGGAATGCGCGCTGCGCGCGCAATTTATGAGAGGCGCTGCAGCAGACCGCCAGCGTTGAGGTTGTAGAAAAAGCCTCAACGCACCTCCGGTGAAGGTCCCGCGTCGCGCAAAAACTCCGCGCGAACACGTTCAGCATTGTTGAACAGTGCGTTTCGGCAGATTCTCGTCGTATTCCTATCAATTGGGACGGC
>JANNEV010000299.1:0-8572 GCA_031379145.1 Gemmatimonadaceae bacterium
GGGCTCTCTGGTGGCATGTCCAGCGCACGCGTCACGGCTTCCGCCACGAGATCACGGACCGTTCGGCCACGGCGGGCAGCTTCGACCTTGAGGCGCCGGTAGAGCGCGTCGTCGAACTCAATAGTGGCTTTCATGCTTACATGTTAACCAGCTATCCCGGAATACACCAAGTGCCGACTGGGCTGGCGATGACTTCACCAGGCCGTGCAGTCCTGGCTACGTGGTGACTCGATTCCGTCGGTCACCGCGGAGTGGCTGCTCGACGATCTACAGCGCGTCGATGCACGCGCAGAGCAACGCGTCGTGCATGTGCAGGCCGATGAGATCGTGATTGTGGTGAAGCGGTGACCTGTCAACCCAACGACAGCCAACACTCGGCAGTCGATTCTCACGTCCGCTCGCGTGGACACACGGAGAATGCGGAACTCACAACCTGCGTCGCCGCAACGCGATTCCTGTTTTGCTACATCCTCGGAGGATGTCGGTGAACCGGCAACGGCGTACGGCGGTTTACGAAACGACAACCACCCGTTGGTTCTTTAACACAGCCCGGACCATCTCCAGCGCGTGCTCCAACCCGCGCTCGATGCGCTCGAGCGGATCACCGTCTACCGGTTTCGTTCGTGCCACCGCCAGCGAGTCGTACATACGCGTCTGCCATCCGCACCCGGTAACCCCACAGGCCTCGATCACATCGCGCTCGATGCGCAATGAGATCGCAATCTTGCCTGGCTCGAGGGAGGCGCTGCGCACGCGTGCTTCGGCGGCCGCGCACTGGTGCTCGATCAATTCGGTGGGCCAGCGTCGACCCTGATGGCGTGCAGGGCCCCAGGGCACCGGGCACGCCTGATCGAACTCGGCCGCGACTACTGCGACGTCATCGTGGCGCGATGGGAGCAGGCGACCGGGCTGAAGGCGGTGCGCATTCCGGCGATCGGGCGTTCCGCCTCCGCATGACGTGCAGCGGCGTACGCGGGAATTATGCAGCCTGCGTTCCGCCTTCTGTGCTCGGCGCGGGTGGTGTCCGGCGACGCATCTTCCGGGCTTTCGCTTCCGCGGCCTCGAGTTCCGCGATGTCGTCAGAGAAGTCGAGCACGAGCTGCACGCGCGGCCGTTCCGCGTGAAAACGATTGTACCAATCGACGTCGGTCTTCAGTTGCTTGAGATCACCGACAACCCCGTTACGTCGCCCCGCGAACGCGGCGGTCATGTGCGCGTGCGTCGCGGTCCGGGCATCCTGCCACAGATGGAACTGCGCGCCGCCTTTGCGGACCGAGGCCGGATGCTTCGCGCGCACCCGGTTCCCTTCGTCATCGGTGAAATACTCTTCGCGCAAGGCGCGCGCAATATCTTCGACGAGCTTCCGGCGCGCCAACTCGAGCGGTGGCTTCCACCGTCCCGTCTCCATCGCCCAGTCAGCGACGTCGGCGAGTTCCGCCGGCATCGGATGTCCTTCGGCTTCGTACTCGGCGAAGAACTGCGACAGCTTTTGTAGTATCCCATCGATCGCTCTCCTATGCGATGACGTGTCCGTATCCATCGGTGAGCGCGAAGGGCGCCACCAGATGTCGCACTTTGACCAACAGCTGCCGGAAGAGATCCCAGCGATTCATGCGGCGTTGCAGCTGCCCCACCACGATGCCCGGATGCACGCCCAGTATCTCGGCGAACCCGATCACACGATCACGCGAGAACAACGGACCGACGCGCGCCATCCAGTTGGTGAGACGCTCCTCGGGGACACAGAACTCACTCGCGGCCGCGTTCGCGGCGACTTCATGTTCCGGCAGTGATTCAACGGAACCGTCGTTCAGATCATCGTCCACAACCGCGCCGGCAATGCCATCCGCGATTCCGTCGCGACGCAACACGTGCTCGCACTCGTGCCGGAGCACGAACCAGAAGTTGTCGATACGATCCATCCGGAGTGTCATGCCGATGACCGGCGACTGCGCATCCAGCCAGGTGCACACCCCGTCGATCTTCGAGCCCGCAAACGGCTCGCAGATAACAAAGCGGACTCCCGCGTCTGCGAGCAAACGCGGCACCTGTCGGATCTCTTCGGGCGATGGCAACAAGCTCCGAAAAGCCGTGATGCACTCGCGCAGCGCGGCCTCGCGGTAGGTCGCTACCTGCACGTGCAGGGCGAGCTGTCGCACGCGGAGCACGAACGCTTCCTGCTCGCGCGTCAAGTCGCTCGAGTACTCGAACCGCTTGGCCGCACAGGCGAGCGGCGACTGTTGGTCATAGCCAGTGACGTCGAAGAACGAGAAGACCGAGCGCTCGAGATCATCGACGGAATCGGTTTTCGGAATCCAGCCGCGCTTTTGCATCTCGCGCACCGGGAACTCGCTGCGGAGTCGCCCTTTACGCTCGATCGTCGACGGGACAGGCTCGGCGTTCGCCAAGCGATAGGCGTTGTCGAGGTTGAGCCACAGCTCTGCGCTCGTGCCGAGCGCGGCGCCGAGTGCCTGTGCGAAGGGGGGCGTAATCGTCGAACGGCCCTGCAGGACCTCGTTCACCTGCTTGATCGACTTGCCGAGGATTTCCGCAAACTCTTCCTGCGTCCAGCCTCTCGCCTCCAGTTCGTCGCGCAAGTACTCGCCCGGCGAAAACACCTCCGCAGCGTGGGTCGTCATCTCGTGGTCCTCAGATTTGTCAGAATTCTCGTCGTGAATTGGGTGCTGCTCGTCGTGGGTCGAATCGTCAGTCGTGGTGTTGGTCGTGGTGTTGGTCGTGGTGTTGGTCGCGTCGTCGGTCTGGTGTTGGTCGTGGTGTTGGGAATGGCGGTGTTCGCTGGTCGTAGTCGTCGTGAGTGACGGGTCACGCTCGGCCGGTCAGTGGTAGTCCGCGATCTCGACCACCACGACCAGCTTGCCTTCGGTATCGGTTTCAATTTCCAAGATCAGGCGGTACTGGTCATTCAGTCGGATGGAGCGTTGCCCTTCGCGGTCGCCCTTTAGCTTCTCGAAGTGCAGGCTCTTCATGGCGTAGATATCGCGCTCGTCCATCGCCTGACGCAGAAACCCGATCTTCTTGCGAAACGCCTTCACGACGTCTGATCCGAATCCTGCCGTGAACGCTTTCTCGCGTTCCAATCGTTCTAGGTCGCCGTGGCGGTAGGTCACTCGCATGACGTACAATACAACCCAAAGACCAAAAGGGCAATAGGGTGCTTTAACCCCTAGGGTTAAGTTAGCCGTTGTAATGCGGGCATATGCCCGCTATTGTTCACAGCAGCCGATGGTGTGCCATAACCACACACCCATCCCGGGGTCTTCTGCCCAGAGGACAGGATGAGCATCAAGCCCGCGGGTCGCCGCTCGGCGTGTAGCCCCTTCACCCATCCCCCAATGTCCGTGTCTCCCCTGCCAAGGCCGAAAGACGAGAGCGCCGATGCGCGCGCGCGCCTCTCGCAACTCATCGCGGATTCGGGACTTTCGATCGCCGAGTTTGGGCGGACCGTGCTGGGGCGCGACGAGCGGACGGTGCGTCGCTGGCTCACGGCGAACACCGTGATCCCCGATCAAGCCGCTGACTGGCTCGCTCGAGCGGTCGTGACTGTGACGACCGGAGAGATTCGGGTCGAGGCTGACGAGGTCGCGATCGTAGTGAAGCGGTAGAGTCGCCGGCGCCCGCCTGGAGCCAATACTGTTCAGTTAACGTGACGGCGCGCTGGTGTTTACCGGCGAGGAGCACGTGCGGTGGAGCCAGCGCTCCAGCGCTACGGCCGCGTATCATCCCCCGGGCAACGTACCAGCGTCGTTCACATTCACATTCACGTTCACCACCTCCTGCTCTGGAATGGGCACCAGGAGCAGCCGCCCAGGCGGCGCGAGGTCGAACAGTCGTCCGTTACCACCGTGAACGCGTTCGGCCAAGTGAACTCGAACTGCTTGGCGGTAGAGACCGATGCACGGCTGCACTCCGTTGGAGGAAGCGAGCACAACCCACACGCCCGCGGCGCTGCTCGTCGCTGCTGCCGCATCGAGGAGCGTGCGTACCGCGCTCGCGGTCACGTTCGGCAAATCGCCGGCAAGCACAAAGACATCCGTACCATAGTGCTCCAACGCTGCGAGAACGCCGCCAGCAGGGCCGGTACCGGGATACCGATCACGTATGGCGTGGTCCGCGCGCGCGGCGACGGCTGGGTCGCAATTGCCGACCACCGCAACACAGGCACCGAATACTTCGCGCAACGCGCGAATCGGGCGATCCACCATCCACTCCAAGCCATCCGCGCTCACTGGCTCGCGCAACTTGTCGCGACCGAAGCGCTCACTCCGTCCCCCCACCAGCACGATCGGCTGCGGCGTGGCGCGCACCACACGCTCGCCCTGCACATCGTGCAGCGGCGCGCCTTCATCAGTGCGCATCCGCTCGGACATCGCCGTCTCGTGTCAGCGTGCCGAGCGCTGCAGGAACGCGGCGATGCGCTCGGCACGTTCTGCACTCGACGTCAGCGCACGAAAGGCCGCATGCTCCTCACGCAGTCCGTCGCTGAGCGGCGTCTCGAATGCACGGAGCACCACCTGCTTGGCCAGCCGCGTCGCCGATCGGGGCTGCGCCGCAACGCGCTCGGCGATCGCAATAGCGCGAGCCAACGCTTCTCCCTCAGGTACGACCTCCGACACGATTCCCGCGTTGAGTGCCGCGGCCGCGTCGATGAAGTCGCCGGTCAATACCAGCTGCATGGTGGTGGCTTTCCCTGCGGTCCGGGCCAGACGCTGTGTCCCGCCGGCACCAGGCATCCAACCCAGGGTGATCTCGGGCTGCCCGAAGCGAGCCGCGCTTCCGGCAACAGCCATATCGCAGCTGAGCACCAGCTCACATCCACCGCCAAGCGCCCAGCCCTCGACAGCCGCGACAATCGGACAGCCAGCGCGCCAGATACGCTGCCACGCCAGCGTGCGTGGGTGCTGGAGCAGTGACGGTCCATCGAGCAGTGCCATCTCCGTGAGATCGGCTCCAGCCGCGAAGCTCTTGTCGTTGCCCGCGATGACGACACACCGCACGCTTTCGTCCGCATCCGCCGCGTCAATGGCGTCCGCCAGTTCGATCATCGTCTGATGCCGGAGCGCGTTCCGCGCCGCCGGACGGACGATCGTGAGCACCACCACGCCGTTCCCCGACGCATCCACGTCGACATCACGCGTGTCGATGGTCGGCGTCATCCGTGACCCTGCGCGCTGTCCACTTCGCCGTCGGGAACGACTGCCGTGGCCTCAATCTCCACCACGGCCCCGGGCTCGATCAACGCACTCACCTGCACCGCCGACATGGTGGGAAAATTGCGACCCATGATCTCGCGATACACCTCGCCGAGCGCCTTGCCGTTGGCCACGTAGGCATCGCGGTCCACCACGTACCACGTCAGTCGGACCACGTGTTCGGGGCCTGCGCCGTCGCATGCCAGCACCGCCAGAATGTTGGACAGCGCCTGTCGAGCCTGCGCCAAGAGGTCGTTGCTCACCAACTGCTCAGCGGCGTTCCATCCGATCTGGCCGGCCACGTGGATCTGTCGACCGCGCGCTGAAATGCCGTTGGAGTATCCCCGTGGTCGCTGCCAACCCTCTGGCTGCAGGATGCGATGGATCATGACGTCTCCTTGAGTCGGAATCGCTGCAGTTTTCCGGTGTCCGTTTTGGGCAGTGACGCCAGGAACTCCACGTGGCGGGGATACTTGTACGGCGCAATGATGGCCTTCACATGGTCCTGTAGCGCCTTGGTCAGCGCGACATTTGCTTCATAGCCCGGCCGCAACACCACAAAGGCCTTCACCGCGTGCCCTCGCTCCACGTCGGGTACACCGACCACGGCGCATTCAACTACCGCGTCATGCTGCAGCAGGGCAGACTCCACTTCCGGCGCGCCGATGTTGTAGCCGGACGACACGATCAGATCATCGGTTCGTGCCTCGAAGTAGACATAGCCATCGTCGTCCATCCGGCACGCGTCGCCCGTGAGGTTCCATCCCTGCTGCACGTACGCGCCCTGCCGTTCATCTGCGAGGTATCGACAACCGGTGGGGCCGCGTACGGCGAGACGCCCCACGGTTCCATTGGGCACCGGTCGCAGCTCGCCATCGAGCACGCACACTTCATAGCCTGGCACCGCGCGACCGATTGCACCACGACGCACGTCGTTACCCGCGGCCGCAATGAAGATGTGTATGAGTTCGGTGGCGCCGATGCCATCGAGCATCTCCACGCCAGTCGCGTCACGCCAGAGTGTCCGTGTGGCATCGGGCAGTGCCTCGCCTGCGGAGACACACGCACGCAGTGATGCGGTGTCGAAGCGGCCCGCCTGGCCCTGAATGGCGAGCCCCATGTGTCGATAGAAACTCGGCGCGGTAAAGCACACCGTCGCGCCCGTCTCGGCGATCGCTTGCAACAGCTGCTCGGGCGTCGCACGTTCCAACAGCGTCACGCTGCCTCGCGCGGCCAAGGGAAAACACAACAAGGCGCCAAGTCCGAACGTGAAGGCGATGGGCGGCGTGCCGATGCAGCGATCTCGCTCACCGAGCCCCAGCACCTGCGCGGCGAAGCCGAGGCACATCGCCATGACATCGCGGTGGAAGTGCATGCACCCCTTGGGGATACCGGTCGTTCCCGACGTGAACGCGATCAGGGCAACGTCGTCACTGGCAGTGAGGCAGGCCTCGAATGGGCGCGTGTGCCGAGAGAGCGCCAGCTCCAACCGTTCAACCGTGTCGCCACCCCAATGCCGTATTGAGCGCAAAACAGGACTGTCAGCGGCGGCAGCCTGCAGCTCTCCCAACAACCGCTCGTCGCAGAGCGCTGCCGTACAGCTGGCACGCGCTATGACCACGCGCAGTTCACTGGCGCGAAGCATCGGCATGGTGGTGACCGCGACCATGCCCGCCTTGAGCGTCGCCAGCCACGCCGCAGTCATCCAGCGGCCGTTGAATCCACGCAGCAGCACGCGATTGCCAGCAACCAGACCCAGGTCCTGCACGAGGACATGCGCGAGCGCGTCTACCTGAGCAGCGAGCTGCGCATAGGTGGTCTCCTCCCACCCACCGGCGGCGTTCGGCGTAACCAGCGCCACCCGATCACCGTGCCCTTCAGCGATCGCCTTGTCCAACAGCTCCGTCGCCGCATTCAATCGCGGTGGCGCATCGTACACCCCCTCGAGCAGCAGCACAGGCCACTGCTCGCGCGGCGGCAACTGCTCGCGCGCAAAAGAGTCAACGTGTCCGGAAGGATGGGTGCGCGATGTCATGCGTGCTCCTCAACGCAAACGATGCGCTTTGAGAATCTCTCGACCAACCAGCAGGCGTTGGACTTCGGTGGCGCCTTCGTAGATGCGCAACGCGCGTACGTCACGATACAGGCGCTCCACCACCTCACCGACGCGGACGCCGCGAGCGCCGTGCAGCTGCAACGCTCGATCCACGATGCGCTGCGCCAGCTCCGTGGCACCAAGCTTGGCCATGGCAGCCACGCACGTGCTGCGCTCCGGCTGCGTGTCACGATGCCACGCCGCGCGATACGTCAGGAGTGCGGCGCTATCGAGATCGGTGGCCATGTCACCAAGGATGGCTTGCGCCAATGGCTGTGCAGACAGGGTCGTGCCGAACATCGCGCGTGCGCCGGCGTGCGAAAGCGTCTCCTGCAACGCGCGACGGGCGAAGCCGGTGGCCGCCGCAGCCACGGAAACTCGAAAGATGTCGAGCGTGCGCATGGCCAGCGCAAATCCTTCGCCCTCCGCACCCAGCAGCGACTCCGCGGGCACCTCGCAGTTGTCGAACGTCAAGGTCGCCAACGGATGCGGCGACATTACGTCGATGCGTTCGGTCACCGAGAGTCCGGGTGTATCGGCGGCCACACAGTAGGCGCTGATTCCCTTCGATCCGCCGCTTGCCGCGTCCGATCGGGCGAAAACGCAGTAGAAGTCCGCGATGCCTCCGTTGGAGATCCACGTCTTGCTCCCCTGCAAGCTCCACCCGGTCGCGTTGCGCGTTGCACTGGTGCGCATCGCACCCGCGTCCGAGCCGGCGTCTGGCTCGGACAGGGCGAACGCCGCAATGGCCTCTCCAGCCGCCACTTTCGGCAACCACCGCGCGCGCAACGCATCGCTGCCTCCGAGCGATATGGCACCCGAGCCAAGGCCCTGCATGGCGAACGCGAAATCGGCGAGTCCATCATGCGCGGCAAGCGTCTCGCGCAACAGACACAGTGCGCGGGAGTCCATGGCTGGCAGCGCGCCACCCCACTGCTGCGGGACGCAGTAGCGAAGATATCCAGCGCGGCCGAGGCGTCGGACCCACTCCCGACAGGCCACGTCCACGTCGGATGTCTCGACATGCTGTTCCGCCGCCCACCTCGCTGCCGATGCGGCCAGCGCGCGATGCGAGTCTTCGAAAAACGGCCACGACCAGTGTGCAGGTGCCGACATGATCAGTTGCCCTCGAAGACGGGGGTGGCCTTGGCCGCAAACGCGTCGAACGCACGCTTGAAGTCCTGCGTACCCATGCACAGCGCCTGCGCCTGCGCTTCCATTTCGATGGCAGTCTCGACCGACACGTTCCATTCCTGCTGCAACATGG
>JANNEV010000306.1:0-2148 GCA_031379145.1 Gemmatimonadaceae bacterium
CATGGATGCGAGTGGGCTCGGTCAGGCCTGGGGCCGGAGCGGGATCGTGGTTGAAGACGAGGTCCTGCGCTTGGCGGGAGTCGCCCGTGAGGGATCCGCCGTCGGCGTGGTGTGTTCGGGGCACGAGGCAGCCGCGGTGCGCTCCGCGTTTGGCGAGTCGCTGGGGTTGCTGGTTCCCGGAATCAGGCTGACCGGGGGAGACTCACACGATCAGCGCCGGGTTATGACGCCGACCGCCGCTGCGGCCGCCGGTGCCCGCTGGCTGGTCTTGGGCCGGGCAGTCACGAGCGCGCCCGATCCGAAAATTGCCATGAATGCCGTCCGTTCGGCACTTGCCGAAGTGGCCTAAGTCTTCTAGGATTCAGGTCTTGCCTATTTTCGGGTTCGGTTTTCTCCGTGTGTTGCGGACAGAAATCGAATGCGCGGGCAGGAATTCGTAGGCCGACCCGCCGGTCACATCGCTTCACGCGTGCGCGGGATCGGAAGCAGTTCCATCGAGCGAGCTCGGTCGGAAGGTGCTTCGCGATGCATCACGCGTGATGAACACATGGGGAGTCCAGCCGGCCAACGTATGTTGGTGCGGGAGGCTCCGTCGACGCTGACGCGTCGAGGTATCCCGTGAAAGTTAGCAGCAGCGTTAATCCCATTTGTGAGCACTGCAAGGTCGTCAAGCGACAGGGCGTGACTCGCATCATCTGCAAGCGTAACCCCAAGCACAAGCAGCGTCAGGGCTAAGGGGAGCGCTCACATATGGCACGTATCGCAGGCGTCGATCTCCCGCGCGACAAAAAGGTCGAGATCGGACTTACCTACATTTTCGGAATTGGCCGCGCGATGGCGCAGCGGATTCTGGCCGCAGCCGGTGTGAGTCCGGCGCAGCGCATTCGCGATCTGAACGACGCGGATGTCAACAAGCTCCGTCAAGAGATTGAGCGCAATCATCGCGTCGAGGGTGCGTTGCGCACCGAAGTCGCGATGAACATCAAGCGTTTGATGGACATCGGTTCTTATCGTGGCACGCGTCATCGGCGCGGGCTTCCCACGCGCGGTCAGCGTACGCACACGAACGCGCGCACCAAGAAGGGGCCGCGCCGCGCTATTGCGGGCAAGAAGAAGGTGACCAAGTAACCCATGGCTACCGCGAAGAAAACCAAGCGCGTCGTCGAGGCCGAAGGTATCGCCCACGTCAGCGCCACGTTCAACAACACGACGATCACGATCACCGACATGCACGGCAATGCCGTGTCATGGGGCTCGTCCGGCAAGGCCGGGTTCAAGGGGTCGAAGAAGTCCACACCGTTCGCCGCGACGGTCGCGTCCGAGCAGTGCGCGCGTGAGGCGCTCACCGCCGGCGTGCGACGCGTCCACGTGCGTGTGCAGGGGCCGGGTAGTGGCCGCGAGTCCGCGATTCAGGCGCTCGCCGCGGCCGGCCTGCAGGTCAAGTCCATTCGTGACGTGACCCCCATTCCGCACAACGGCTGCCGTCCCCCTAAGCGTCGGAGGGTCTGACCATGGCTCGCTATACCGGTCCGAGCTGCCGTCAGTGCCGCCGCGAAGGACAGAAGTTGTTTCTCAAGGGCACCAAGTGCTTCACCGAGAAGTGCCCGGTGGAACGTCGTCCGTATGCGCCCGGCCAGCACGGTCAGGCGACAGCGCGTCGCAAGAAGCTTTCCGAGTACGCCAAGCAGCTGCGCGAGAAACAGAAGATCAAGCGCATGTACGGCATCTCCGAAAAGCAGTTCCGCAACACGTTCGAGCGCGTCTCGTCGTCGCCAGGCATCACGGGTCACAACCTGTTGGCGGCGCTGGAAACGCGTCTGGATAACGTGATCTACCGCATGGGCTTCGCGCCCAGCCGCAAGGCAGCGCGTCAGCTGATCCGTCACCGTCATATCGAGGTCAAGCAGCGCATCCTCGACGTGCCGTCGTATCAGGTGCGTCCAGGCGAGGAAATTCGCGTGAAGCAGTCGTCGCGCGAATTGGTGCTGGTGCAGGCGGCGCTCGAGCAGAGTGGTCGCGGTACCTCACTGTCGTGGATCGCGGTGGACAAGGAGTCGTTCAGCGGTCGCGTGTTGGAGAAGCCGGCGCGTACGGCGATTCCACTCGCGGCGCAGGAACAGCTCGTCGTCGAACTGTACTCGAAGTAAT
>JANNEV010000329.1:0-2514 GCA_031379145.1 Gemmatimonadaceae bacterium
CTCGACCTTCGAAGCAGCCTAGCCAATGGCGAGGAAGCCAGAATCGGAGTCCTCGTGGAACCGCGCGATTGTGTCCCGCTCACGGAGCAGCAGTTCGAGGATCTCTCGCGTTGTGCAATTCCCGAGGCGAACCCAGATCACTTTCGGTGGTGGGCCGAGCATGACACTCAAGCGGTGAAAATCTCCGTCCTTGGTGACGAGCAGGAAACCGGCCTGCCCGGCCCTGCTCCAGAGTTCTGCATCTTTGCTGCCGCGCATTCCAAGGAACTCGACGTGGGTCGATTCTGGATACGCGCTTGCGAGAGCCGCGACTAGCTGCGGAGACAGGTGCTCCGGTGAGAATCAAGATAGTTGTCGGGTGAAGTTGGATCATGCGGTGGCCCGCACGATGTCTTGGATCGGAATCGGGTTGAGCGTGACGACGCTTGGTCGCTCCCACGGCCTGGATGGCCCGCTCCAGCGTTCTGGATTGCGTCGACGCGCGGCGGTGTAGGTGTCGCGGCGTCGTTCGAGGACCTCGACATCCTCGCCACGATGACGCTGTTCCGGTGTGACGAAGCCGATCGCGCTGTGTCGATGCACGGTGTTGTACCAGCGCACGAAGTTGCGCAGCCAAGTACGCGCTTCCTCGAGCGACCCGAAGGGACGATCGGGATACTCCGGCCGGTACTTCATCGTTCGAAAGGCGGACTCGGAAAACGGGTTGTCGTTGCTGACACTTGGGCGGCTGAAGGAGCTGGCGACTCCGAGTTCCTGCAGCGTGGCGAGCATCGTCGCGGCCTTCATCGGCCCACCGTTGTCGGCATGCAGTGACAGTTGCCCAGCGGGGATGTCGAACTCGATGCAGGCACGCGAGATCAGCACGCAGGAGTGTTCTGCGGACTCCTGCTCGAACACCTCGGCGGCGACGATCATGCGACTCCACACATCCAGCACGATGTACGCGCGGAAAAACATCCCGCGCACGATCGACGGCATCCACGTGATGTCCCAGCTCCACACCTGGTTCGGTCCCGTGGCCACCAATTGCGTCGGGCGATGGCGCTTGCGCGGCGGCTGAGAGGCCTGTCGATGCTTTTGCTGCGCGTGCTTGTGCAGCACGCGATAGAGCGTCGACTCCGAGGCGACGTACGCACCTTCCTCGGCCAGGATCGGCACGATCTGCTTCGGCGGCAAGTTGCGAAATCGAGGCTCATTCACGAGATTCAGCACTGTTTGCTCATCCGCAGCCGAGAGCTTGCTGCTCGGCGTGGTCTTCGGACCGGCACGGCCATCGTCACCGATTCCTTGCGCGCGCCAGCGCTCCACCGTGCGCTCGTTCAGGTCGATCATCTCGCAGGCCGCGGATTGACGCGCGCCAGCCGCTCGCGCTTCGTCCACCAGGCCCAAGATCACGTCCCGCTCCGCGTGTCCGTGCCATCGGCCGCGTCCCCCCACAGAGCCCGCAGTTTTTTTTGGAGTACGAGCAATGCCGTGACCTCGGCCAGCGCCTTGTCCTTGCGATGGATCTCGCGCTCGAGCTCGCGATTGCGCTTGTTCAGCTTGTCCATCGCCGCCGATTTTGGACCGCGTTTGCCGGGCCGTTCCACGGCGCTCAGCATGGCCTGAGTCCACTCCGTCAATTGGGCCTCGTGCAGACCCTCACGGCGCAGAAACTCGCCCAGATCCGCCGGCTTCAAACGAGCGGCCTCGACGACGACTCGGAAACGTTCCTGCGCGGTCCACGTGCGAGGGCTCTTGGCCGGCTGTTCAGCGTTCGACATTCCGCGAAAGCTACGAGCTTCGCGTAGCCAGCGCGACAGCGTCGGCTGCGAGATCCCGACCTCGCGAGACAACGCCATCGCGCTGATCTCCTCCGGTCCTGCCATGCGCTCGATCATCCGTGCCCTAAATCCGTTCGTGTGCGACAAACATCGATCACCTTCGCCCCTCGAGAGAAATCGGATCGCGCGCCCCCCATGGGGGGCGGCCCGCCTAGCGGCGGACCAGCTGAGCCCACCAATGCGCTACGCGCACCGGTGGGACCCCTCAGCTCGGACCCGACAACTACCCTGACACCGGGGGGTCGTCTGCGGCGGCACGACGACCGGAATCTCGCAATGGACGCGCTGGGACGCGGTCAACGGGCTGCAGTTGCTCGGCAACTATCCGGGCGGCACGTACGGCGGCGCGAGCGACATCAACGAAGCGGGCGAAATGTCCGGTCAGGGCGGCGTCCCCGGCAAGCTGTACTCGCAGCCGATGCGTTACGAGCCGGGCGTCGGCCTACAATTGCTCGACGTGCCGGGCCAGCCGGGTGAAGGCGAAGCGCGCTGCATCTCGGTTCAAGGCGATTGCGCCGGCTACGCCGGAGCGGGCTTCCCGATCCCTGGGAGCGCGCACGTGTGGAGCGGAACGACCGCGCTGTACACGAACGGACCGAAGGCGGACCTGGCGGACATCGACGCGAGCGGCCGCTGCGTCGGACTGATCAAGACGACGTCGGGCGACCGCGCGGTGCTGTACGTGCAAGGC
>JANNEV010000337.1:0-3228 GCA_031379145.1 Gemmatimonadaceae bacterium
CAGCGCTGGCGCAAACGACGGCACACCGCTCCGCTACGCGATGGGGCTAGTACGCGGTGAGGTGGCCGGACGCCCGGCGATCTACCACACCGGTGGCATCGCCGGCTTCACCACGTGGCTCGCGTACCTCCCTGAAGATTCCGTGCACATCGCGATGACGGTGAACATGATCGCGGGAAGCGAGCGGCCCTCGCTGGCCGGTGTCAAGCTGGTGGAACGCGTATTGGGCGCGCGCCCGATGGTGGCAGCGGCAATGTCGGACGCGCTGCCAGGCGCAGTCTCCGGCAGCTACGGCACCGCACCTCGATCCGCGACCGTGACGGAATCCAATGGCGGCCTCTCACTCACCATGCTGGGCGGCGGGCCACTGGCGTTGACGTATCGCGGTGCCATCGACGGCGCGGAACAGTTCATCGCCGCCGACGGCGCCATTGTGCGATTCGAGCGAGGATCGAATACCGGAACCATCGTACGGCTCCATGTGGATGGCGGCACGAGCCATCTGGTACTCGATCGACGCTAACGAACTCCCATCAACGTCGACTACGCGCCCGGCCGACGTGGCGGGGCGGGCAAGGTGCCACCGTTGGCCATTGCCTTCTTGATCGCTTCGACCGTGGTGGTGGCGCGGAACTCGACAATCTGCTTGGCCAGCTCGGTGTTCTTTTTCTTGTCGGCCAGCGACACGCCATTGATGCTGGCCTTGCCGGCCTTCACGCGCTCGTCGTAGCGAATGGAACGCGGGTCGTCGATGAACATGTTCAGCGAGATGACCGCATCATCATGCAGGCCTTCGGCCTGGCCATCCACGATACCGTGCTCCTTCATGTAGGCGGCAGCGCTGGCGTAGTCGTAGTACTCCTGAATATGCGCGACAATTGGTGTGCCCTTCCACTCCTTGGTGAGAGAGTCGGCCACCGCGCGCTGACCACCCTGGTTTCCGCCGCTGTCGCCAATCAGAATCATCTTCTCGAAGCCGTGCGCCTTGAGACTGGCCAGCAGATCCGTGAGGAGTGCCTTGAAGGTGGCTTCGCGCAGACTGAGGGTGCCGCGCGTGGTCATGTGTCCGGTGGGTGGCTCGATGCCACCTTCCGGCACGAACTTGACGATCGGCGCACACAACGCGTTGCCCAGTTTGCGGGCGATTGCGTCGCAATTGGTGTGCAGCACGTAGTTGTGCTTGCCCAACGCGAGCCACGGCCCGTTGGGCTCGATGCCACCGGTGGGAATAATCACCGTGGTCTTGCCAGCCTTCATCGCGTCCCGCACGTCCATCCACGTCATCTCTTCCAGCCAGATCGTGTTGGGCGAAGGAATGGGATTCGCGGCGTCCGGACAGTTGTAAGGATTGTTGGCGCAATTGCCGCCACCCATGTTGCGACCGGCTGGCGCCGCGGCAGTCTGAGCGGACAATGGTGCGGCGAGCACGGTCACGAACGCCATGCCGGCCGCAGCTGCAGCGGCGGCACGGACGACGAGCGGGCGAATCGGCGGAATCGAGGGCATCGGCAGGGTTCCTGGCGTGGGGAGGTGCGGGAAACGTGTGCGGCTGGTGGCGTAGGGCGTCGCCCGTGGCGTCCTGAATGACAGTGGCCTATGGCGATCGACGAATGGCGGGGCTTCACGAGGAGACAACGATGCAGCACGGGGCCGCGCTTGGCGAGACGGGATTCGGGTTAAGCCACGCGCTGCGCTGCGTACCAGAGCGCCGGAAGCGCCGCGCACCACGCCAGCAGGAATCGGTTGAGGCCGAACACCGCCGCTGCTCCACCGTGAAAGAGTACGGCTGCGGCAATCACGACGTTGCAGGCTACCGGGCCCACCCAGGCGAGCGGCGACAGGCACTCGAAACACAGCACGCCCACGCCAGCCACCCGCAGCAGCCCGCGATCGCTGGGAACCCATGCCGGAACGCCATAGGCCGGAAGCGCAACAAACGACGCCATCGCGGCACCGGTCCACCACGTACGCTCGCGAATTTTCACGAACCCGGCCCGCGCATATGAAAGTGACAGCTGCGCGGCCACATACAGGAAGCCGGCTTCACGAAGTAGCGGACCACTCCACGGCTGCTGAGCGATCGCGAGCCCGCCGAGTACGGTAAACAGCATGGCATCGCTGCCGCCGTTGACGGTGCCCCGAAAACGCGAGGCCGACAGTAGTGTGGTGACACACAGCCCAAGCGCGGCGACCCCGCCCAGCGGCGTACCGGGAAACGCGAATAGGAGACACGCGCCGGCCAACTGCAGCAGCAGCACCACGCGAAACCGCGACGCAACCAGCGCCAGACGCAGCGCACCCCACGACGGCGCGAGCGTGGAGTCTCGCCACACGCCGGTTTCGGAGAGTGATTCGCGTAACCGCAGCAACTCGAGTGCGTTGACGCCCGCGGCGAGGCCAGCCAGGCGAGCGCTCCACACGATGGCAAGGTGAAGCGCATCGAGATGCTCGCTGACCAGCACTAACGGATCGCCGGGCTGCAATAGCACTCGAGGTCACCACCGTCGTGAAGCATCACGATGTGCCACTGCCACCGCGCATCGGCGTCACTGCGCCACTGCAACGGAACTCGAGACTCCGCCACGTGCGCTACCAGCATCATGCTCTCTCGGACGGCGGCATTCATCGGTGCGTCCAGAGCAGCATCGGCATCCAATGCCTGGAGTTCGGTGCTCAGCCGCTCTACCAGCGTCTGTTCGGCGAGGGTGCGCGTCCCCGACGGGTTGAAGACCATCTGCCACCAACGTCGCGGCTCTGCTCGCACCACCGGCAGCCACGGGCCGACGGTGCCATTGGGTCGGCACTGTCGTATCTCGAGTACCGGTGACGCTCCCGCCACGTCGAAAAACGCCCAGGACGGGAACAGCAGCCGCAAGACCGTCGCGCGCAGCAATCCGTCAGCGCACCAGCAGAATGCGGGAGTTCACCGGATAGAGCCACTCCACGCCACGCGACGTCACGATCGCATCGTCCTCGAGTGGAATGCGCACCTTTGCGCCATTCCATTCTGCGGCGGGCGTCCAGGCGAAGAGTTCAATCGAAAAGGGATTGAACGCCTTGATCGGAAACGTGAGCTGCCGCGGATTGAATGCCGCGATGGACGGACCGCTGCCATGCCCGCGGTCGCCCACCGAGTGACAGCCGATCATCACCTCGACTTTGCCATCGTTGGTGACTTCGTTAAACGTGCCTTGCATGCGGAAGCCGCCTTTCACGATCTCGCCGCGC
>JANNEV010000338.1:0-15732 GCA_031379145.1 Gemmatimonadaceae bacterium
CGAAAGTGCCCCAGCAGCTCCCCAACGTGCTCTCTCGTCGGGACGTCCAGCGCGTGCTTGAAAAGCTGACGGGCGCACTTTCGCCGGCGCCACACCGTCCACGAGTGCCAACGGCTCGTCAAGCACGTCGCGATACAGAAACTGCAACGCAGCACGCGCCTGGTTTTGCGTAGACGACGCGACATGTCGCTCTACAGCGAGGTACGTCAGGTAGTCGCGAACCGCGCCGGCACGAAGTTCGCGCGGATGGCGTCTCCCGTGAAACCGGATGTAGTCGCGAACCCACCGCTCGTAGGACGCCACGGTACGCGGGCTATACCGCCGAACCGCCGCTCGCGAGCGAAACACATCGAATAGCCTGGGCGCTGACATGCCCCCAGCATCAGGGAACGACCACAAAGCGCCGTCATCGCTTCATCGCGCCCCCCACCGAAAGCACTCCTACCCCAACCATTCCTTCCACACCCCTTCCTGACTCCCAATCGTCACCTTGTGCTGCATTCGAACCAACGGCTGACGCAACAACAACGGCTCGTCCGCCAAAATCGACAACCACTTCTCCTCGCCATACAACGCCGGTCGCAACCCCAGCTCACTGAACCGCTTCGCATCGCGATCCAGCAACGCCTCGATACCGAACTTCTGCGAGAACCGACGTAGCTCGCCCAGCGACGCAGCACGTTCGGCGAAATCCACGAAATGGGTCTTCACCCGACGCTCGGCAAAGAAACGCAACGCCTTCCGCGTGTCCGGGTTCTTTTTCGTACCAAACACCTGGACCTGCATGTCCGCCGGCGGCACCTAGACACCGACCGCGTCAGGTGACTGCTCCGCGATAGCACGTTTTGCATCGTCAAACGCACCCTCGCTCCGCGACACCACCAACGTAGCCACACCGTTGCCAATCAAATTGGTGATCGCGCGCGCCTCCGACATGAACCGGTCCACGCCCAACAGCAACGCCACACCCTCCACCGGAACCGTCTTCGTCGCCGCCAACGTACTCGCCAACACAATGAACCCAGACCCGGTCACGCCGGCGGCACCCTTGGACGTCAACATCAGAATGCCAAGCAGGGTCAGCTGCTGCGTCATGCTCAGATCCACGCGATACACCTGAGCGATAAAGATCGCCGCCATCGACAGGTAAATGCTCGTGCCGTCAAGGTTGAACGAATACCCCGTGGGAATCACCAGCCCCACCACAGGCTTGGCACACCCATACCGCTCGAGCTTCTCCAACATCCGGGGCAATGCCGCCTCTGACGAAGACGTGCCAAGCACCAGCAAGATCTCTTCACGGATGTAACGCAAGAACTTCAGCAGGCGAAACCCGTACAGACGACAGATCAGCCCGAGCACCACGAAGATGAACACAGCCATCGTCAGATACACATCCAGCATCAAGCGCCCCAATGGCAACAAGGTCTTGAGGCCGAACGTACCGATCGTATACGCCATCGCACCAAAGGCACCAATCGGCGCCACCTTCATCACGATCGCCACGATCCGAAAGAACACCGCCTGCAAACGCACCAGCAGGTCAGCAATATCCCGGCCCGCCTCGCCCACCGCAGTCAACGCCACACCAAACAGCACCGAGAAGAACACCACCGGCAGCAGGTCGCCAGACGCGAACGCGCCAACGACATTGCTCGGCACAATGTGCAACAGGAACTCGAGCGTGCTCTGCTGCGCGCCCGCGGCGGTGTACTTCGTGATATCTCCGGTCGGCAACGCCGTCGCATCCAAACCGGCGCCAGGCTTCGTCACGTTCACCACGAACAACCCGATCGCCAATGCGAAGGTCGACACCAACTCGAAGTAGAGCAGCGCCTTGCCACCCACACGCCCCAATCGGCGCAAATCGGCCATTGAGGCGATGCCGTGCACGATCGTCAGAAAAATGATCGGCGTGATCACCATCTTCACCAGATTCACGAACGTGTCGCCAATCGGCTTGAGCTGTTTGGCGAACGCGGGATTGACCACGCCGAGCAACACGCCACACGTCACGGCAAACAACACCTGCACGGTCAGGTTTCGAGCGAGACGTCGGAGCATGCGATGGAGGCGGGAGAAAACAGTCGGCGCTGCGGAGTGGGATGATCGCCCGTTGAGGACGGAACAGCCAGCCCGATGTTCCGCCGGGCCTTCTGGCCGTACTATACCAAATGCCCCGCTATCAGCCCGCCTGGTGGCTCCCCGACCCGCACAGCGCCACCCTCTGGGGTCGCGTCGGCCGCAGGGAGCCCACTCCAATCGTCCGCATGCTGGAGTGGGACACGCCAGACGGCGACTTCCTCCAGCTCGCTCGCCTCGAGCCCGCCAACCCAATCAACCCCGCGGCGCCGCGCATCCTCCTGTTGCACGGACTCGAAGGCGGACTGCACTCCCATTACGTACGCGCCATATTCCGCGAAGCCCGCGCCCGAGGTTGGGGCGCGGACCTGCTCTTGTTCCGGACCTGCGGTTCAAAACCAAACCGCCTCGCTCGATCGTATCACTCGGGCGAAACGACCGATACAGCGTTCGCTATCGAACGAATTCGTGAGGAATTCCCCTCGGCGCCGCTCGGCCTCATTGGCGTCTCCCTCGGCGGCAACGTGCTCTGCAAACTCCTCGGCGAAGCCGACGCGCATACCACCTCGAAAGTCGCGGCGGCGGTGGCCATGTCCGTTCCCTTCGATCTGGCGCGCGCCTCCCGCCAAATCGGCCAAGGATTTGGCCTGGTCTACGAACGCGCGTTCCTTCGCTCCCTCATCCCGAAAGCCCTCGAAAAGATCAGTCGGCACCAGGAACTCGAGCCACTGCGGTCCGTGGCCAACGCACGCACGCTCTGGGAATTCGACGACCATTTCACTGCCCCACTCCATGCCTTCGACCACGCGGCTGACTACTACGCCAAAGCCAGCTCGCTCGGCTTCCTCCACAAAATCCAACGCCCCACGTTGCTGCTGAGCGCGGTCGATGACCCGTTCCTGCCACCCTCGGTACTGGACGACGTGCACTCGGCCACCGCGGGAAACTCGGCGCTCACCCGCGAGTTTCCCAGTCGCGGAGGACACGTGGGATTCACCGCCGGACGCTGGCCGTGGAAGCCCTGGTACTACGGCGAATGGCGCGCCTGCGAGTTTCTGGCCACCCATTTTCCCGCGCCACAGCGCAAACGTGTGGCCCCGGGCACCGACGCAGACTCTAAATCGTTCGGGTAGGAGATCTGTCAGAGAGAGTGAATCAGGTACGATTAACTGTTGCCGCGCTAACCCCACCCGTTCAAGACCCCGTGCTTCCTGTCTCGCTCTTCCTCCTGATGTCCGGGCTCGTCCTCGGCGTGTTCGCCATGCTCTACGGCACGGAACGACGCGTCCAGCCGGCGGAAGCCCCACACGAGCGTCGCAGTGAACACAATCCTGCGGCAGAGCCATCGCCGTTCTTCAACCTTGCCTCGCTCGCGGCCTTTAGCTTCGGCTTCGGTCTGACCGCTTACCTCATGACGCAGCACTCAACGTTGTCGGTGCCGGTCCAGGTAATTGTCGCTGGCGTGGCGGGCGGGCTGGCCATGGGACTGCAATCGGTGCTCATCGCACGGTGGGCGATTCCGAGCGCCCGCGCCGAACAGGTGGACGAACGGTATCTCCTGCAAGGCACCATTGGGCGCACCACCACGGACGTGCCGGCGAACGGCACCGGCACCATGCTGTACGTGCTCGACGGATGCTCCTACGAACTACCGGTTCGCTCCCTCGACGGCTCGGCGATTGCCGACGCATCGGACGTCTGCATCGATCGCGTCGAGGATGGCATGGCCTACGTGGAGCTTTGGAGCCATGTCGAAGCACGGCTGTAGCCTCGCCCGCTGAACGCCATGGCCGGAACCTGGACCTGGTCCGATGCAGCGACGTTCATCGGCGTTTTCGTGGTCATTCGCATCGTGATCATCTGGATGGCCACCAAGCTGTTCATCGCCATCATTCCCGATGGCGATTGTTGCCCGCTGTGCGACACGGTGACGCTACCCGTGGAGCGAGACGGCTGGTGGAAGCTGCTGGGCGCCCGGTTCCGCCGCAGCTGGTGTCTGGGATGCGGATGGGAAGGCGTCCTTCGCCGCAGCGCGCGCCCGGCGAGCTACGCCGCGCCGTCTCCGCCCATGGCCACCAGACGGAGCCACGCAGGCCAGTTGCCGCTCAACTCGAAGAAGTCATCAAAGTAGACGAGGCCCGCGCGCTCCAGCACCTCAATCAGCTCGGTCAGCGCCGACTCCCCTACCAGCGGCCCGATCACCACCAGCGGACCGTCCACGTGAAACTCCTCGGCGGTCAGGCCGAGCATCTCGTCGAAGGCCTGGCGAGAGAGGTCGACCCGCTCGAAGGCGGACTTGCGGATGAACAAGGTGGGCGCCGAGCTGGACAGGGGCGTTGGCATAGGTATCGGTGGAGGTCAAAGGCAGCGGCGTTTCTGGTCACACGCATGAACGGATGCCCTGCCCCACCGCAGATCGCAACCGGCATGGCGCCCAACGCCAACAGTATCTTGCTTCATATGATGGTGACGACATGACTGATCGGATCTCCGCACCGACCGACGCTGCACTCGAAGCGACGTTCGATGTCCTGGTGATTGGCGGTGGGCACGCCGGCACCGAGGCCGCCGTGGCGGCCGCGCGCTCGGGGGCACGCGTGGCCCTCGTGACCGGCGCGCTCGAGCAGATTGGCCAGCTCTCGTGCAATCCCGCCATCGGCGGCATCGCCAAAGGCACAGTGGTGCGCGAAGTTGACGCGCTCGGCGGCATCATCGCACGCGCCACGGACCTCGCGTCAGTGCAATTCCGTATGCTCAACCGCGGCAAGGGTCCGGCGGTGTGGGCACCACGTTCCCAGTGTGATCGCGGATTGTATCGACGCGCGGTTCGTTCGCTGCTGGAAGCACAACCGTTGCTGACCACCATACAGGGCATGGTGGCGAGGCTCCTGCTCTCTCCAGACGGCGCGCAGGTGTTCGGCGTGGAAACACTCGAAGGGCGTCGTTTTGGTGCCCGCGCCGTCGTCCTGACGACGGGCACGTTCGGACGCGGGAAGTTGCACATCGGCACCGACACCGCCATCAGTGGAGGACGCGCGGGTGAAGCGGCCTCCACTCACCTTGGACTGCAACTTGATGCGGTGGGGCTGGTCACCAATCGCTTCAAGACGGGAACGCCACCGCGCATCGATGGACGCAGTGTTGCCCTCACATCACTCGACGAGCAACTCAGCGAAATCGAACTGTTCGACTACGAGTGGTCGCACTTCTGGCAGTCGCCTCGACGCCAGGGCGAACGCACACGTCATCCGGCGCAAATGCCCTGCTGGATTACGTGGCTCGAGGCAGCGGGCAAGCAGGTGATCGCCGAACACTTGCATGAATCGGCGATGTATGGCGGTGCAATTGGCGCGCAGGGCCCGCGCTATTGTCCGAGCGTCGAAGACAAGGTGGTGAAGTTCCCCGATGCGGTGAGACATCAGTTGTATCTGGAGCCCGAAGGCCACGATACGCACGAACTGTATGTCAACGGGCTCTCCACGTCATTGCCGGCGCCGGTGCAACTCGAAGTCATGCGCACGGTGCGCGGACTCGAGGAAGTGCGCATGACGCGCGCGGGATACGCCATCGAGTACGACTATTATCCACCCACACAACTCGATGCCACGCTGCAATCACGCGCGTTGCGAGGATTGTGGTTTGCGGGACAGGTGAACGGGACCACGGGATACGAGGAAGCAGCGGGACAAGGCGTGGTCGCCGGACTGAATGCCGCCCGATGGACACAAGAGCGAGCGCCCATCGTGCTCGGTCGCGAGTCGAGTTACATCGGCGTGTTGATTGATGATCTGGTCACGCGTGGGGTAGATGAGCCGTATCGACTGTTCACGTCGCGCAGCGAATTTCGACTCACGGTACGTCAAGACAACGCGCTCTCTCGGCTGGCGCCGATTGCGCAGGCAGCCGAGCTGTACACCGACACCGAGTTGGCTCACGCCGAGCATCGCCGAGATGCGGTGCGGATGGCGCATGCGTTGGCTGCGAGCACGAGCATGGCGCCGGCGGTGGCCGATCCCGTGTTGGCGGCGGTTTCATCGGCGCCGCTCGCGCACGCGGTGCGTGCGGTTGAACTCGTGCGACGTCAGGGGGTCTCACTGCAGGCCCTGTTCGATGCGGCTCTGGTAGGGCGCGACCTACCGCGGGACGCAGTGGTGGGCGCTGAACTCGAGATCAAGTACGCGGGCTATTTCGAGAAGGAGCGTTCGAGGGCGAACCGGCTCCGAACCATGGGCACCGTTCCACTGTCGGATACCCTGGACTATGGGTCGATGTTGACGCTGTCCATGGAGGCCAGACAGAAGCTCTCGTCGCGCAAGCCCGGCACGTTGGCCCAGGCTGGGAGTATCCCGGGCGTAAGCCCGGCCGACCTTCAGAACCTCGTGTGGGAGCTTCATAGAGCCACACGAATTTCGGACGAACTGGCATTTTCTGCACAAAAAGACGATAAATAGCGTTTTACTGTTTCTATACTGGCGTATTGGTGGTTCCTATAATAGTCACAGTCACGAAGTAGCAAACTCGGCAATTCAGTCCAACAGGACCAGACACGCTCGTCCACCGGAGAACTCATGCGATTCGCCGCCGATCCGATTCTGCCGTTCGTCGCCATGGTGGCCGCGCTCGCGCTTCCGCACCGCGGTGTTGCCGCGCAGAACGCTGCCGTCACCCCGCCTCAGATCACCGTACAGGCCCGTGGTGAAGTACAGGTCGCGCCCGACCGCGCTCGGGTGCAGGTGGGGGTAGAGACGCAGGCGCGCACCGCGTCTGCCGCTGCCTCGGAGAACAACAAGAAGCAGGCGGCAATTCTCGCCAGTATCCGTGGGTTAGGCGTTCCTGCGGCGTCCATTTCATCGCTCGACTACAGCGTTCTTCCGATTCAGCGATATGACGAGAAGGAAAAGCGCGTGGTGCTGGACGGCTACCGGGTGAGCAATGTCGTGCAGATCGAGACCGACAAGCTGGAGCAGGCCGGCAGCATTATCGACGCTGGCCTGAAGAACGGAGCGAACCGAGTGGCCGGCTTGGACTTTTTCGTGAAGGACGCCTCCAAGGCTCGCGACTCCGCGCTCACCATCGCCGTGGAGTCCGCGCGTCGCCAGGCCGATGTGGCGGCCAAGGCCGCTGGCGGTCAAATCGCCGAGCTGTTGGAACTATCGGTGAACGACTTTGTCCGTCCGGAGCCGAGGCCCATGATGCAGATGGTCAAGATGGCGTCGGCCGACGCCGCCCCCACGCCGCTGAGCGAGGGGACGACCACGGTGTCCGTGTCCATCTCCACCCGGTGGCGGTTCGAGCGGCTGCGATAGCCTCCGCTCCGCCCTGCTTTGGCGGCATGTGGGCAAGTGTTCCACGTGAAACGCCGTGATGCGCTCCAGTCAACGTCGGCCGTTCCACGTGAAACGACAGCCAGGACATCGAGCGGGAATTCGTCATGGTCCGCACGCCACCTGCGGCCTATACTTCCCCTCCCGCGTTTCCCCTCTCGATCCAGGCCGTGGCACGCATACTCGCAATCGCCAACCAGAAAGGCGGCGTCGGCAAGACGACGACAGCCGTCAATCTCGCCGCCTCGCTCGCTGTGGCGGAACAACGCACCCTGCTGATCGACGCCGATCCACAGGGCAACGCCACCAGCGGTTGCGGCCTCGCCCGCGACGACCACGAAGCCACGACCTACGACGTGCTCCTGGGCGATCGCGTGATCGATGACGCCATTGTCCGACAGGTACAGTTCCGTCATCTCGACGTACTGCCAGCGACGCCAGATCTCGCCGGGGCTGAAGTCGAACTGGTAGACGACCCCGACCGCGGCATGCGCATGAAGGTCGCGCTCGCGCCCATTCGAGACCGGTACGACTACATCCTGATCGACTGCCCACCCTCACTGGGACTGATCACCCTCAACATGCTCGTGGCAGCTGACGCGATACTCATTCCCCTGCAGTGCGAGTACTACGCGCTGGAAGGACTCACGCAGCTGCTTGGCACCTTGCAACGGGTTCAGGACACTCTCAATCCCGACCTGGAAATCGACGGGGTGCTCCTCACCATGTACGACGCTCGCCTCAACCTCTCTCGGCAGGTGGCCACAGACGCTCGCGAACACTTCGGCGAACGTGTGTTCCCTACCGTCATCCCGCGAAACATCCGACTCGCGGAAGCGCCGAGCTTTGGAAAGCCAATCGTGGTGTATGACGTCGCCTCGGTTGGCGCGCAGGCCTACATGGCCGTGGCCAGAGAGCTGATGGAACGCGAAGCCGCACGCATCGTCGACATCGCCAGCATGACCGCCAGTCCAAACGCCAGCCCAAACGCCAGTCCAAACGCTAGTCCACACGCCAGTCCGCAAGCAGGCGACGGCGCGTAGGGCAGCGGAAACCCAACACGCATCGCATCGCCGTTGGACGGGCGTCCAGACCTTTCGAGGTCTGATACCCGAACTCTCCATTCCACGCTACCCATGGTTCCATCGGAAACTCCCCGTCGACTTGGACGCGGCCTCGACGCCCTACTGGCGAGACGAGAACCAGTCAAAGCAGATACGCCTGTCGCCCCGTCCGCTGAGCCGCCAAGTGCGCTGCAAACGATCGCCATATCACGCATCCGGCCCAATCCGTTTCAGCCTCGGCGCGAATTCCGCGCGGAGGAACTGGCTGATCTGGAAACCAGCCTGCGCGTGAACGGCCTGCTGCAGCCAGTGACGGTCCGACCAGCGCCCGGCGGGAACGGCTACGAGCTCATTGCCGGCGAACGCCGCTTCCGGGCCGCAACGAGACTGGGATGGACGGAAATTCCAGCCATTATCCGAGAAACAGACGATCGGGCCGCCCTCACGCTGGCCATGGTCGAAAATCTCCAGCGGGCCGATCTCGATCCTATAGAAGAGGCCGACGGCTATCATCGGCTCATGGACGAGTTCCTGCTCTCGCAGCAGGAAGTGGCCGACGTGGTGGGCAAGGACCGGTCCACCGTGGCGAACGCACTGCGCCTGCTCCAACTGCCGGCCACCGTCCGCCGACTACTCCAGGAAAAACAGCTCACCGCCGGACACGCCCGCGCATTGCTGGCGCTGGGAACCGAACGCGCCATTTCGGACATGAGTCGTGAGATCGTGAGCACCGGCATGTCGGTGCGCGAAGTCGAGCGTCGCGTACAGACGCTACGAATCGGACCCGGCAAGGGACCGCGCAAGAACGCAGCCTCACCCTCCACGCCCACTGGCGCGTCCCCGGCCGTCGTTCGACGCCTCGAGGAACTGCTGCGCAAGAAACTCCAAACCGGCGCAACCATTCATTTGACAGCGCGAGATAGAGGTGAGGTACGCATCGCGTTCTTCTCCAACGATGACCTGGAGCGAGTACTCTCGATCCTTGGCATCGCTATCGAAGACTAGTTACCACAGTACATAAATACGCCACCAAGGAGCCATATATGAGCCACGGTACTAGCATTCCCTTCAACTCCGGCACCTTGAGAGGCACCGCACGATACCTGGCGTGCCTCGCGCTCCTCGCGCTCTCCACGGCATGTGCCGGTTCCGCAGACAATGGAAAGTCCGCAGCAGGAGCGGATTCCACCACATTCCGTGTCGCGCTGCTTACGCCAGGACCCATATCGGACAAGTCCTGGAATGGCGGTGCATACGACGGACTTGTGGCCCTGCGCGATTCGCTGGGCGCAGAGATCTCGCACATCCAGACCAAGACGCCGGCGGAATTCGAGGAAAACTTCCGCCAGTACGGCGCCCAGGAATACAGCCTCGTGGTCGGGCACGGCTTCGAATTCCAGGATGCCGCCGTGCGAGTCGCGCCGTCGTATCCGAAAACGAACTATGTCGTGACCTCCGGTCGCGTTACGGCCCCAAACCTGGCCGGTATCAGCTTCCTTTTTGAAGAAGCGTCGTATCAGGCCGGCATGATCGCTGGTGCCATGACCAGATCGAACACGCTCGGACTCATCGCCGGAACCGAGCTGCCGCCGGTGAAAGCGAGCTTCGCCGCGTTCGAGCGCGGCGCGAAATCAGTGAACCCCCAAGTGAAGGTGCTCACCTCGTACATCGGCAACTGGGACGATGTGAGCGCTGGCAAGGAACAGGCTCTGGCGCAAATCGCCCGCGGCGCGGACGTCTTGTTCCAGAATGCCGATGCGGCCGGACTCGGAATCTTCCAGGCGGCACGCGAGAAGAAGGTACTCGTGTTCGGCACGAACGCCGACCAGAACAGCGTCGCGCCCGACGTCATCATCGGTTCGGTCGTGATTGACCTGCGTAAGGCGTTCATGCTGATCGGTCGCTCCATCAAGGACAGATCCTTCACCGGACGCGTGATCAACCTCGGCGTGAAGGAAGATGTCGTGCGATTGGTGCTGAACCCCGACAGCACGATGAGAGCGCGAGTGCCCGCCGTGGCGCGCGCGGCGAGCGATTCGGTTGGGCTCCTTCTGCGAGCCGGCACCTTCCGCGCGCTCGACGACCTGCTGCAGGGCTCTGACAGCGCAAAGCCGGTTGCTCCGAAAACCCCCTGAGCACACGCGTACCGTTTAATCCAATCATCTGTGTCTCAGACGCATGGCCTTACTCCGGAGGCCGCTGACCGCGCGGAGCCGAGCGTTCCGCTGGCAGAACTGGTGTCGGCGCTCGACGAAACACTGCGAACCAGCGAGGTGCCCGACTATTCCGGAGCGCTGAACGGATTGCAGATAGCCAACAACGGACGCGTCCATCGCGTGGCCGTTGCCGTCGATGCATCGCGGGCGGCCATTGCCGAGGCAGCGATTTGCGGCGCCGATTTGCTCATCGTGCATCACGGGCTGTTCTGGGGCGGCGCTCAACCGCTGGTTGGCGTTGCATTCGAGAAGTTCCGATCGCTGTTCGCCAATGGCATTGCGGTCTATTCGTCGCACCTGCCGTTGGACCTGCATCCCGAGCACGGCAACAACGTGCGTCTCGCCCAAACACTGCACCTCACGCCTTCCGCCGGATTCTCGCGATACAAAGGCGTTGAGATCGGCGTGATGGGCGACAGCAATGAGCCAACCGGCTCCATCGTACGGCGAGTACAGGCGTACTCCGCACGGTACGGGGGTGCGGTGCGCACGAGCGTGCCAACCGAGGGGCGCGTGACTCGACGGTGGGCGATCTGCAGCGGTGGTGGTGCCTCGACCGAATCGCTCCGCGAAGCACGTGAACGCGGCGTGGACACGCTCATCGTTGGTGAAGGGGCGCATCACACCACCGTGGAAGCCATCGAGCACGATCTGTGTGTGGTGTACGCAGGCCACTACGCCACCGAAACCCTCGGCGTGCAATCCCTCGGCGCATTTCTCGAACGTCGCTTCGGCGTGCCATGGTCGTTCCTGCATCTCCCCACCGGGTCGTGAACAGCGACACAGCGAAAGCATCTGTGCTTTCGCCGGTCCTTTCGCTGAACGCGATTTCCCGACGGTTCGGATCGGTGCACGCCCTCGACCAGGCTTCGTTGCATGTGCGCGCCGGTACCGTGCACGCCGTGCTCGGAGAAAACGGTGCCGGCAAGACCACCCTCATGCGTGTGGCGTTCGGCCTGCTGCAGCCGGACGCCGGCGAGATACGCCTGAACGGACTGCCACGGGTGATCGCATCACCAGCCGCAGCGCTTTCGCTGGGCATCGGGATGGTGCATCAGCATTTCACGCTCGTGCAGGCCATGACGGTCGCAGAGAACGTGGCCCTTGGTGGCGCCGGACGTTTCGACCCGACGCGAACTGCCACGCGCGTACGTGATGTGGCGGCCCGGGCGGGACTCTCGCTCGATCCCGACGCGCTGGTCAGCACGCTGCCCGTGGGCGCGCAGCAACGGTGCGAGATCGTGAAAGCTCTGGCGCGCGATGTACGCCTGCTGATACTCGATGAACCCACCGCCGTGCTGGCACCGCGGGAAGCCGCCGAGCTGTTGCAGTGGATACGCGGACACGCCGATGCAGGACACGCCGTGGTGCTCATCACGCATAAGTTGCGCGACGCATTGGCCATTGCCGACGACGTAACCGTGTTGCGCCGCGGGCGCACCGTGTACGCGGCGCGTGCCTCGGATACCACAGAGGCCGGCCTGGCCGCCGCTATGCTTGGTGGCGAGGGCACGGACGCGGCATCACCGGCTCGTGGCAAGACGGACGGCGCGCCGACGACAGGAGCGCCCGTGCTCGAAGTGCGCAGCGTGTCGGCGTTCGACGCACGCGGCATCCCTCGGGTACGCTCAGCGAGCATGCACGTGGCCGCCGGTGAGATTGTCGGCATCGCGGCCGTAGAAGGAGCCGGGCAGTCGGAGCTGTTGCGCCTGTTGGCTGGGCGAATCACCCCAGCCGCCGGCACCGTCACGCGCCCCGACCGAGTTGGGTTCGTACCCGAAGATCGACACCGCGACGCGTTGATGCTTGATGCCTCGCTGGTAGAGAACGTGGCCCTGCGCGGCGCGGGTGAGCGCCGCGGACGGATGCCTTGGCACGCACTGCGCAGCGCCACCGCGGCCATTCTGCAACGCAACAAGGTGCTGGCATCGGGCGTGGAGGACACCGCGTGTTCGCTGTCTGGCGGAAATCAGCAGAAGCTGGTGCTCGGTCGTGAGATGGAGGACGCGCCCACCGCGTTGGTGGTGGAGAACCCGTCACGTGGGCTCGACTTCCGTGCAACGGCCGCCGTGCACGCCGCATTGCGAGCAGCCCGCGACGCAGGCGCGGCCGTGGTGGTGTACTCCAGCGATCTTGATGAAGTGCTGCTGCTGGCGGATCGCATCTATGCCATGCACGATGGCGTTGTCACCGAAACCGCACGCGATCGTGAGATGGTCGGCAATGCCATGCTCGGCTCCGTTTCAACGGCCGCTGCATCGAGCGCGCAGTGAATCGAATCGTGCAGGCAGTGATCCGCGTGGTCGTACTGCTGGCGCTGGCGCTGACGATGTTGGTGGTGTTGCTCCTGCTCACCGGTCACGACGCGAGTTCGGCGCTCCTGGCGCTTGGTCGCGGTGCGTTTGGTTCGTGGTATGCCATTACCTCCGCCACACTGGTCCGCGCCATTCCGCTGGCGCTCGCGGGTCTTGCCGTGGCCGTGGCGTTTCGCGCTGGTTTGTTGAACATCGGCGCAGAAGGACAGTTGCTGATGGGTGCCACCGCCGCCGCCGCACTGGTGTCCCTGGTACACGGACTGCCGTCAGCGCTCGCTCTGGCGCTCATGTTGTTGACCGGAGCCATTGCGGGAGGGATATGGGCCGGCGTCGCGGCATTCCTCAGGCAGCGGTTTGGTGTGCTGGAGGTGATCAGCACCATCATGCTCAACTTCATCGCGCAGTATCTGGTGGGCGGACTCGTGCGCGGCCCGCTGCAGGAGCCTTCGCGCATCAACCCACAATCCGCCTCGTTGCCGGCTGCGCTGCAGCTGCCGGTACTGCTGAACGGCACGCGTCTGCACGCCGGCGTACTGTTGGTGGTGGCTCTCGCATTCGCGCTATGGTGGTGGCTGCGTGAATACGCGGGCGGGTTTCGACTCCGCGCGGTTGGCGCCAACGCGGCGGCGGCGGCGAGCAGCGGACGTGTATCGGTGAATCGCACGCTGCTGTCTGCGTTTCTGGTGAGCGGAGCGCTGGCCGGGCTGGCTGGATCAGTGGAGCTCACCGGCGTGACGTACGCGCTGTACGACAACTTCTCGCCGGGCTACGGCTTCACAGCGATCGCCGTAGCACTCCTGGCTCGGCTCCATCCGCTTGGCGTGTTGGTCACCGCAGTGCTGTTTGGCGCGCTGGAGGCCGGGGCCAACGCCATGCAGCGGGATGCGGGCGTGCCGAGCGTGGTGGTGTCGGTGGTGGAAGCCCTGCTCATCCTGCTGGTGGTGGCCGCTGATCGCTGGCAGCAGCGCAGTGGCGAACGCGCCGAAGTGGCGACATGAACAGCCCCCTGAGTGGTGATGTGAGTTCTGGCGCGGTCGATATGATGACCGGCGGACTGGCGACCACCGCCGGTTTCCTGGAGGCCAGCGTGCGCACGGCCACACCGTTGGCTCTTGCGGCGCTCGGCGAATGCGTGAGCGAGCGCGCTGGCGTGATCAACATCGGCCTCGAAGGGGCGATCATTGCCGGTGCGCTGGGCGCGACCGTGGCCGCCGGAGTGGCGGGAGCCGGACTTGGCTTCGTGGCCGGTGCCGCCGCCGGCGTGGCCATCGCTGCACTGTTCGCGCTCTTCACCGTGTGGATGCGTGCCGACCAGATCATCACGGGAACGGCCATCACGCTGCTTTCGCTCGGGCTCACAGGCACCCTCTATCGCACGGTGTACGGTGCGGGGGGTGTGGCGCTGTCCACGCCAACCGTTGGAATCGTGCCCATTCCGGCCCTGTCGCGCCTCCCTCTGGTGGGACACGCGCTGTTCGCCCAGCCTTTGGTCACATATTTGCTGTACGTGCTGGTGCCCGTCTCTGCGTGGTGGCTCATGCGCACGCACGCCGGGTTGGCACTGCGGGCCGTGGGCGAATTCCCCGAGGCGGCGGTGGCGGCGGGCGTTCGCCCACGCTGGATACAGTGCGGCGCCGTGCTGTTTGCCGGAGGCATGGCCGGACTGGCTGGCGCCACGCTGGTGCTCGCGCAGGCCGGGACATTCGTGGAGGGGATGTCGGCTGGACGGGGGTTCATCGCCATCGCCATTGTCGTGCTCGGCCGTTGGAAGCCGTGGGGCGTGGCCGCAGCCGCGCTGTTGTTTGGTGCAGCCAACTCGCTGCAGACGCTGTTTCAGGCCATGGGGTGGACCCACGTGCCGTACCAGCTCTTTCTCGCTGTGCCCTATGTGCTGACGCTGTTCGTCTTGGCGGGGGCCAGCCGCCGAGCTGCTGCTCCGGCAGCGCTTGGTCAGCGGAATCTCAACACACCATAGGGCTTTCGACCCCGCGGGTCAGCGCTTTCCGGAAAGGTCGCGTTGATGTTTTCGGTAGCACGGCTGCATGTTCGTGCCGGTCCACCACCTCTCCCCTGCCCGTACTCCCCATGACATCCCCCTTCTGTTGGTCGTCGGCCGCCTCGCGCTTGACCATCGGTCGCATTCGGCCGCTGGCGCGCATCGTGATGCTGGCGTGTACGGCGACCGCCGCGGCCTCGCCCCTTGCTGCACAGGACGCCGAGGCCGACGCACTGCTGGCCAAGGCCCGTGCGATCCACGCGAAAGTGCTGTCGATTGATACGCACGTGGACATCAGTCCCGCCAACTTCACCGCGACCGGCCCCAACTACACGCAGAAGCTGCCGCGCACGCAGGTGGATCTGGTCAAGATGGAGGAAGGCGGGTTGGGCGGCGCCTTTCTCATTGTCTACGTGGGCCAGTCGCCGCAGCTCGACCCCGCCGGATTTGCGCGAGCGAACGCGCAAGCGCTCGAGAAGTTCGACGCCATCCATCGGCTCACGGAGCAGCTCGCGCCAACCCGCGCCGAGATTGCCTACACTGCGGCGGATGCGCGGCGCATTCATGCTGCGGGGAAGCGTATCATCTTCATTGGTGTGGAGAACGGCTTCCCCATTGGCGCGGATGTCACGAACGTCAAGAAGTTCTTCGATCGTGGCGGTCGGTATATGTCTCTCGCGCACAACGGACATAGCCAGCTTTCCGACTCCAACACCGGTGAGCGCGACGGCGTGT
>JANNEV010000382.1:0-4346 GCA_031379145.1 Gemmatimonadaceae bacterium
CCCTTGATGATGTCCTCGTACTCCTCTTTCACCACACTCAGGAGTTCCTTGAACCGCTTCTTGGTCTCCTCATCGCTCAGCTTCGGAAGGGGAATTGCGACCAGGTGGTGCAGGATGCCGTTGGTGCCGGCGGTGAAGGCCGTGATGTTGCCGTTGACGCGGTCACCGGTGTGCAGCGTTGGCGTACCCGCATGGGCAACGTCGCGCTGGGCGAGACCATCACGATGGCGCCGATCATTGTCAAAGGGAAAGTCATCGTTGGCTCCAGCGGCGGTGAGATGGGTGTGCGCGGGTGGATTGCCGCGCTCGACCTCAAGACTGGCAACGTGGTGTGGAAGGGGTACAATGTCGGCCCCGATCGCGATGTGCTGATCGATGCGACCTACAAGCCGTTCTACGCCCAGGACAAGGGCGTCGATCTCGGCCAGCGAAGCTGGCCGACCGATACGTGGAAAGTGGGCGGCGGGGTGTCCTGGGGGTGGGTGTCGTACGACCCCGCACTCAACCTCGTGTACTATGGGACGTCCAATCCCGGACCATGGAACGAAGGAATGCGTAGCGGTGACAACAAGTACACCTGCACCATTCTCGCACGTGATGCCGATACCGGCGCCGTGCGATGGACCGTGCAGATCACGCCGCACGACATGTGGGACTATGATGCGGTGAACGAGAACATCCTCGTGGACATGACGGTGAAGGGCGCGCCGCGCAAGGTACTCGTGCACTTCGACCGCAACGGGTTCGGCTACACCATCGATCGCGCCACTGGCGAAGTGCTGGTGGCCGAACCGTTCGTGCACACCAACTGGGCGAGTGGCATCGACCTCGCCACCTCGCGCCCGATCGTCAATCCGGACAAACGCACCGGCGAGGGCAAGTTGGTGAAGGACATCTGCCCGAGCCTCGAAGGCGGCAAGAACCAGCAGCCGGCCGCGTTCTCGCCGCAGACTGGGCTGTTCTACGTGCCCACGGTGAATCTGTGCATGGACTTCAAGGTTCGTGCAGTCACGTACATCCCCGGCACGCCGTTCATCGGCGCTGATGCACCGGAAAAACTGGGAGCGGGTGGCTACGGTGGCGAGTTCATCGCGTGGGATGCGAGTCGAGGCAAGAAGGTGTGGGGCATCAAGGAGCCGTTCCCGTTGTGGGGAGGCGTACTGGTGACGCGCGGCGGCGTGGCATTCTACGGCACGCTGGATGGATTCTTCAAGGCGGTCGATGCACGCACCGGCACGCCGCTCTGGCAGTTCAAGGTGGGCAGTGGCGTGGTGGGCAATCCGATCACGTATCGTGGTCCCGATGGGCGGCAGTACGTCGCGGTGTATGCCGGCATTGGCGGTGACATGGGGCTGCTGATTGCCGGCGATGTTGCAGCGAATCTGCCGTACGACGTTCGTGAACGGGGCAGTACGTTGCCTGAACTTGCCAAGTGGACCAGCTGGGGAGGCGAACTGTTCGTGTTCGCGATACCGGAATGATGCGCAGCCCTTTGATCACGTACGCTCGATCCGCGCGCGCCATTGGCGTCGCACTGCTGACGCTGTGTGGCCTGGGGGTGTGGCTAGGCGCCTCTCACCGCACCGTGGCGGCGGCGGCGCCCGACCGCGCCGGCTCGGCAGCGGATACCCTGCGCTTTGTCGAGCATCCGGACACCTATCCCATTGGGTGGCCGTCCAACGCCACGCCGCTGGTCCTTGCGAACCCCTTCGAACGCGATGCGAAGGCCCTGGAGATGGGTGCGAAACTGTACGTGGCGTACAACTGTATCGACTGCCACGGCGCCGGCGGTGGCGGATCGATGGGCCCCAGCCTCGCGGACGGCCGTTGGCACTACGGCGGCCGCGCCGATGAGGTCTTCGAATCGATCTATCAGGGCCGCGCCGACGGCATGCCCGCGTGGGGCGGACGCATTGCGACCGACCAGATCTGGATGCTCGTCACGTATGTCCGATCGCTCAATGGTGGTCGAGACGTGAGCACCGAGAACTTCACGGGCCGCACGGTGGAGCGCACGGGGCACTAGAGCACGGCGGAGGCCGCGCTGCGCAACCGCAACCGGGCGCGCCTCACGTGGAGCAACCGTGTCGCCGAACCCTCGCGTCGCAGGGGCTACGCGGTGACGCGAAAATTCCGCATCATCCCAGCGTCTTCGTGCTCCAAAATATGGCAGTGGTATAAATACATTCCCGGAAACCGGGTGAATCGCATCTGTAACCGCACCGTGTCATGCGGCAGCACCAGCACGGTATCGCGCCAGCCGCTATCGACCAGGCCCTCACGCACGGAGCGTGGCGGCGTCACGATGTCCGCCGGCTGCGCACGATGCACCACGCGAAACTGGGTTCCGTGCACGTGAAACGGATGTGCCATCTGCTGACCCATCATACCACCCGTGTTCACCACCTCCCAAATGTGCGTCGAGTCGGCCTGCACCATTTCGTCCGGCGCGACCGCCATCATGTCGAAGCTGCGGCCGCCCAGCAACCACTGTCCCGCGCGGAAGTCGAGAGTGATTCGTCGCACCGGCGCCAGAGAGTCCACACTCCACTCCGGTCCGTAGCTGATCAGTCGCGAGGGGAGTCGAAACGTCGACACCTCCTTTCGGGAAACACGCACCGTCATCAACAGCAGCGGGGCACCGTTGGGGACACCACTGCCGACGGTGCTTTCCATTCCTCCCATCCGACCGCCCATCCCGCCGCCCATCATTCCCCCCTCGTCGATACTGACCTCGTTCGCGGGAAACGGCGCGCTTCGCAATTGCACTGTCGTGCCGACCGCGTGCCTGCTCAGATCGAGAATCACATCTGCACGCTGCGAAGGGGCAAGCGTGAGATACCGCTGCTCCTGCGGCTGTTCCAGCAGGCCGCCGTCGGAGCTGATCACCGTCATGGGGGTGCCGTCGTCCCACATCAGCTTGTAGACACGCGAACTGGATGCATTGAGTATGCGAACGCGATACGCACGTGTCGCCAACGACCAGGCCGCACCGTCTTTTCCGTTCACCAGCATGCGGTTCCCCAGTAGTCCGTGCATGCGATCCATCATGCCAGCGCTCAAGTAGCGCAATTGGTTGCGGGCGTCGAATGTCCGATCCTGGAGGACGCACATCAGGTCCTGCGTTCCGCTGGGCAGTGCGAGCGCCGCTTCATCGTCGTCAGACACCACCAGGATGCCGGCCAACCCCTGATACACCTGGCTGCCGGTCTTTCCATGGGGATGCGGATGATACCAGTACGTGCCTGCCCGATTGATCACCTCGAACTCGTAGACGTACTCCGCGCCTGATCCGACGGCGAGGTGCGGATGACCGTCCGCCGCCTCGGGAACGTCCAATCCGTGCCAATGCACGATGCTGGGCTCGGGCAGCTCATTGCGAAAGCGAATGCGCACGCGCTGTCCTCGGCGGACGCGAATCACCGGACCGAGGAACGAATCGGGAAGCACCTGCAAGGAGGACGCGGGCCCTTTGAGCACACTGCCGGAGAAGCGCCAGACACGGGTACTCGCGCCGCCGAGAACTTGAGCCTCACCCGGTGCTGCCGTCAGTACGAGATCGACATCGGGGTCGAATGAGCCCAGCCGCGGACCCCGACTGACGATGGGTCCCGCAAGACGAGGCGCCATGAGTCCAAAGGCACCCATGCTGATCCCATACAACGCGTCTCGACGTTTCATGCGCGGGTTCCTACGCGAGCGTGAGGGATGATGCCGTGGTCATCACGATTTGTCCGTCGACGACCGAAACCGTACGATCACAGCGACGGGCCAACTCAACGTTGTGCGTGACGATGAGGAATGTCGTACCGCTCTCGGCGTTCGCCTGCCGAAGCACTGCAAACACCGCGTCCGCGGACTTGGTGTCGAGGTTGCCCGTGGGCTCGTCGGCAAGGACGAGCGCTGGGTTCATGGCAAGGGCACGCGCGATCGCAACGCGCTGCTGCTGTCCACCGGAGAGCGCGTTCGCGGCATTGCCCTCCCATTCCGACAACCCGACGCGCATCAGCAGCATTCGGGCGCGCTCGCGCATGGCATCATCCGGAAACATGCGGTTCACCAACATCGGCAGCATCACGTTCTCCAACGCCGTGAACGCGGAAAGCAGATAGTGATACTGGAAAACAAACCCGATGTTCTCGCTGCGCAGTCGTGTGAGCGAAGCGTCGTCGAGTTCGCCGGTGTCATGACCGTTCAAGAAGAGCACTCCCGATGTGGGGCGGTCGAGTAGTCCGATAAGGTTCAGCAGTGTGCTCTTGCCCGACCCCGACGGTCCCATCAGGGCCACAAACACGCCGCGCCTCAACGTCAGAACGATATCGAGCAACACCACGACTACCGACGGC
>JANNEV010000384.1:0-9991 GCA_031379145.1 Gemmatimonadaceae bacterium
CCCTGCTCGATGACGAGCCGGGCCTTGATGGGCTTGAACGAGACGAGCGGCATGCGCTCTCCCATGCCGCTGTCGATCGCGCGCGAGAACGGCGCGAGGCGCGGATGTCCGCACCGGATGCAGGTGGGCTCCACCAGCGGCACGAGACGCGCCATGCAGGTGGTGCACACGATGCCATCGCGCCCCGGCGTGTGCAGCGCGCGACACACCGCGCACGCCGACGGCAGCAGAAACGCTCCAAGCCCGACGAGCAGGGCGCGGCTCCAGTGGTCTGACGTGGCCGACTTGCTCGCCCGGGGTGCTTGTGCGCCCGCGGACCCGCCCGCCCGTCTCACGGAACCGCTCGCGCAGGCAGCGCAGCCCACATCGCCGAAAGGGACGGCTCCACGTCGAACCACACGCGGAACGCTTCCGCGCCCTGCTCGACCAGCATATGCAGGCCGTCCACGGCGCGAAGGCCGCGCGCGCGACATGCGCGTACCCATGGCGTTTCCCCTGGTCGGTACACCAGGTCGGCAATCGCGACCGCTGGATCAAGTGCGTTCGGCTCGACGGGCATCGCATCGTCGTGCATGCCGATCGGGGTCGCATTCACGATCAACGTGGCGCCCTCGACGGCCTCGGCGGTGCTGCGCATGAGATGCACCGAGACATGGACGCGATTCGCGATCGCCTGCGCGCGGTGCGGAGAACGCGCCCACAACCGAATGTTCTGGCAGCCCATCATGTCGAGTGCCACCAGGGCCGCTGCCGCCGAGCCTCCGCCGCCGAGCAGAGCCACGCGCTCGCGTAGCAATCCGTCCGGTCGCAGAAACCGGAGTGTCGCCATGAGTCCCGCCACGTCCGTGTTGTGCCCGAAGAGCTCGCCGTGTTCGTGCCAGAACGTGTTCACCGCACCCACGCGATGTGCGAGTTCGCTTGGGTGTGGGGTTACCGCATACACCGCTTCCTTGTGAGGCATCGTGACGTTCCCTCCGGCGGCGTCGCGGGCGAACTCCGACAGTGCGGCGCTCAGGCGTTCCGGTGTCGCGTCGAACCGACGATAGGATGCGTCTAATCCGGCGCTCCGAATGGCGGCGTCCTGCAGCACTGGCGACAGGGACTGGGCGACAGGATGCCCGAGCACGTACAGGAGGCGCGGCGCGCATCCGGCCCGTACGCGAGCTCCCGGCCCTAGCGGTGTCAACGCGATGGGCGAGAGCGGTCCGCCTCAACGCGCGCGAGCACGCCGAGAATCTCCTGCTCAAGCTCGTCGTATGTGTCGCGGTAGACCTCCAGCGCCGCACCAAACGGATCACTGACGGCGCGAGCGACGGCGCCACCGCTCGCATAGGTGGTGAGCAGCCAACTCCGGCCGGTCCCGCCCAATGCTTCCACGCGATCCAGATGGTGTGGCCCCATCGCGAGGATCAGTGTCGCGTTCTGCACGATCTCCGGCGTCAGTGCGCGAGCGCGATGATCGCCCAACGTGATGCCATTTTCCATGGCCACCAGTAATGACCCATCAGAGGCGGGAGCATCAGGCCAGGCGCTGGTACCCGCGCTGCTCACCGTCATCTCAACCAGTCCGCGTTCCTGTATCAGTCGCTTCGCGATCCCCTCGGCGAGCGGACTGCGGCATGTATTTCCGGTGCAGACGAAGAGCAGGTGCATCAGACGCTCAGGTATCGCCGACAAGGGTGGGGACGCAATGGCGCAGCACCGACGCGGACAGCACGCCTGGTCGGATGACACGCGGACGTCGACCGGTGCAATCGACCACGGTGGACGGTGCCGAGGGAGAGAGCCGACCGCCGTCGAGCACATGCAACAGTCCGCGATGAATAGCATCCGGCCACTGTTCGACAATCTCGGCAACCGTGAGGGCCGGCGGTACCCCCGGGCGATTGGCACTCGTGCTCGTGATGGGCTCTCCGTACGCTGCGAGCAGACGTTGCAAGCCAGCGTGCGGCGTCCAGCGAACCGCGACACCACCCTCCGGCCCGCGCAGCCGCGCCGGGACCCGCTTGTCTCCCCCCGGCAAGACAAGCGTGAGCGGTCCGGGCCAGAAGCGCGCCGCGAGATGCGCGGCGTACGTGGGCAGCTGCAGGTTGAGTCGAGCAACTTGCGAAGGATGTCCAATCAGCATCAGAAAGGGTTTCCCAGGCGGTCGACCCTTCATTTTGACCAGCGCCTCCACGGAATCGTGATCGACGGCCGTGCCGAAGCCGTACACCGTCTCCGTGGGATAGGCGAGCACGCGACGCTCAGAGAGATGGAGGATGACCTCGCGGAGGGAGGCTTCGACCTCCGCCGGCGACCAAAACGGAATGGTGACTGGTCCGACGCTCATTCGGGCAACTGGCTCAGTGCGTCGGCGCGCGCGAAGTCCGCCTCCTCGGTGATCTTGAGTGCGCGCTCACTTCCACGCACCACAACCACGGGCAGTCCCAAGCGCTCCAGCAGGAAAGCGTCGTCAGTCGAGCCCACGCTATCGCGACGGGCTGCGACGTGCGCCTGTTCCAGCAGTACACGAGGGAACGCTTGCGGTGTCTGCGCCCGCCACAAATTCGATCGATCAACAGTCCGGAGAATCTGGCCATCTGGACCGACCTCCTTGAGCGTATCGACGACGGGAACGGCGGCGATGGCTCCGTGCCCCTTTCGTGCCTCGGCGATGACGCGATCGATGGTCGCATCGGTCACCAACGGTCGAGCGCCATCGTGCACCACGGCGATCACAACGTCCTCGGGAAGGTCTTCGAGCCCGTTGACAACACTTTCATGTCGTTCGCTACCGCCGGTGGAAACCAGCAGTCGGTCTACGTCGCACTGAAAAAGCCATGGGGGCGGATCAGCGGCGTAGGCCTTGGGGAGGACCACGACAACGATGGCCACATCGGGTCGCGCCATGAACGCCTGAACGCTGTGCAGCAGCGCCGGCTTTCCCGCAACCCAGCGGAACTGCTTGAGCTCTCCTCCACCGATTCGGCTGCCCGATCCACCAGCCACAATGACGACGCCCACGTCGCGCGTCACCGCGTCGGCGCTCGGCCCCGCGTTGTCGCCGCGAGACGCAACGCTCGGCGGCGGAATGATGCGTCGTAAAGGCACGCTGTTGTCGCTACTCACTGGGTCGCCTCACTCTGACGGTGTCGCCTTGGTCGTCGCCACAGGTGGAGTCCTGCCGACCGTTCGTTGGAGAACGTCCTGAAGGGTCCGAACGCCGATCACTTCGATGTCACCCGGGACACGGCGCGGAATTGCCCGCTCCGACAGATAGGCCTGAGTCATGCCAAGCTTGGCCGCTTCAGCAAGGCGTCGCTCCGCTTGCGACACCGGCCGGACCTCTCCGCCGAGTCCAAGTTCACCGAGGAAAATGGCGCGTGGTGGAAGTGGTCGGTCGACCACGCTCGAAGCGAGTGCCGCGACGATCGCCAGATCGACTGCGGGTTCCTGCACGCGCATACCGCCAACCACGTTGCAGAAGACGTCGAGCTGCGCGCACGAGAAACCGCCGCGCTTGTCGAGGACCGCGAGCAGTAACGCAAGTCGCCGACCGTCGATGCCACTGGCGACGCGTTGTGGCGTCCCGAATCCGGCCCGGGCCGCCAGCGCTTGCACCTCGACGAGCACCGGCCGGGTTCCTTCCATCAGCGCACACACCGCGCTGCCGCTGGCGACGGCGCTCCGATCCCCGACGAAGAGTGCAGATGGGTTCTCCACCGGTACCAAGCCAGTGGGCACCATGCGAAACACTCCAATTTCGTCCACGGAACCAAACCGGTTCTTCGTCGCGCGAAGGACTCGATGGTCCAGCGTGCCGTCTCCCTCGAAGTACAGCACGGTATCCACGATGTGTTCGAGGGTCTTCGGGCCGGCGATACCACCGCCCTTGGTCACATGCCCTATAACGAATACCGTCGTGCCGGACATCTTCGCAAACCGCATCAGACGCGCGGCGCACTCGCGGACCTGCCCGACGTTCCCCGGGGCGCCTTCGAGCAGCTCGGTGTGAACAGTCTGGATCGAGTCCACGATCAAGGCGTCGAACTTTCGCTGTGCGACTCCGGGCGCAGACGCTGTTGCGAGGATGGTTTCGAGTGAAGTCTCGGTGAGCAGCGCAACCGCACTGGCGTCTTCGCCCAATCGATCGGCACGAAGTTTCACTTGCAGTGCAGACTCCTCGCCGGACACATAGAGCGTGGCATGCCCCGCGGCCTCCAGTCGTGCGGCAACCTGCAGCAACAGGGTGCTCTTGCCGATACCGGGCTCGCCGCCAACGAGAACCATGCTTCCCGGTACGATGCCGCCGCCCAACACAAAATCGAACTCGTTGAGGCCGGTTCTCCAACGATGCGTCTCGGCGCCCGTGACTGCTCCCAGTTGCACCGTGGCCGCGGCGTGTCCGCTCACCGCGCGGGCCGCCGTGCGTTTGCTGGTAGTCGCGGCAACAGGCTCTTCGGCGAGCGTATTCCATGCGTTGCAGCTCTCGCAGCGTCCGGCCCACTTTGGCGACTCCGCGCCGCACTCGGTGCAGCGATACACGGTACGCGCCTTGGCCATCATGACGCGCGCCTCAATACTCGGGGGGCGCCCAATCGTCCGCGGCCGGTCCCTTCACCAGCTTGGGTCCACCGAAGTCGGTTGGTGGTTGGCGATTGGAGAAATTGTCGAACCGTGTGTACTGCTTGTGAAAGAACAGGCGTGCACTGCCGATCGGACCATTGCGCTGTTTTCCGATGATGATCTCCGCCTTTCCCTCGAGTGTCGGATCCTTGAGTCGCCCAGTTTCATCACGCTCCGCGTAGACCTCCTGGCGGAAAATGAACATGATCACGTCGGCGTCCTGCTCGATTGCTCCCGACTCGCGCAGATCGGACAGCTGCGGCCGTCCCTTGTCGTCACCGGTGCGTTGTTCCGGGGCGCGCGAGAGCTGCGACAACGCGATCACGGGGACTCCCAGCTCTTTCGCCAAGGCCTTCAGGCCGCGAGAAATCTGCGAGACTTCCTGTTGGCGATTCTCGGAATTGGCTGGACCACTCATGAGCTGCAGGTAGTCGACCATGATGAGTCCGAGGTCATGCTCCGCCTTGAGGCGTCTCGCCTTCGCGCGCATTTCGAGCAGGGTAATACCAGGCGTGTCGTCGATGAAAATAGGCGCATGGCTGAGGATACCTGCGGCCTGCGCCAATCGTGGCATCGATTCATCGAGCGCCCTACCGCCTTTACGCAACGCCTGCGCGTCAATGAGCGCCTCGCTCGCGAGCATGCGCTGCACCAGCGACTCCTTGCTCATTTCGAGCGAGAAAAACGCCACCGGCACCTTGGCCGTGATGGCGGCGTGCTGCGCGATGTTGAGCGTGAACGCGGTCTTTCCCATGGAAGGGCGGGCCGCGACGATGACGAGGTCTGCCGGCTGGAAGCCGGAGGTCATCTGGTCGAGATCGTGAAAACCGCTGGGAACGCCCGTAATCGCCGACTCGTGCTGTGCGAGTTTCTCGAGCTTCTCCATGGCGGGCCAGAGCAACTCCTTGAGACGGGAGAAGCCACTGCGTTCCTTTGACTGGCCAAGAGAGAAAATCCGCGTTTCGGCGATATCCAGCAGGTCGCTGGCGGTGGTTCGCCCTTCGAAGGCCTCGCCGACAATCTCCGTCGACACCTCGATGAGGCGTCGCAGCAGTGCCTTCTCCTTCACGATTCTTGCGTGGTACTCCACATTGGCCACGGTTGGCACAGCATCGAGCAGGAATGCCAGATACTCACGCCCACCAGCCCCCTCCAACTCGCCGCGACGCTCCAACTCGTCTGCCAGCGTGAGAGGGTCCACCACACCGCCGCGCTCGGTGATCGCGAACATCGCGCGAAAGAGTCGACGATGTCCTTCGCGGTAGAACATCGTATCGTCGGCGTACTCGGCCGCGCGCAGCGCCGCATCCGCATCGAGAAGCATGGCACCCAATACGGCCTGTTCTGCTTCCTCCGACCACGGCGGACGGCGCTCCTTGTACGGGTCGCGCGGGGCCGGTGTGTTGCCACCGAGAGGAGCGGGAAGATTGGTCATGGCCAACGCTACTCAATCGCCAGTGTTTGCGCGTGAAGCGTCGAGGATGCGGCGTGCCAGCTTCACGTCCACCCACGTGGGGCGCTTCCATGACTCGTTCTGCAGCAGCGCGGACGGATGATACGTCACGACCAGTGGAACACCGCACCACAGATGCGCCTGGCCGCGCAGCTCGCCGACAGATCGTGACGTGCTCAGCAGCGCCTGCGCCGCCGCACGCCCGAACGCGACGATCACGCGCGGCTGAACAAGCGAGAGCTCGCGCCGCAGAAAATGCTGGCAGGCGGACACCTCAGCCGGCAGCGCGTCGCGCCTGCCCACCAGGCCGTGTTTCACGACGCTGGTGAGGTACACGTCGTCGGGTGACAACTGGATCGCCGCGAGAATCTTCGTGAGCAGCGCATGGGCGGACGGCTCGAGCAGGTCGTTTGCCTGGCCGCGCCCGTCCCACGGGGCATCGATCACGCAGAACACCTCGGCGCTGGCGTTGCCCGACCCAGCGGTCGCGCCGCCGTTGAGATGGAGCGCACACGTTCTGCAGGTGGCGGACGCCGCCGACACGGCCGCGAGGTTCTCGAACGACGGAGTGCTGTTGTTGCCGCCGTCGCTCGACACTCCGGCCGACAGCCCGGCCGGCACACCGATCGCAGCGAGCCAACTCGGAGTCGACTCGCTTGCACCCGTGGCGCCGGTTGCTGGCTCCGAATCCGTCGGCACGCTGGCGGAGGCACTCGACGCGTCGGGCTTCCGGGCTTCGGAATTCGACGCGTCGGCTTTCGTCGGCCGAAGCACATCACGCCAATTCGTGGTCGCCGTGGCATCAAAGCGAACGTCGGGATTCGGCGGCGGCACCGCACCCGCGAGCGCCTGCGAATCGAGGACGCCCGAGGGGTGGCCCGTGTCCGGCCGGGACGGATCCGATGGGTCGGGTGCCCGCGAAGGCATTCGCTCCGCACCAGGGTCCGTGTGCGCCACGGCACGCGCGAGTGGAGGACTGGCGCTGCTCGCGCTCGTGGACTGCTTGGCGCCGAGCAAGGCCATAAGCTCCTCAACCGGCAACGCGTCCAGCACCAGCTCGCTCTCGCCGACTTCGCGACGCTGTTCGAGGTACCGGCGCAGGCGATCAGTGGCGTTCACACAGCAGCGCCTCCACGCGATCCAGAATAGCGTCGGCGACGTCGCGCTTTGATTGCAGCGGCAGTGGGTGCTCAACGCCGTCGCGTCCGAGCAGGATCACCCGGTTCGTATCCACGTTGAAGCCCGCTCCAGGTTCATTCGCGTCGTTCATGACGATCAGATCGAGCCCCTTGTCCTGCAACTTGCGGCGACCCTCGGCTCGCGGATCGCCGGTTTCCAGCGCAAATCCCACGGCGATCAGACGCGCCGGTCGATGTCCAAGCGTGTCACGGAGAATGTCCGGCGTGCGCGCGAGCGCCAGCAGGTCCGGGGTCTCCGCCTTCTTGAGCTTGTGGCTGGCAGGAGCCGCTGCAGAAAAGTCGGCGGGTGCGGCGGCCATGATCAGCACGTCGCTTTGCGGCAGTGCGGCGGTCACTGCATCCCGCATTTCCACGGTGGTTTCCACGTGCGTCATTCGCGGTCCCACTGGCGGGGGGACGCTCAGCGGACCCGCGATGAGCGTGACGTCCGCTCCGCGCCGCCAAGCCGCCGCCGCGAGTTCCACCCCCATCCGCCCGGAGGATCGATTGGAGAGGAACCGCACCGGGTCCACTGGCTCACGTGTCGGTCCAGCGGTGACCAGCACGCGCTTCCCACGCAGCTCGCCAACCGGTGTAAGTAGCCGCGCGACGTGCGCCAGGATCGCTTCCGGTTCGGGCATCCGCCCTGGCCCACTGCCTTCGCCAGCCGCCAGCGGGCCGCTATCGGGCTCGATGAGCGAGTAGCCGAACTCGCGCAGCGCGGTACAGTTTCGCTGCACGGCAGGGTGCGCCCACATGCGGTCGTTCATCGCTGGAACGAGCAGAACGGGTGCTGCCGCGGCGAGCAGACACGCTCCGAGCAGGTCATCGGCGTGCCCGCTCGACGCCCGAGCCAAAAAATCGGCGGTGGCCGGGGCCACCACGATCACGTTCGCCTCGCGCGCCAGACGAATATGGTCCAGGGCGTGCCCGGGGGCGATCAGCGCCGTATGAGTCGAACGGCCAGTCAGGGCTTCAAACGTGACGGCGCCCACGAACTCCGCGGCCGATTTGGTCAGCACGACATCCACCTCCGCGCCCGCCTGCGTGAGCAGCCGTGCCAACCAAACGGCCTTGTATGACGCGATGCCACCGGTAACGCCGAGGAGAACGCGCTGACGGTCAAAGGGTCGCACGAGCGAGGTCGGCGCGGTCGGAAGCGAGAGAAGGAGCCAGGAGGGCGGCAGGGACCGGAACGACACCGCGCCGTGACCGAACGTCGCGGCGCGGTGGTACCGCCAGAACGGCGTGGACTACTACGGGTTCTTTCGGCGCGGCATCACGCGGTACTCGATTTCGCCGCTCGTCAACTCCTCGAGGGCGCGGGTCGTCAGCTTCTTCTCGTGCAACGAACGGTCGCGAGGAAACTCGTTCAGCACCCGGGCGAACTTCGCCGCAATAAGCACGCTCAGATACTTGTTGGCGGAATGCTTCGCCACGTCCGTCGGAGTAAATACCTGCATCGTCAGTCGCCCCTGCTGAAGTCGTTGATTTCCTGTTCGAGTTGCGCAATCAGTGCCTCGACCTGCGCCTCCACCTCGTGCACTCGGTCGTGGCGCAGCCCTTCGGCATCGATAATCGCGCTCACCTGATCCACCGCGCGCTCCAGGTCGTCGTTCACCACCACATAGTGATATCGACCGACTTCGCCCAGTTCGGCGCGCGCGTTGCGCAGGCGCACGAGCAAACGCTCGCGACTCTCGCTCTTTCTTCCCGCCAGTCTCGCCTTGAGCACTTCGCCGGACGGCGGGAGCACAAAGATAAGCACTGTGTCCAGAAACGCCGCAGCAAATTGCCGCGCACCCTGTACATCGATGTCCATGAGCACATGCTGCCCGCCCTGCAGTACCCGAGCCACCTCGGAACGCAACGTCCCGTAGTAGCAGCCGTGCACCTCGGCCCATTCAGCAAATGCCCCTCGGTCACGAGCCAACGCGAACTCGTCTCGAGTCATGAAACGATAGTCGCGCCCGTCGACTTCTCCCGCTCGTGCGTCACGCGTTGTACAGCTAACAGAATAACCCACATCCCGCCGTCGCTCCAACAGGCGCCGCGCAATCGTCGTCTTCCCCCCGCCGGACGGTGCAGACAGAATGACCGGAAAACAGCTCATTCCAAGTTCTCCACCTGCTCGCGAATCCGTTCCAACTCTTCTTTCACCGCCACCACGTCGTGGAGGATCACGGCATCCGCACCCTTGCTCCCTGTCGTGTTCGCCTCGCGAAGCATCTCCTGCAGCAGGAATCCCAGCCGCTTCCCCACGGGCTCGGACCCCTGCTCCCCCAGAAGGGAGCGGAAGGCAGTCACGTGCGATCGGAACCGGTCCATTTCCTCGCTCACATCGAGCTTGTCCGCCAGGATCGCGATCTCCTGCGCGATGCGCTGCTCGTCCGTCGCGACTCCGTCGGTGAGGGTGCGAACTGCCGTCCGGAGTCGATCGCGTTGGGCCAGGATCCGCTCTGGTGCGCGCACGATGATACGCTGGAGCGCCGCCGCGACGAGATCCAGTCGATCGTGCAGGACGGCGGCCAGGCGGCCACCTTCCTCCTCGCGAGTTCGATTGAGGCCATCCAGGGCCTGGTCCACGATCAGAACCAGCTCGGCGACGGATCCGATGTTCTCCTCCGCGCGGGGCGTCGAGATCACGTCGGGCATACGCAGCACGGTGGCCACGTCTACTCCCCCGTCGAGCGAAAAGCGTGTACGCAGCTCGCGCAGTTGCTCCACGACCCGCGCGAATCGCTCCTCGTCG
>JANNEV010000401.1:0-2164 GCA_031379145.1 Gemmatimonadaceae bacterium
CGGCTCGGTCAGCTCGTCGACGGCGATAGCCGAGGCACCGACAGTCGCCATGTCGGTGCTGCTCACGGCACCGCTCCAACGACTGTCAAAGCGCGCATGGATCGTCGGAGTGCGCGCCAACGTCATCGGGCTGGGCAACAACGACAACTGCTACGTGATCCCCGGCACCGACGGCTGTCAGAATGCTCGCTTTGTGGAGCGTGGCGCGCTCCTCGCTGGGAGCGCATTCGACATTCGCTCCACCATTCTGCGCGCGATGATCGGTCCGGCGCTATACGACGTGGAAGGGCAGGGTGCGCGAGTAGGCACCGCAATCCGGATCGACTTCGCCGCTCCGCGGCTGCACGGCCCCACCCCGACGATCTTCTTCACCCGCACATTTCTTGGCAGTCAGCGCGGCGAAGCAGTCGGACTGAGTACGCTCGGCGCCGGACTCCGCTGGGTTCGCAAACGCTGAAACGCCTCGGCGCGAGGGCGCCCTGATTGAAACGATTCGAAGCGCACATCGTGGTATTCGCGTGTACGTACGCGATAGAGATCTTGACCGAGCGCTTCCATTGCGTTGCGGCGCCCGCGCATCGGTACGTTGCTCATCGCGAATCAGCAGGTTGGACAGTGAGGCGCGCATTCTCCTACTTAACGAACGATCTCGGACCGGTACCAATGCACCAGACCGCCACAGCAATGCGCCCATGAGCACACTCTCCGACTTTACGCTCACAGCAGCGTCGGGTGACCCGATGCCCTTGTCGTCACTCGCCGGCGGCGTCACGCTGGTGGTGAACGTGGCGAGTCAATGTGGCCTCACGCCGCAGTATGCAGGACTCGAGGAACTCTGGCGCACGTACCGCGCGCAGGGGCTAACCGTCGTCGGCTGCCCGTGCAATCAGTTCGGCGGACAGGAGCCTGGCTCCGAGGCCACCATTGTGCAATTCTGCAGCACCAACTTCGATGTCACCTTTCCGCTCACATCGAAGCTCAACGTGAACGGCGACGACGCCCACGCGCTCTGGACGTGGATGAAGAACGAGAAGCCCGTCCTCCTGGGCACGACCTCGATCAAGTGGAACTTCACGAAGTTCCTGATCGGTCGCGATGGCAAAGTGATTGAGCGCTTCGACCCGACCACCGTGCCGAGCGAAATGATTCCGGCTCTCGAGCGCGCGCTGGCCGCACACGTCTAAACGCGTCTCCCGGCATGAGCAATCAGCATCTCACCGCACTCAACGCGCACTTCGACAAGATCTTCGTGATCACGCTCGCGCGCGCGCACGATCGTCATGCGAACATTGCGCAGAGCCTTGCCGGACTGAACTATGAGCTCGTCTACGGTGTAGACAAACGGGATCTCGATTGGGATACACTGCGCCGCACAGGCGACTACCTGCCGGAACGGGCCAGGAAACTCAATCGATACTCGAAGGAACGGGAACTTCCACTCGGCGTCATCGCGTGTTCACTGTCGCATCGGAGCGTGTACCAGCGATTGCTGGACAGTGGGCATGAGCGTGCGCTGATCTTCGAGGATGACGTGTTGCCGATCCCGCAGAACCTCCCGTCAATCAGCGCCGCCATCGGCGAGCTCCCGACGAACTGGGAGCTGCTCTATCTGGGATACATCACGAATGAGCGACCAATCTCCGCGCTGCGCAGGCAGTACTATCGCCTGCTGTATTCCGTGTGGCACAATCACGTGTACCGGTGGCGCCCCAAGGACGTCGATCGACTCTTCCCGCGCCCGTACTCGCCGTCGCTCTATCGCGCAGGATATCACAACTGCACCCATGCGTACGCTGTTACGCGCGAGGCTGCTCGCAAGCTCATCGACGCACAGACATCGGTGAGCTACTGCGCTGACAGTGTGCTGACACACCTCGTGCTGCGAAAGCGGCTGGAAGCGTTCAGCGTGCGACGCCAGCTCTTCTCCCAGCTGGACTTTGCACTCGGGCATCAGGCATCGACGTCGTACATCAATACCGAGTGAGCGTGCACGTCTGTGGTACGAAACCAGAGAAACTGGCGGTGGAAGCGATGGTGCAGATCCTCGGAAGATCGGTTCGCGTCACGGTCACGAAATACGCGCATCCGGTCCGGAGATAGCAACGAGGGCGACGTGCCCATGGCCCGTCGCCCTCGTTGCTATCTCCGGACCGGATGCGCGTAT
>JANNEV010000430.1:0-4142 GCA_031379145.1 Gemmatimonadaceae bacterium
GAGAGTACATCGAGGGCGTCGCGCCATTGGCACGTAGCCCTCGATGCTACCGCTTTGTTATCTTGTGGCAGCCTGACGGGTACATCGGCTGCGCTCGACGATCAGTCCTTCGTGTCCAGCATGGTCTTGATCTGGTCACGCACGTCGAGCAGGTGCGCGCGCGAGGTGCGGTCGCTGGTCTTGACGATTGCGGCGGCCAGCTCACGATCGAGCGTGCGCATTTCGTCCTTCAGCAGCGGACGGAAGTCACGCGTGTTCACCGGTGGTTGCCCGAAGGCCTGTGCGAGCGCGAGTTCCTGTGCGCTGGGCGCGGCTGGCTTGATCTTGCTGGCCATCGCCTCAACGTACGTGGCCTGCAGTCGGCGACGATACGCGTCGATGGGGGTGCCGGTATAGATCTCCCGCCAGAGGCCACGACGCAGGTCGGTGAGCATCTCGCCCAGCGGATATACATCGGCCTTGTTGGTGGACATGGACTCGAACTCCACCATGCGCTGCAGCTTCGCATTGGCGACCAGCGAACCGAGCACACGACCCTGGGCACCGCTGATACGATTGATGTTGCCGTCGGACTCGAGCTTGCGCAGAATGTCCGGCTTGATCATCGCCGTGGGTGTGCTGAAGACCTCATCGTTCAGGAACTGCACCGCTTCCTTCTGCCGTGCGCGGGATACGGCCGTGAAGACCGGGCCGCTCTGGCTCACGGCCTTCTCCTGTTTGTTCATCGCGCCGACAATGCGTGTGACGTGCTGTGCTTCGGTGGCCCACTGATTGAGCACACCACCGTACGTGGCACGCAGCAACGAGTAGTCTGCCGGTTTGTCGGTGGTGGAGGCCGGAACGACCAGATCCACAATGCGCTTGAGATTCTTGAATCCGAGTTTGGTGGATTTCACGGCGTCCGCATCGCCGATGGCTTCGGACTGCTCGCCCGGGTCGACCTGGCCGCCGCCGTAGCGGTACCATGGAACGCTGTCCTGCATGCGGGCCCACTGGTCGAGTGTGGCACGTTCCGCTTCCGGTGTACGGGCGCCGGCGATGGGCTTGTAGCCCCACATCACGGCGTACTTGTCGTACGGGCCAACCTTGGGCACCAAGTCGCCGAGCGGAATGCCGTCTTCGGGTTGGGCGATGTAGTTGAAGCGCGCGTAGTCCATGATCGACGGCGCGTGGCCCATCTTCGCCACCCACGTCTTCGATCGAATGGAATCGACCGGATAGGTGGAGCTGCTCTTGAAGTTGTGGGGAAAGCCTAGGGTGTGTCCGACTTCGTGCGCCGCAACGAACTGCACGAGCCGTCCCATGAGCGAGTCGGGGAACGGGAACGTCTGCGCGCGCTTGTCGAGATGGCCCACCTGCGAGAAATACCAGTCGCGCTGGAGGTCCATGATGTTGTGGTACATCTGGACGTCGGCGTCGATGATTTCGCCGGTGCGTGGATCCGTGGTGCTTGGGCCGACGGCGTTCGCCACCGGGCTTGGCAGCCAGCGAATCATGGCCACCGAGGCATCTTCTCCGGAGAAATCCGGATCGTTGGGCACGACGCCAGCGACGATGCCCTTGCTGAAGCCGGCGAGTTCGAAAGCCGACTGCCACTCTTCGATGCCAGCCTTGATGAACGGCTTGAGCCAGTTCGGCGTTGCGGGATCGACGTAGTACGTGATGGGCTTCTTGGGGACGCAGAGGTTGCCGACCATCTGGTCGGAACACTCGAGGCGCCAGCGGGCGATGTAGCGGCGCGGCAACACGCGCAGCTCGGGCGAGCCGAAGTCGGTTTTCGTTTCGCCGAAGTAGCCGACGCGCGCATCCATGAGGCGCGGCATCATGGGCACATCGGGCAGGCGGACGATGGAGAACGCGAATGCCTCAGTCACGGCCGACGGCCCGCCGCCGAAGTTGAGCCCGGGAATATTGGGGAGCCCGCCTGGCGCGCCGCCCTGCGGCGTGTACGTCTGCACCGCAGTCACGTTCACGTTGCGCGAGAAGGCGGCGACGCGGTCGATGTACGAACGCGTGGCGTCGACCGTGGCACGCCGACCGTTGGCCACGAACTCCTGCACGCCGCCGGTGAACATGCGCGTCACTTCAACGACGGCCGAGCTGTCCTTGCCGTACGCCTCGACGTTGAGCGCCGTGATGATCGGGAACACGCCGATCAGCGACATGGCGCGGTTCGTGGACAGCGTGCTGTCGGTGGCGACGTTGTCGTAGTTGATGTCGCGCACGAAGATGCGATTCTCCCGACGCTCGAAGCGGATGACCTTGTCGGTACCGAGTGTTCCGTTGATGCCGATGCTCGCGGCCGTGCCGGCCAGCACGGAGGTGATGACGAAGTCCTTGTTGAGCTGATCGGCCGGCAGTTCGAAATACAGGCGCGATCCGATCTGGTGGACGTCGAAGACACCCTTTTTGCTCTTGGCTCGCGGCGTGATGACCGTGGCGTAGGGACGCGGCACAGGATCAGGAGCACCGCCGGCCAGTCCGGCGGCGAGCGCTCCAAGGTTTGGCGCGCCGCCAGGCGGCTGTCCGGGCGCGGGGGCTCCAGGCGTTGGGACACCTGGTGTTGGCGTGCCTGGTGTCGGGGCACCGCCGGCGTTGGGGCGATTGGGTGCCGGCGATGGGGCGGGAGCGGCTGGCTTTGCAGCCGGTCGGCAGGACGCGGCGAGCAGAAGCCCGGCGGCCGCCAGCGAGTGGAAACGGAAGCGCATTGAGGCGGGGAGGATTTGGAGGGACGACGAAACGAGGCGCGCCCCCGTTTTCGACTGAAAAAGTCTACGACGGGGGCGCGCCAACCAACAGCGAGGAGTCCGCTAAACCGGCGGTTTCGGCGCGATCAGTCCTTCGGGTCGAGCATTTTCCGGATCTGATCGCGTGCGTCTTCGAGGTGGGCCTTGCTCATGCGATCGCTCGTCCTGGCGATCGCAGTCGCGAGTTCGGCATCAAGCGCACGCATTTCCGCCTTGAGGATGGGACGGAAATCGGCCGTAGTCACCGGTGGCGCACCACCGAAGCCGCCGCCCGGTCCGCCTGCCGCGGGTGCGGCCGGGGGTGGGTTGATCTTGCTGGCCATGGCCTCGAGGTAGAGCCGCTGAAGACGTCGACGGAACGCGTCGATCTCGGCGCCGGTCGCTATTTCGCTCCAGAGCCCCCTGCGCAAGTCGGCCAGCATGTCGGCCAGCGGGTAGACCTCGCTCTTGCTCTTGGCCATCGCTTCCATCTCGACCATGCGCGCGAGCCGATCGTTGGCCACGATGCTGCCAAGCGCCCGCGCCTGTGCGTTGCCCACCCGATTGAGGCTACCGTTCGTTTCGATCTTGCGGAGGATGCTTTCGTCCAGCAGCCAGGTCTGCGTAGTGAACGCGTTGTCCAGCAGGAACTTGAGCGCGTCCCTTTGACGAGCCGGTTCCACGTTGCGGAACACGAGTCCCTTCTGCCCCACCAGCTTTTCCTGCTTGTACTCGCCGCCAATGATGCGCGCGACGTGGTTCATCTCGGTGGCCCACTGCCCCACAGTGCGGCCGTAGATCTCCTCGAGATCGTCGAAGGTGGAGCCGTCCTTCCACGCCGTGGCCTGCTCGACGATGGCCATGGTGCGCTTGAGATTCTTCACGCCGAGCGTCGTGGCCTTCACGGCGTCGGCGTCACCCACCGCTTCGGACTGCTCGCCCGGATCGGCACCCTGCGCACCGGCATCGCTGGCGAAGCGATACCAGGGAATCGTGTCCTGCATCTTGGCCCAGCTGTCGAGCGTGGCCTTCTCGTCTTCGGACGTCCTGGCGTTTGGCAACGGCTTGTAGCCCCACATGACGGCGTACTTGTCGTACGGGCCGACCTTTGGGATCAGATCGTCCAATGCGATGTTGTCTTCCGGCTGCGCCACATAGTTGAAGCGCGAGTAGTCCATGAGCGTGGGGGTGTGGCCCATCTTGGCCACCCACGTCTTCGAGCGGACGGAATCGAGCGGATACATGGAGCTGGCCTTGAAGTTGTGCGGAAAGCCCAACGTGTGGCCGACTTCGTGCGCCGTCACGTACTCGACCAGGCGCCCCATGAGCGAATCGGGGAAGGGGAACTTGTGCGTGCGCTTGTCAAGATGTCCCACCTGCGTGAAGTACCACGAGCGCGACAGGTTCATCACGTTG
>JANNEV010000431.1:0-4038 GCA_031379145.1 Gemmatimonadaceae bacterium
TTGAATAGCTAGAGAGATCCTTAGTTGAGGTTATTCGTTTCGCGCTATTCTTATACAGATAAAAACCTTATAGTTAAGGTTTCCTCAATAGAAATATCCCAAATTCGAATCAAATTTTCCATTTTGGTAGCTTTTGGGAGTCTGGGACGAAAAAAGGGTTGATTTTGGGAAATATTAGCAAAAACTGTGAAAAATGACCCAAAGCATCCCGAATGATTTGGGACCAGGCAGTGTCCCAAAAAAAGGGCTATTTTTGGGTAAACGGGGCACTACTTTGGGTCAGTCCCGTTCCTAGTGTGGGACCCCACCTTCCTTGATGATGAGTACACTGTTGATGACTTAGAAGTCACAGCAAATGACCATGTCCCATCGTTTGGATGGAAGGAGCTTAATACGTATGGGGAGTTTTTACATCGCGAACGTGAAAATCACAATGTCCTTTGTATCCATCCGGACATCGAGACATCCATCCCAATGGATTTTGACACTTATGTTGATGTCTGCATTCTCGAAGTACATCTAAATAATGTTAACCCAAAACAGCATGACTTCAACCGTCTTAAGCCCAACTTTGGTTTTGTTCCCGCTAATCGCATCCAAAAGACCAATGAGAATACCACACAGTTTTGTCGCCTAGATAATAGACTTCCTTTGCGTAAACATTTCAAGACGCGATTCCCTGCAGCCAACATCCCACGTCGGAATGAAATTGTGGCTACTGATACCTTCTTTTCGGATATATCCGCTCATGATGATGGTATTCTGGGACATGGAGGTGCTACTATGGTACAACTATTCACTGGTATTAAAAGTCTGATTACTGCTATCTTCCCTATGAAGACAGAGTCAGAAATGCCTGGCACCCTTCTTGATTTCATCAGAAAGTTTGGTGCCCCTAATGGCCTTTTTAGTGATAATGCTAAGGTCCAAATTGGCAAAACTGTCCAGACTATCTTGCGCATGTATGCCATAGATGATCTTCAAAGTGAACCTCACCATTAGCATCAGAATCCAGCCGAACGTCGAATCCAAGATGTTAAAAAGGTTAGCAACCAAATCATGGATCGTACCGGTACTCCACCTGAGTACTGGCTCCTATGCCTACTCTATGTCATTTACCTCCTTAATAGGTTGTCTACAGAAAGTCTAGGTTGGCTTACTCCTTTTGAAACAGCATTTGGTCAAAAGCCTGACATTTCTGCACTCTTAGCATTCCGTTGGTGGGAGCCAGTCTACTTTGCCTGTCCTGGCTCATATCCTGATACTAAGGAGCGTTCGGGACGCATGGTTGGTATTGCTGAACACCAGGGAGATGCTATGACATGGTTGATTCTTGATGACATCACCTTAAAGGTAGTTACTCGATCTGCTGTCCGGTCTGCTCTTGACCCGGCAAACCCTAACCTTCGTGCAGAACAACCCCTCTATGAGCCAAGTTTAGCATCAAATGCTGGGGAGTTACCTAAGTCAATTCAATCAGTTAGTGACTTAATGGGACATCAAAATCCATCTTCACTAAACTTACCTAAGTTCTCACCAGAGGAACTCACCGGTCTAACATTCCTACGCGAAATGGATGATGGACAAAAGTATCGTGCCACTATTGCGCAAAAGATCATTGACCATGACTCCCAAAATCATGAAAAGATCAAGTTCTTGGTAAGGCTGGGACATGGGGAGCTTGACGAAATCATCGAATACAATGAGCTCTCTGCAATTGTTGAAGCACAGCATGAAGCTGAAATTGATAACCCTGATGTTGTATGGACATTCAAGGAAATTAAGGGACATCAAGGTCCACTTCGCAACACCCATCCTGAGTACAAGGGTTCTTCCTATAACGTGTTAGTACATTGGGAAGATGGCTCTGAAACCTACGAACCACTTGATACCATCATTAAGGATGACCCAGTCTCTGTAGCCAACTATGCTGATGAAAATAACCTTATTGACCTTCCAGGTTGGAAACGTGTACGTCACCTTGCTAGGAATCAAAAGAAACTCAAACGTATGGTTAACCAGGCTCGTCTAATCCATAACCATGGTAAAACTTCTACACCATCCTACAGCTTTGGAATCAAGGTCCCAAGGAATGTTAAGCAAGCTCTTCAGTATGATATCGAAAACGGTAACACTCTATGGCAAGATGCTATGACACTTGAAATTGGTAACGTACAAGCGTACAATACTTTTAAGGATATGGGTAAGGTTAACTACATTCCTGGTTATAAGAAAATCATTGTTCATTTTGTCTTTGCAGTCAAACATGACCTTAGGCACAAAGCTAGACTAGTTGCTGGTGGCCATCTTACAGATCCCACTATGGAAGGATCCTATTCCAGTGTGGTACAACTATGAAGTCTCCGTATTTGTCTCGTAGCCGCTGAGTTAAATGATCTCAACACAATGGTTGGAGATGTCTCCTCTGCATACTTAGAAGCAGAAACCAAAGAAAAGGTTTGTTTCACAGCAGGACCAGAATTTGGAAAACTGGCTGGTCACACCTTCATCATATTCAAAGCCCTGTATGGTCTACGTACATCAGGTGCAAGTTGGCACCAACGTTTTGCAGACACACTTTGTGATCTTGGTTACAGGCCATGCAAGGCCGACTATGACGTCTGGATCAAGGACTGCGGATCGCACTACGAATATGTGTGTGTCTATGTTGATGACATCATGCACATGTCAAAAAAAACCCAAGCATTGTTTGATGCACTCAAGGACATCTACCACTATAACTTGGCAGGTATTGGAGAACCATCCTACCATCTAGGTGGTAATTTCTTTCGCGACACTGATGTTACCTTAGCATGGGGAGCACAATTTTATGTCAAGGAAGTGCTCATAACCTATGAAAAGTTGTTTGGTCAGAACCCTAAGGAGTACTCATCCCCAATGGAAGAAGGTGATCATCCTGAACTTGACCTCACCCCTGAGCTTGATGCAAACGGTATCAAGTTATATCAATCCCTTATTGGAGCCTTACAGTGGGCAGTCACCCTAGGCAGGTTTGACATCTTCATTGGAGTTGCCACTATGTCGAGTTTCCGCATTGCGCCTCGTCAGGGTCATTTAGATCGACTCAAACGCATGTATGGATATCTCAAACGACAGCCAGACGGTGCAATCCGATTTTGTACAGGAATCCCAGACCGTGAGTCACGTAACACACCTAAGGAATGTGATTGGATCAACTCTGTATATGGCCCTAATCAAGAAGAGTTACCTCTTGATATGCCCCCACCAAAAGGCAAGGCTATGCGCACTACATGTTATGCAGATGCCAACCTCCTTCACTGTTTAGCTACGGGACGTTCCATGTCAGGTATCATCCACTTACTTAATCAAACCCCTATTCAATGGTTTTGTAAGAAGCAAAATGTGGTAGAAACTGCTACCTATGGATCTGAGTTCATGGTCGCTAGACAGGCAACTGAACAGATTATGGATCTACGTTACACCCTTCGAATGTTAGGTATTCCACTTGACGGACCAGCTTGGATATTTGGAGACAACCAGAGTGTGATCACATCATCTATTACTATCCCACATTCTAGCCTTAATAAACGCCATAATGCATTATCCTACCACCGAGTACGAGAAGCCATCTCTGTTAAGATTATGTATTTCATCCACATTGATGGCAAAATAAACCCTAGTGATGTTATGACCAAGTTTCTTGGGTGGACTAAGTTCTGGCCTCTTATTCAACCATTTTTATTCTGGAAAGGTGAAACCATTAAAGGTATGGACAGAACTCCTATGACAGAAGTCATCTCGACAATCAAAGATCAGTCACCCTCTGGACTAAGGGGAGTGACACGCGGTAACGGTGAAGGGGAAACACTAACCCTAAAAGTAACAAATGGTATTTTGGTGACGTAATTGGACCAAAAGCGACCGTGGTACACAATGGATCATCATTAGACCGCACGGCACCACAGGACGTTCCAACAAATACCACGGCACCACAGGTAGCACCAACAGGTGCCGCAGAACCACGCGAAGCACCAATCGATCGGACTGACTCAGATT
>JANNEV010000444.1:0-7201 GCA_031379145.1 Gemmatimonadaceae bacterium
GGGCTCGGCGGGGCGCGTCATCCAGCAGCACCGTGGGGACGTCCGGCGGGAGTGAAGGAGCCAAGAGTGCACTGGTAAACACGACGCGCACCGCCGTGTCTGTCAACGCCCATCCGATCTCAGCGGGAGAGCTGGTCGCATCGAGCAGGAGGGCCTCCCGGCCATCACACGCGGCCAGCGCCAGCAGGAGCTCCGGGGAAGTTGACAGTAGGATGCCTGCTCGCCCGGAGGACATCCGCTGCACCAGCGGCGCGCAGCGCTGCAACAGGGTGATCCCGGCCATGACCATCGCTCCCGCCGACATGGCGTTGACTCGACCGCCACCTGCCGCGAGCGCCATCAGAAGCAAAGCGAGGGGATCAGTCATGCCCGCAGCATGAGAGGTTCGTGCCACCTCGGTAACGAATCAATGCCTGCGCTCGTCTTGCACGCAGATGGTAGCCGTCGAGATCGCCACGGCCCATTGGGACGAGGTTCGTGACGAACGATACCAACTCCATTGGTGACGAACATCCCCGTGTCTAACTTCTGGCATGAGCCCTTCCGCGTTGAATTCGAGAGTCTGAGGACTGCGATGGCATTCGATGGGTTGATGGTAAGCGTTTCCGGGGTGCGAGGGCGAGTTGGCCACGCGCTGACGCCGGAGGTCATGGCTACGTACGCCGCCGCTTTTGGCGCATGGGCTGCCCGCGGAGGACGGCGGACCGTTGTCGTGGGACGTGACAGTCGCGTGTCGGGTCCGATGTTTACTCGGATTGTACACGGTGCCTTGCAGTCGGTTGGGGTCAGCGTGATTGACATTGGAATGGTGCCGACGCCCACGGTCCAGCTGGCGGTTGAGCATCACCATGCAGCCGGCGGTCTTGCCATTACGGCCAGTCACAATCCCATCGAGTGGAACGCCCTCAAGTTCATTGGCCCCGCGGGACTGTTTCTTTCGCCCGACGAAGGCGCGTCCATGCGTGCGTTGCTCGAAACAGGGATTCCGCGAGCCCCGTGGGATGAGCTTGGCGGAGTCGCGGTGGATCCGGATGCCATTGCGCGGCATCTTGCGCAGCTGCTTGCGCTGCCGTACCTGGATGTTGCTGCCATTCGCGCTCGCAAGTTCCGTGTCGCGCTCGACTGTTGCCATGGAGCCGGAGCCACGATTATGCCGCAACTGCTGACGGCGCTTGGCTGCGAGGTGTTCGCGATCAACATGGAAACAGACGGGCTTTTCCATCGGCCGCCGGAGCCCGTCGCCGAAAACCTCGGAGAACTGGCCGCGCTCGTGCGCAATACACGTGCCGATATCGGGTTCGCCACCGACCCCGACGTTGATCGGCTCGCGTTGGTGTTGGACGACGGCCGGGCGCCCGGTGAGGACTACACGCTCGCACTGGCAGCGCGGACGGTCTTGCGCCATCGCCCAGGCCCGGTGGTCACCAACCTGTCGACGAGCAAAGTGGTATCAGACGTGGCACGTGATGCGGGCGTGCCCTTCCACTTTGCCAAGGTCGGCGAGGTGAACGTGGCGCTCGCGATGCGTGACGTGGGTGCCACGATTGGCGGTGAGGGAAACGGTGGTGTTATTCTGCCGGAGTTGCATCTCGGACGCGACGCGCCGGTGGGCGCCGCGCTGATCCTGCAGCTTATGCTCGAGGAGGCGCGTCCCCTGTCCGCGCTCGTGGAGGAGCGTCCACGCTACGTGATCGTCAAAGACAAGCTGGATCGCCCGGATGTGCCGCTCGATGCGGTGTATGCGTCGCTACGGTTGGCTTTCCCCGACGCGCTCGCCGATACCCAGGACGGCCTCCGTCTCGACTGGCCCGACCGGTGGGTGCATCTGCGACCATCGGGAACGGAACCCATTGTGCGAGTGATTGCCGAGGGGCCGACCGACGCGGACGCTCGCCAGCTGGTGGCCGACGCGCGGGAGCCGCTCTCGGCGTTGGCAGGGGTCGCATGAAACGGCGACGTACGCATCGGCGCGGACGCGCCGTGTGCGCCGGTTGGACAACCATTTCTGATTACTCCGGAACTCATCTCCCATGTGTGGAATCGTAGGCTACGTCGGCGGCAGGATCGCCACACCCACGCTCATCGACGGACTGAAGCGTCTCGAATACCGCGGCTACGATTCGGCGGGCATTGCCATCATGAATGGCAAGGGCGTCGAGTCCTTCAAGGCTGCCGGAAAAATTTCGCGCCTCGAGGCGGTCATTGAGCAGGATCCGCCCACCGGTACCATGGGCATCGCGCATACGCGGTGGGCCACGCACGGACCGCCGACCGAGCGGAATGCACATCCGCACCTGAGCATGGACGGCTCCATCGCCGTGGTGCACAACGGCATCATCGAAAACGCCACGGTGCTCAAGGCGTCGCTTCAGGCGCGCGGTTTCGTCTTCACGTCGGACACCGACTCCGAAGTGCTGGCGCACCTCATTCAGGCCGCGTATGCGGGCAACCTGGAGGCGGCCGTGATCGAGGCCCTGCGTCAGGTGGACGGCACGTACGGCGTCGCGGTGATTTCGAGCAATGAAAAGGAGAAGATCGTTGCGGCGCGCAAAGGCAGCCCGCTGCTGATTGGCCTGGGCGATCGTGAGTACTACGTGGCGTCCGACGCGTCGGCCATCCTGGCGCATACGCGCGAAGTGGTCTACCTGGATGACGGAGACGTCGCCATCGTGACGCGTGACGGCTACAAGGTCGTCGATCTGCAGTCGGCGATTCTCGATAAGCCGGTCAGTCGGATCGAATGGGACCTGCAGCAGATCGAGCGTGGCGGATATCCGCATTTCATGCTCAAGGAGATCTTCGAGCAGCCCGTGACGGTCGAGAACACGATGCGCGGACGTCTCATACTGGAGGAAGGGTTCTCGAAGCTCGGTGGCCTGAACATCCCGAAGGACGAGCTGCTTCGCGTCGACAATATCATCATCACCGCGTGTGGCACGAGTTGGCATTCCGCGCTGATTGGCGAGATGATGATTGAGGAATTGTGCCGCATTCCGGTGGAAGTCGAGTACGCGTCCGAGTTCCGCTATCGCAATCCCCTCGTCACGCCGACCACCCTGTGAATCGTCATCTCGCAGTCAGGAGAGACGGCGGACACGCTGGCCGCGATGCGCGAGGCGAAGCGTCGCGGCGCACGAACACTTGGGGTAGTGAATGTGGTAGGGTCAACCATCGCGAGAGAGGACGATGGTGGCATTTACGTGCATGCGGGCGCGGAGATCGGAGTGGCGTCCACGAAAGCGTTTACCAGTCAGGTTGTGGCGCTGGCGCTGTTCACGCTCAAGCTGGCGCGGCTGCGCAACCTGTCGGTCGAGCGCGGACGAGCCATTGCGCAAGCAATGGCCAAGCTCCCCGAGCAAATCCAGTCGATTCTTGACCGTGCCGAGGAAATCGAAGCCCTCGCTGAGGAGTTCAAGCGGGCCACCAATTTCCTGTACCTCGGCCGAGGCTACAATTTCCCTGCCGCGCTCGAGGGTGCACTCAAGCTGAAGGAAATCAGCTACATCCACGCGGAGGGCTATCCTGCGGCGGAGATGAAGCACGGACCCATCGCACTCATTGATGAGATGATGCCGGTGGTCTGTATTGCACCGCACGACTCCGTGTTCGAGAAAATCGCGTCGAACATCCAGGAAGTGAAGGCGCGCAAGGGCAAGATCATTGCGATCACCACACGTGATGAGCCGTCGCTGGCCGGGCTGCTGGACTACGAGTTCCGCATCCCGGAGACGATTGATTTGCTCTCGCCCATTCTCGCCTCAGTTCCCTTGCAGTTGCTGGCCTACTACATCGCCGTGAAACGCGGCTGCAACGTCGACCAGCCGCGCAACCTCGCCAAGTCAGTCACGGTGGAGTAGCGCCTCGCCAGTGGGTTACGGAGGTGAAGGGCTGCGCCGGATACGGCGCAGCCCTTCGTCCGTTTCCGCGGTGCCGCTAGGTTTCCGGCATGAGCATGAATGTGGAGGCCCGTTCCGATGAACCGGCCAAACCGGAGACGCGCCGGGAGCGCGAGATTTCGCGTCGGCGCACTTTTGCCATCATCTCCCATCCGGACGCCGGCAAGACGACGCTGACAGAGAAGCTCCTGCTCTACGGCGGCGCGATTCACCTCGCCGGCTCCGTCAAGGCCCGACGAGCGACCCGTCATGCGACGTCGGACTGGATGAAGCTGGAGCAGGAGCGCGGCATCTCGGTCACGTCCAGCGTGCTGCAGTTCGAGTACCTCGGGTACCAACTCAATTTGCTGGATACGCCGGGGCATGAGGATTTCTCCGAGGATACGTATCGAACGCTCGTGGCGGCCGACAGCGCGATCATGCTCTTGGACAATCGCAAGGGTGTCGAAGAGCGAACACGTCAGCTCTTTGACGTATGCAAACGCCGGCGGACCCCGATCTTTACCTTGGTCAACAAGTGCGATCGCTACGGTGAAGATCCGCTCAAGTTGCTGCAGGATGTCGAGGCGGACCTCGGTATCGATTGCTACGCGGCGACATGGCCGATCTTCGATAACGATGTGTTTGTCGGTGTGTATGATCGCCTGAAGCGTGAAGTGCATCTGTTCGAACGCAGCGGCGACCGCGGCGCCACTCGGGCAGACGATACGATCGTGCACGCGGACGATCCCGCACTGATCGACGCCATGGGCGAGAGCGCGTTTGACCGGCTGATGGGTGATATGGAACTGCTTGATGCGGCCGGCCACACGTACGAGCACGATCGCGTGTTCGAAGGCACGCTGACGCCCGTGTTCTTCGGCTCCGCACTCACAAATTTCGGCATTGAGCCGTTCCTGCGAGAGTTTCTCGAACTCGCACCATCGCCAGGGGGGCGCGAATCGAGCACCGGCGTGGTGGACGCGTATCGGGAGGACTTCACGGGCTTCGTGTTCAAGATTCAGGCGAACATGGATCCGAAGCATCGGGATCGCGTGGCGTTCGTTCGCATCGTGTCAGGGTACTTCGAGGCCAACATGCCGGTGCTCCATCAGCGGAGCGGAAAGCAGATTCGTCTTGCGGCGCCGCAGCAGTTCATGGCGCGCGAGCGCGTCGGGATCGAGGACGCGTGGCCGGGCGATGTCATTGGCATCATGGATCGCGGAACGCTCCGTATCGGCGATACGCTCGGAGGCGATGGTGCCATGGAGTTTCAGGGCATTCCACGCTTTCCGCCGGAGCATTTCGCTCGCGCTGTCCCGGCCGACCCGCTGCGTCGAAAGCAGTTTGACAGTGGCCTACGCCAGCTCACCGAAGAGGGGGCGGCACAAGTCTTTTTCGCCGAGACGTCCACCGGTTCGCAGCCGATCGTTGGAGCCGTGGGGCAACTGCAGTTTGACGTGATGGCGTTTCGACTCGAACATGAGTACGCCGCGCCCTGCAAGTTCGAAAAGATGACGTATCGATTTCCACGGTGGCTCACCGGCCCCAAGGCCGAGGTGGAGCGGGTGTCCAGCGGTCAGGGACGGATGCGCCTCTATGATCACAAGGGGAACACGGTCGTGCTCTTCTCGGACAACTGGGCATTGCGACGTGCGCTCCAGCACGAAGACACCGTGACGTTTCATGAGACCCAGCCCTGAGACTGCGTTGGCGCGAGCATGAGAAAAGCGGACCGCATCTTTTGCGGTCCGCTTTTTCTCATGAAGCGCCACTGCACCAGGGATTCAGGGGGCGCGAGCCAGGGTGTCGATCTGGCTGCCAACGTGCCCGATCACGAACCCGCCATCGTCGGATGACGTGAAGTAGATACGCAGGCACGTGTTGGGGTTGCTGCCCTTTCGGAGCTGGTCGGCGCACTCGATCTCCCGGTCGCCGTCGGCGAAGACGTAGGGCGTCTTTCGAGACCCGTCGGCTGGGCCCGGCGAGAAGTCCACTCCGAGATCGGTGAACACTTCCGCCAGCGGGCGTCCAAGCGCCCTGTCCTGTCGCCGACGTCCTACCTCGCCGAGCGACTTGAGATATTTCCAGGCCGTGTCTGGATCAGGAAAGATGGACTCACTCGCCGCCTTGAAGGCGGATGGCAAGAAGCGCAGCGCATCGGAATACATGGCCTGAGCCCGCTCGACCGACTCCAGCACCGACTCCGGTGCATCGCTGGCGGGTTTGGAAATGGGCTGCCGCTCTTTCTGGGCCGCGAGGGTGGTTCGCAGCGCCCGTGTGGCTGCGCGCTCGCGTTCCAGCAGTTCACGCGCCTCGAGCAACCGTTCGCGCGTGCGAGCGAGCTCACCTTCGGCCTGCCGCGCAGCCTCCTCGTAGCTGCGAACCAACGCCACGAGTTGCGGTCGATCGAGTTCCGCCCCTGACTCCGTGGCCAGCATTGCGTCTGCCGCATCGGATCGGGTGCTGTAGGCAACGGATCGCGCGTCCCGCAGCACGTCGACGATGGCCGGCTCGGAAAGCGGCCGCTGCACGGAAATCTCAGCCAGACGCTGAACCAGGCGTCGACGCTCGCCGGGCAACGCAAGGGCCCGTGCCAGCACGAGCGGATGCTGAAACGGATCCGCTTCGAGCGAGAAACCGGGAAGGTACGCACGCGCGGAGCCAAGAAATACGCTTCGCGCATGTCCGCCGACAGCGTCAGACAGGGCGAATGTGTCCGAGTGCCGCAACATGAAGCACAGCCCAAGTCCGAACAACTCGCCGGCGAATTGCTCGGGTGGCATCACATAGCCACCATCGGGTAGCTCGGTGAGGAGCAATACCGGCATGGTACGGGCCGGGTCGCAGAGCACAAAGCGGACAAATGCGTCGAGCGTGCCGGCTTCCAGTTGTGTCGGCACACTCTGCAGCGGACCGTCGTTGGAGACCAGCGTGAAGTGGCTGTCGAGTTCCGGAAGCAGTCGGGGCGCGCGCACGGGCGGTGTGGCGCCGGTCGCCGCGCCGCCGTCCGTGCCGACACGAATGTTGAGTTGCCTCTGAAGACCGCCACTGCTCGTCGCGGTCGACACGTAGGTCACGTGGGTGGACCACTGCAACGCGCGATCCAGCGGATCGGGCGCATGCACCACAATGTCCGCGAGCGCTTGTCCGCCGGAGCGATACGGCGCCCAGCGCAAAATCCGACCGCCATCGAGGGTGTGGTTCGATGGTGAGTCCCACGACAGCGTTTGGCCATGCTCCAGCCCAAGCCAGAGCACGCACGCGTTGAGGAACGCCGTGTCGGCGTCGGTAGTGCCGGGCCGCGGCACGAGATTGAACTGCAG
>JANNEV010000271.1:0-3344 GCA_031379145.1 Gemmatimonadaceae bacterium
CTGGATCGACCCAACCAATGGACAACGCATCTTCATGGGGCTCGATCCAGAGTTGCTGTGGATCGTCTCCGCCCGGCGCGCCCTTCATGCCCGTGAACGTCTGCCCGCCATCGGTGGAGCGATACGCTGCGGTATTGATGGTGTAAATGAGATCGGGATTCTTTGGATCGACGTACACGCCGCAGCTGTAGCCACCCTGGCCGTTGCGAATGCGTTCGTCGTCAGCCGCCAATTGCCGCCAGTTGGTGCCGCCGTTGTCTGATCGCCAGAGCGCAGTGTTGGAGATCAGGTACACGCGTTGCGCATTCGTACCAATGGCAACCGACATGCACGTCCGTCCTTCAAGCACGGGCAATCCGGACGTCGTGAGCTTCCCCCACGTTGCGCCGCCGTCGAGTGACTTCCACAACATCGATCGCGAAGGACTGCTATCGCCAGGCATGCGCGCCGTGCCGAACTGCCACGATCGAAACGACCCGACTGCATAGCCCGGCGGTGTGTGGTGCCGCACAGTGGAGGCGAAGACGACATCCGGCACATCGTGCGCGCGCGCGAGTTTCGCCGTGCCCGTCTGGTCATCAATGTACAGCGTCTTGGTCCACGTACGCCCGCCGTCGGTACTGCGATACACACCGCGCTGATCGTTGGCGTGAATGTGGTCGCCGAGTGCGCCGACAAGTACAACATCGGGGTTCCGCGGGTCCACCAGCATCGTCTGGATGTGACGGGTCCCCTCCAATCCCAGCGACACCCACGTGCGACCGGCGTCCACGGACTTGTACACGCCGTTGCCCTGATCAAGCGTACCGCCCGTGATCATGTCACCCGTACCGACGTACACGATATCGGGATTGGACGGCGCCACTTCGACGGCGCCGATGGAGGAGGTGGCGCGCACCGCGTCGAAGATCGGAAACCAGACCTGTCCGGCACTGGTCGTCTTCCAGAGTCCGCCGCCCGGAAAGCCGGCATAGTACACACCGGGTTGGCCGATGGGTGCAGACACCGCACCAACCCGTCCCGCTCGGAAGGGGCCGAGATTGCGCCATCGGAGTCCGGCGTAGAGTCCGGGATCGATCCGTGTCGCGGACTGCGCCTGCGCGACAGAGACGGGCAGGACCAGCACCGGCGACAATGCGCAGCGCAGGAGCGCGCAGAAAAGAACTGCACGCCGCCGCCGACAGGTCTGCGGCAGGGGTGCACCAGAAGTCTTCGACATCGGTCGGATCTCGTCGTGCAGAGCGGTGGTATTCACTGACTGGAGTATGCGGCGCGTTCGAGCGCCTCGCGATCATCGGGGTGCGCGATAGCCGTCAGCAGCCGCGCTCGCTCGCGCAATGTCCTGCCGTACAGGTCCGCGATACCGTACTCGGTGACGACGTACTGGACATGCGCGCGCGTGGTCACGACGCCGGCGCCCTGACGCAGCGTCGCGACGATCCGCGGTTCGCCGCGAATCGTGCGGCTGGGCAGTGCGATGATCGGCTTCCCGCCTTCGCTCAAGGACGCGCCACGAATGAAATCCATCTGGCCACCCACACCGCTGATCACTCGCGAACCGATCGAGTCCGCACACACCTGACCGGTGAGATCCACTTCGACCGCCGAGTTGATGGCGGTGACTTTGGGATTCTTCGCGATGATGTGGGGATCGTTCACGAAGTTCGCCTCGCGCAGCATGACAGCGGCGTTATCGTTCGCATGGGCGTACACGGCGTGCGAGCCCAAGAGGAATGACGCGAGCGAGATGCCGGGATGTACCCGCTTCCGTGAATTGTCGATGGCGCCGGACTCAATGAGCGCGAGCGCGCCATCCGACCACATTTCCGTGTGCAGTCCCAGCGCACGATGTCCGGCCAGCGCCCTGCAGACTGCGTCAGGCACGGCACCGATGCCGAGTTGAAGCGTCGCACCATCGTCCACCATGCCGGCGACCAGGCGGCCGATCTCGCGTTCTGTCTCCCCGCCGGCCGACGGCGCGCGAGAGGGGAGCGGCATGTCGACATCGACCAGGGCGTGAAAGCGACTCACATGGACCACGCCGTCGCCGAACACTCGCGGCATCTGCGGATTCACCTGCGCGATCACGATCGACGCACAGTCGACAGCGGCCTTGGCGCAGTCAACCGACGTGCCAAGCGACACGTATCCATGCGAGTCCGGTTGCGACACGTGCACCAGCGCGACATCCACCGGTCGCCGTCCGGAGCGAAAGAGCCGCGGGGTCTCGGACAGGAATATCGGCAGGTACTCGGCGCGCCCGTCGCGCACCGCTTCCCGCTGGTTCGCTCCAACAAACATCGGGGTCATTCGCAGATGACCGGCCATGGAGGCGTCCGCATACGGCGCTGGGCCTTCGAGATGCAGGTGGATCAGCTCGACGTCATGCAACCGCGGCGCCTGAATGGCGAGTTCGGCGAGAAGCGCGAGCGGGGTGGCAGCGGCGCCGTGGACGAAGACGCGATGTCTCGATTGAAGCTGCGCGAGGGCGGCGGCGGCGCTGATACGCGGCGGAGGAGCGGACGATGCTCGCATTGCGGCTCATCGAGGATTCGGGTGAGACTGCGTCCAGATGCTATGGTCCCGGGAAAGGTATTGCCCTCGCCGACAGTTGGCGCGCTCGCTGGTTCAGCGCGCCAACAGACCGTATATCTCTCGGGGGAGTGTGGCGGCAAACTCAGGCCCACCGTTCTGGCCATCCAGTACCGTGCCGGCGCCGAGCTGCTGTGACGCCCGGCGGGCAGACGTAGGTGGCGTCAGGATCTCCTGCGACCAAACCACGACGAGGCGTCGATGAGCGGAGGAATGCATGCACCCGGTCGCACGGTTTGCGGCACAGGCCAGAGATCTCAATGGCGCCTGACCAGGCAGGTGAGCGCCATCGGCATCGGACTCGTGCACCTGCTGAGTGGCTGTTCGCGCAGCAGTGATACTCCGCCTGGCCAAGCGGACAGCGCCAGTAAAGGCGTGGGGTCTGCACCGACGGCCGGAGCGGCGGCCAGTGTTCCAGATGCACGCATTGCGGTACCGCGCACGAGCTCACCAGGCGGATGGCCGATGCCGGGCGGCGACTACGCCAACTCCCGGTACGCCGAACTCGACGACATCACACCAGCGAATGCGAAGAAGCTGCAGGTGGCCTGGGCCATGTCCACGGGCGTGCTTCGTGGTCACGAGGGGCAGCCGCTGGTCATCGACAGCACCATGTACGTGATCACGCCGTACCCAAACGTGGCCTACGCGATCGATCTGGCCGCGCCAGGCCAGCCACTGAAGTGGCGATTCCGACCGGAGAACGCGCAGGCTGCGGCAGGGCGCGCGTGCTGTGACGTCGTCAATCGCGG
>JANNEV010000516.1:0-2341 GCA_031379145.1 Gemmatimonadaceae bacterium
GCACCGGACTTCAATCTGGCGCGCGCGATGGTCTTTTGCGCCAAGCCTCCGTTCGTGCCGTCGGCGTGCAGCCGACTGGACTTGGTGCCCGCTGCGCTGAACCACGGCCTGCTCGTTTATTTGCTCGCCTGGGACGATACGACTCAGGCGCACCTGAGGAGCCGCGTTCCGGCTGGCGCTCGAACTGGACCGCTTTCTCAGAATCTGCGTGCACGGACGGGCGAGGTGTCCGCCCACGAATGCGCCGAAGTCATCGCACGACACCAGCCGGGGCCGCACGCGAATTTCACGCTCGAGATTCTTCCGCCAAGCGTCGAGTTGTCGGTTGAGCGCCAATTTCTGATCCGCCGGGCATTCAGCGATTGTTCAACGGTATCGCTCGAGCCGCTATCCGGCGGAAGATCTGCGGCCGCGTACGCAGTCCAGGCCCGACTTGTGGCGTCAGCGGTCGGACCGCGGCCTTTGCCGTTCTTCATGAAGCTTGACTCGCCGGACAAGATCGTTGCCGAGGAGGCGCGATACCGAGACTATGCCAGCCTGCATATTCCTTGGTATCTGCGGCCGAATCTAGACCCCGCCCGTTGCGTCGTGGGTCTCGAACAAGGGGTACTCGTTGGTAGCTTCGTCGGGCAGTCAGAGTCGCTGTGGGAGGCGGTTCTCGACGGCCGCGGACCACGCTACATCCACGCCTTGTTCGAAGAGACGCTGATGGGTTGGCGAAGCCAGGCCTACCAGCATCCCCCGATGAAGGGGCGGCTGGCCAGTCGTCTGAGCGACGTATTCAAGTGGGAACGGGTCAAGCACGAGCATGTGGATCGCGCTCGGCAGTTCGGCGAAGTACGCTCCCCGCAACACTTGTGGGAGGCGCTGTTGAATGTCCCCGAGCAGACATGGCGCGAGGCACCGAAACACGGGGACATGCATGCCGAGAACGTGCGCGTTCGAAATGACGACGCCATCATCATTGACCTTGCGAAGGCCGGCCTGGGCCCCCTTTGCGCTGACATCACCAGCCTCGAAGTGTGGCTTTCGTTCGAGGTGCCTTCAGCTCCGAGAAAGATCCCCGATCGCGAGGCATGGACGGCGATCGTTCGCGAGTTATACGCTCCGGAGAACGTCGCCCGGCCACCCAATCTCGCAATGACGGACGTGGGGCTGGACTGGCTGCGAGCCTGCGCACGCCAGACGCGCATGTTCGGTAGCGCGATTTGTGAGTGCAATACCGAATACGCCACCGCCATCGCAGTCCACTTGCTCCGCCGAGCCTGCTACAGCCGCCGGGACGAAGGGGATGTGGCGTACATGGATGAAGACCTGTACCGTCGAGCTCTCGCCTATTGGCTGGGCTCCAGCTTGGTCAACTGGCTGTCCAGCGCGACGGCCACGAAGACAGCATGAAGAATCGTGTAAGCCGGTTGACTGTCACGGGGGAGGTGACTCATCGCCACGAGGCTGATGCTCTATTGCCCGGTCCGGGCTGCGCGGCGATGGTGCGTCGCGGCATCCTGAGGTCGTTCGTGATCGCTTGTCCAGACGGCTGCGGCGACACGCTGACTATCAACTTGGACAAACGTGCCGGCCCTGCGTGGCGCCTCTACAGCGATCGCCGCGGCGTCTCCCTGTTTCCTTCGATTTGGCGAGACAACGGCTGCAAAAGCCATTTCATCGTTTGGCAGTCGAGGATCTATTGGTGCGATGCACATGACGACACGCTCGAAGGAGGCGATGCTGCCTTGGAAGGACGTGTGCGCGAGTTGCTGGGTTCCACATTGGTTCCGTACGTCTCTCTCGCTGATCAATTGAGCGAGGTCCCCTGGGCTGTTCTGGTCGCCTGCAATCGGTTGGTCGCCAGCGGCGACGCGCGAGAAGGTGAGGGCGCAGACAGTGGGAAGTTTCGAAAGAGTTGAGGATCTCGACTCAAGCGTTTCCCGCCAAGGAACGCTCACCGGATTCAACGTACACGCGGATGCGCTCGCCAACCTCGAAAACGAAAACCCGTCTCGGGCTCCGAGTGATGTGGTCGAGGCAACGATCAAGATGTGAAGGCGCCTGAAGTAAAGATGTCTGCAGTGGGGGTCGGTACCGGCTGTTCAAGCTGCTTGCTGAAAGCCGACTCCCGGCCCTCGGTGGTTGGTTCCCCAAGCCTTGTCAGCGGTTGTTCATGTCGTCGAACTCGGCGAACACGAGCGTCGAGGTCCCGCATGCATGACGCGCGGGCCCGATCGAGCTTGCCCCGGTCGGCGGCAAGCTGAGTCACCGACGGTGCTTGCATTTGTGTACACACAGAGACACAATCGGGCCCGTAGGCAGCGAATCCTCTGCTCGGAGCCCGCTATGGAAA
>JANNEV010000537.1:0-11761 GCA_031379145.1 Gemmatimonadaceae bacterium
GACGGCTGGTCAGGATCTTCGTCATCACGTCGGCCGTGATGCCCGCCACTTCGACCTTGAACAGGAAGCGATCCAACTGCGCCTCGGGCAGCGGATAGGTGCCCTCGAGCTCGATGGGGTTCTGCGTGGCAAAGACGAAGAACGGCGGATCGAGCTCGTAAGTGCGGCCCTGCACCGTGACGCGGCGTTCCTGCATGGCCTCCAGCAGTGCGGACTGCGTCTTGGGTGGCGTCCGATTGATCTCGTCGGCCAGCAACACGTTGGTGAACACCGGGCCCGGCATGAAGGACAGGCGACGCTGCCCCGTGGCCGGGTCATCCTGAATCACGTCCGTGCCAGTGACATCGGATGGCATCAGATCCGGGGTAAACTGGATCCGCGAGAAACGCAGGTCGAGCGCGCGGGCCAGGGTGGAAATCAGCAGCGTCTTGGCGAGACCGGGCACGCCCACCAGCAGGCAGTTGCCGCCCGCGAACAAGGCGATGAGCGCCTGTTCGACGACGGATTCCTGCCCAACAATGACCTTGCGGATTTCTCGCGTGATGCGCTCGCCGGCGCCTTGCAGCCGATCGGCAAGCGCGCCGTCGTCAAGACCATCAAGCGGATCGGGGGCGCTGCCAGCGGAGCGGCCAGCGTCGGGAGTCGGAGTGGCGGTCAAGCAAATCCTCGAGTCAGCGGGTGAGCGCGTAGATGATGTAGTTCACGCCGAGCTTGTACGCTTCGTTGGACATATCCAGCGGGAACATCCCCTCGTCGCTGAATTCCCACAGTTCGGACATGTCGCTGTTGTAGTTCGCGACGACGAGCAGGCGCTTGGACGGGTCGTTGTCCTCGAAGACGCCGTAGAACACCGACTTGAGTCCGCGATAGTACGGGTGCTCGTAGTCGAGGTTCTTGATGCGATAGAACGAATCGAAGATCGGGTGCGCCAGGGTGAGCGGCACCATGCGTGCTTTGGGCAGCACGCGCAGCATCTGCGACTCGAAGTTGAGCCAGTGCTCGCCGGCAAAGTCGTCGAAGATGATGAAGCCGCCCTTGGCGAGATAGTTGCGCAATCCAGTCGCCTCTGCCTCGGACGGGCGCCAGAAACCCGGCTCGGCCATGTACGCCACTGGATACCGCGTCAGCTCCGGATCATCCAGCGTCAGGATGTTGCTGACCGCCGTGCGGACGCGCGCGCTGGAGAGCTCGCTCAGGATTTTCGTGAAATGCCGTTCGCCACGCGGATAGTCGTGACTCCACTTGATGTCCGTTCCGCGCCAGCTGTTGGTATTCATCGGGATGTCGTACTTGATGCGGACGAACGTGTACCGGCCGTCGTAGGGCGAATTGGGCAGAATCTGCGGCGGGCCGCGCCGCTGCGCGGATGCCGACGTCCACGCCAACCCTGCGATGACGACTGTGGCGCACAAACGCAGCGACCTCCGAAACCAGCTCATCGCATTCCTCCGGGTGTGCCCTTTGACCGAAGCTCCAGCAGCAACGCCTGGGCTTTCTCGAACGACGGTGCCTGTTCCAGTACGCTCAACAGCTCGCGACGTGCTGCGCGAACGTCGCCACTGGCAGCCAATGCCTTGGCCAGTTCGTATCGCGCATCCAGCGCGTCCGCTGGACGCAACGCAATCACGGCCCGACGTTCACGCAACGCCCGAGCGTGGTCGCCGCGTGCACCGGCCATGGTTGCCAGACGGACGTGCAACTCAGGCTCATACGGCGAAATCCAGATCAGGCGGTCGAGTGCCGCCATGGCACCGACCACGTCCAGTCGCTTCTCGCGCATATCCGCCTCGAGCAGGTTTGCCTCCCACGCGACTTCGTTACGAGCGGTCACCTCCGACACGCTCCGAAGCGCCGCGGTCGTGTCGCCGCGATCGCGGGCCAGCACGGTGAGCCACCAACTGGGCCCGTCGGTGCCGGCATACTGCGGAAACATGCGCTGCGCTTGCTCGAACAACACACGCGCCGAGTCGGCATTACGGCTCTTCATGAACGCCATGGCGCGCAGCATGGTGGCTTGGAGCGGCGGCGCTGACTTTGCTGTGGTGTCGCGCATCGTCACTGCGGCCAGCGAAGTCGCAAACAGCGTTCGCATGTACTGGTCGAACTGTGCGTCGACCTGCGCACCGGTGAGCCCGAGCACCCGCTGAAACACCGCTGGCGAGTCCAAGCCGTCGCGGTATGCCATCAACATCGCCGGCAGCGCGCGCAGCCCCTTGCGCTCGGCCACCATTTCGCAAAACAACGATGCCTGATAGTAGCTGTACTGCGTTTCCTCCGGAAAACGAGGACGCAGGAATCCGTCGCTGAGATCGCTCATCGGGCGGAGTTTCCCGGCACCGAGCGCGGCCACAAAGCCCGTCGTCGCCGATGCGCCCCATCCGGGCGTCGCGCGCCGTTCCTCAAAGACAGACAAGCCCTCGGAGAACCACCGGGGTACCCGATGATCCGACGCGCCCAGGGTGAAGGCATGCGTGAGCTCATGCCACGCGGTCGACCCCCAGTTGAAGGTGCCGCGCTCGCGCGCACTGGGTGCGTCCATGGCCAACACGCTGCCAAAGCTCACGCCAAGCGCGCCCAGACCCACTGCGCCCAGTGTGCGCACGGAGAAATCCGCGGAGCGCGAAAAGAACTCCAGCCGTACCGGCGTGGGCGGCGAGTACTGATATCGCACCGACAAGGTGTCGAAGGCGCGATTGAGCAGCGGTACAATGTACAGTGACAGAATCGCCGCTTCGTCCGGCGGTGCCACGATGCGGAATCGCCCAGTGTCGATCGTGGTGTACGTCTGCATCGCGTCCAGCAGGTCGAGCGTATTCTTGTTGCGCGCGTCGGAGGCGTCGAGCGCGAACGCGCGCTCAAGCGTGGCCCGGCCACTGGACATGTTGCCCAGCCGCAGCTGATTCGTGCCCAAAACACTAAAGGCGCGCACCGAGCTGGAATCGAGCGTGACCGCGCGCTCGGCCAGCAGGTTGGCACCGGCGTAGCGGCGCTGTCGAATGGACGCCTCAGCCAGTTCCGTGTAGAACTCGGCGGGCCGTGGTTGCAACGCAGTCGCCGCGCTCAGTGCTCGCCGATACGTGGCGGAATCACCGGCCAACCACGCCGTCGCACCAAGCAGTGACCACGCTTGCACGGACGACGAGTCTGAAGCCAGTGCACGTTGCGAGTACACACGGGCGGAGTCGAAATCCTCGGACTCCAGATGCATGCGCGCCGCGAAAGCCAATGCTTCGGGCAGTGCACGGTTGATGGCCAGACTTCGGCGGACCGTGGCGAGTGCCGTGCCCTTGCCCTCGAAGTCTTCAACGCGCGCCAAGCCGAGCAACGCACGGGCATCGTCGGGTGCGCGCCGCAGCACGGCCAGATAGGAGGTGCGCGCGTCCTCGTTGCCGTGACGCGCGAGGAAAAGATCACCGGTCAGGCGCTGGGCATCGAGATCGCTGGAATCCGCCGCAGTCGCACGGTCGAACGCGGCCAGCGCACGGCTCGCCGCCGAGGCGTCTCCGGCCATCAGCAACATGAAGGCGCGACCCGCGGCCACGTGGTCTGCGCCCGTTGCAGAACGCAGCGCGTCATACGAGCCAAGCACAGACGAAGCACGTTGTCTGGCGCCAGCGTGATCACCACGCCGTTCTGCCAGTTCTGCCACCGCCACCTCCGCCTGCAGTTTCTGAGGCGCCCGACCCGCGATGGCGCGCACGAACACGGACTCTGCCTCGGCCAGTTTGCCGCGCATCACCAGCACTTCGCCCAGTGCCACGGCAAGCGGTGCGCCGCCGGCGAGCGCAATGCGTTCCGCCTCGGCGTACTGGCCGATGTTCACGAGCCTCCCAATCTCGGCTTTCGGGTCCTGCGCGGCGGCAGAGTCGCGCCAGGCAAGGCACGCGGCGCACGTGAGTGTCATGGCGGCGAGTCGCACGGTGGCCATGGGGGTCATTTGCCACCACCGGCGGCCTTGATGGCCTGCGTCTTCTCGGCGATGGCGAGCAAGAGCCGCTCGAGCGCATCCTCGTACGCATTGGCCGTCATGCTGGCCTTCTTGCCGCGCAGCGCCGCAACCTCGGCTTCCAGCGCCTGTCGTTCCGCGACCAGGGTGGCGACGCGAGGATCGGCGGATGCAGCGGCACCACCAAACGCCACCGACCGCGCGAGAATCGAATCGGTCAATTGCGCGTGCTCGGTTTGCAGACGCTTGGTGGACTCGTAGGCGCGCGCAACTTCACGGGTACTGTATCGGTATGCTTCAAGCACCGACACGCGTCCATCCTTGTCGGCGTCCGCCTCGTCGCCGGCCAATGCTTTCGCGAAGTATCCGGCAAAGAGCGACGCATTCCGTTCCATGGCACTGCGTGTGGACGTCAACACGACGCGGCCCGGCCCCCCGAGCACCGACGCAAAGTCCCCACTTCCGCTCGCCGTGTTGACGAACACGACCGTTTGCCGCGTGAAGCCGGCGATCCACGTGGCGTAGTCCGCTGCGGTTGCATCCGGTCCCGGAAGGTTCACTTTCGAGCCCGATCCTTCGCCGCTTCCGTGTCCGATGAGCACGACCAACAGCACGTCACCAGGCTGGACTCGTTGCGACATGGTCGTGAACGCGGTTGCCACCGCGTCCCGCGTGGAGCGTGTGCGCCGTCGGCCCGCGCGGAGCGAATCTTCGCCCAACAGCATGACGCTCGAATCCGCGAGCTTCCACTTCTCGCGGGCCGTGCTGGCAATGAGTTCCGATGCCGCGTCAAATGACGACTTGAACCCGGGTTCGCCTGAGAGTCCCGAAATCACCATCACGTGCGTGCGCTGCGCCGACACCGGCGCTGCCGGTGGCAGCACGCCAAGGCAGAGCGACAGCACCAGCGGCCCGAGTGTTCGCCGCATCAGGCCAGTCCTCGCCACCGGCGATAGCCCCATTCCGTACCAAGCAGCAGTGCGAGCAGGAGGAAGACCGCCGGCATGTCCCACAGGTCTTTGGCTTCGCGCACGGTGACGCCGCTTTCGGTGTAGATCGCGTCGTCGGCCAGACGCGCGACGTCAGCGAGCGGGTAGTAACGGCCACCGGTTTCGTCCGCGATACGCGTCAGCAGCGGAACGCGCAGCTCGGCCTGCGACATGTCTGCGCCCTGATCGTCCACCAGCAGCGTACTGCGCACCGTCTGCACGGTGTCTCGCCCGGCGCCGCGCCGAGCCGTGCCCTCGATCTGATAGCGCCCGGAATCGGTGGCCACGAAACTCCCGGCGTATGAACCATCCTCGCGTAACGACCACTCCAGCGGCACGGTCAGTTGGTTGCCCGCGGGAGACGTCACGACGGCCGTCACGGTGGCGTCGTTCACGTCCGCAAAGAAGCGGTCGGAGACATGCGCGCGCAGCGTCACGGTTTCACCGGGCGCGACACGTGCCGGTGTGACCAGCAGCTGCATCGGCTCAGGCGCGTCGTCCACCAGCCACCGAATCATCTGTCGCCAGAACGTGCGATGGGTATCGTCCTCCACCTTCATGCGCGCGTTCATGCGCCACTGCCACGCGTCCTGCACGGCGAAGACCGCGCTGACACCACGGCCGTACCGCTGCCACGCCAACACGGGGACATCCGCCCGTCCACCGTCAATGGAACCCGCCAGCAAGAGCGTGGCTCCGGAGCGCAACGTTCCGGCTCGGTTGACCGTGGTCAGCGTGGGCAGCGAGTCCCATCGCTGCTTCGAGGCCGCCGCGGTGGGTGCCAGTTGCAGGGGGCCGAATGACTCACCAGCGCGGGTTGGGCGAACGGTGAGTGCCGTCGCGGGACCCTCTTCGTTGATCTGTCCGCGAGAGAGCGTGAGCGGCAGCACGGCGGCCAACGGCGTATCGGCGAATCCGCCTTCCGACAGCGAGGCCCGACCACCCAGCACCAGCAACCCGCCGCCGCGCGTGTTCACGAAATCCGCGATCATGCGCAATTGCTCGGCGGTGAAGAACGACGCTTCGATGCTCCCCATGATGATGGCACGATAGGCAAACAGTTCCTCGCGGGTCGCAGGAAACCCGCCCAGCAGTTCCAGGCTGTCGCGGACGCCCAGTCGCAGGAACTTGTTCTCCGCGCTGCGCATCAGGCCTACCACCTGGATGCCACTGTCGCCAGCGACCGCTCGACGGAGAAACGCGAACTCGGGACGCGGTTCTCCTTCCACATACAAGACACGGTCGGGCCCGGGTCGCACGTCAAGGCCACCCTGCCATGCGTTGTTCTCGGTCACGACTTCGTTGGTCATCGGGCGCACGCGCACGGTCAACCGGAATGTGCCCGGCGCCAACGGCGGCACGCGCAGTCGAACGCGCGCGACATCGCCTTTCGCCGGCGTTGTCGCATCCTCTGACGCCACCACGCGACCATCCGCTTCCACTGTGACGACGGCGCGTTCCTTGCCAAGTCCGCGAACGCGCACGTCGGCTTCGATGAGCATGGTCGCTCCGGTCAGCGCATGCGTGGGCGCGTTCACGCGCTCAATTGCCAGGTCCCGCTCGAAACGCGAACTGCCGACACCAACCGTGTAGACCGGAACTCGACGCGCACGCAACGCGAGGAGTGCATCGTCGTACGTGCTGTTGCTGTTGTCGGCGCCATCTGACACGAGTACCACGCCGGCCAATGGCATGCCGGCCAACTCTTCGCGCACATCATCCAGCGAGCGTGCGAGATCGGATTGGGTGCCGCGCGCGTCCAACCCGCGGGCGCTCGCCAGCGGCGATGCATGCGCAGCGAATCGAAATCGCCGAAGCGCGAACCGCTCGCCCAGCGCACGCATCAGTGAACTCGTGTCGTCGAACACACGCTGCGACGCGACGATGCGCGTCGTGTCGCCTTCGTCGCGCACGCGCATGCTGCGCGAATCGTCGATCAGCAGCGCCAGCACGTTCCGTTGCGGCACGGCTGAGGCGATGACCAGGCCTGGTCGCAGGAGGCAGGTCAACACCAATGCAACCGCAGCCGTACGGAGTGCGCCGAGCACCATCCGATCAATCGGCTTGAGCGTGCGCACCCGGGTATACGCGAACGTGATGAGCAGCAAGGACAGCACAGCGGCCACCGCGATGGCGATGACGGGAACGACCGGTGCAACGACCACGTCCCCGCGCGCAAACATGCGCAGCGGGTACTTGAACAGGAACGACACGACGGCGTCAGCAGCAGATCCCACGGAATCCGGGGCGGGGGAGCGAAGATTGGTGTCCTTGTCGAACGGCCGTGCGAAGTCGGCGTCGAAGTGGATACCGACAGTGCATCTCCGCACACAAGGCGTCTACCCCGTGACGCGGTTCCCGGGCATTGCGTTGGAGCGTGGGACCGCGGGACTGGCGCGGGGACGAGTGGTGCGCCCCCGTTGGTCGCGCTCTGCATCAGCGTGGCGACGCTTAACGTCGCGACGGTGAAGCCGTCCAACATCACGAAGCGCACGCCAACACCGGCCAATGCGCCCAACCAACGGAAGGATCTATGCGTCAGTCACTGCGGTTGTCCGTCGCGCTGTTGGTGAGCGCAGTCAGCGCCTCGCTGCTTGTTGCCCAGCAACCGCCTCGTCAGGAGCCGCGGCCGGCTCTCCGCCCCACGCCACAGGGTCAGGCGGCACCGCGTCAGACGGCACGGCGCGATCGCGGAGCGGCCAGCATGCTCCTGAGCCTTCGCGGTCCACTCGAGCTCACGGCCGATCAGGTCAAGCAGCTCGAAGGCATGCAGGCCGCCCCCCGGGGCCAGCGCAACGGGTCAGATGCGCTTCGTGCACGGGCCGACATGATGGATGCAATGCGCGGAGACGGCGATCTGACCAAGGCGCGCGCCGCACTCGACAAAATGAGTCGCGGGCGCAATGATGCCGTGATCGCACGGCTCAAGGAACGGCAGGACGTGCGAAACGTGCTGACTACCGCGCAGAAGGCGAAGCTCGACAACATGCGGGGCAACAGGCGGGGCATGATGCGAGGTCGGATGCGTCAAGGCATGCGTCAGGGTATGGAGGCGCGCATGCGCATGCAGCGGGGACCTGGTATGGGGCAGGGCTTCAGGTCAGGCGGCCGTCAAGGTATGGGTGGTGGCAACGCTCCGCGTGGTCGCGACATGGAGCGAGAGGTGTTCATTGAGCGGCGGCCGCCGGTACCGCCGCTCGATTCTCTGGACATTCGGTAAGCGAAGACGAGTGAAGTCCCCCCGCCCGGCCGTCGCGCATCGACGGCCGGGCGCTCTGCTTGAAACCAGTCATCGAAATTACTGCTCGTCGGCGCTGGGTCCGTACAGCCCAGGCAACGGCACATCGAGCAGGCGAAAGTAAATGGTCATCTGCGCCCGATGGTGAATCATGTGGCTGATGACCATGCCACGCAGCATGCCGACGCGAGGCATGGCCATCAACACCTGTTCACCGTTTCGGATGGTCCACGTCTCCATCATCTGCGCGTCCGTCGACTGGGCCAGCGCGGCCCGGAACTCGGTCATGCGAGCGTCAAAGAGCGCCAGGAATCCGGCGGTGGTGGTAGGGACATCAGCGCGCGGGAACGGCTTCGAGAAATCGATCTCGGTGGTCTGCAGGGTCACGGTGCCCCACCACGGAAAGTCGCACAGATGGTTGGCCAATTTCCCCAGCGGCCACGACTTGGTGTGCGGAGTGAAGTCGAGATGACCTTCGGGGAGGCGTTCAAGCATTTTCCGCGTGTTGGCGACCTCGTGCTCCAGATCGGCGAGCGCCATTTGTGCGATGCCAGGCATAGGAAGTTCCGGTGAGGAAGTGGGAGTGGGCGAGAAACCGACACGCCATGCCGCAAGATCGGCCGGCGTATCAATATCGAACATACCCCGAAAGAGGCGAACCGAAAGTGTCTCCGCCTCCTGTAACAGCGGCTTGGCGCCACGGTCCCCATCAAGTGCGCTGAGCCACTCCCAATCGCGCTTTGGCAGAACAGCCGGTATTCCGCGCATCATAGAAGCGCTGTCGGAACTGTGAAGCGCCATATATGCACTGGCGGTCCGCTTTGTCCCGTTCTCGGAGGCGGAGATCAACGCGCGCAGGTGCGCCGCGTCCGCGGATGGCATGTCGCAGGCCGCGATCAAAACGCCCTCGATGGCTGCCTCACGAAGGTCGATTGCCAGCGACTTGATGCCGCATGCAATCGAAGAGCCCATGCCGCGCGCGAACTCGGCGTTGTGCACGAGTTCCACGGAAAGGCCGGTGAGCGCGTCCATCACTTCCGCAGCGCTCGCGCCGGTCACCACGATGACAGGCGAACATCCCGCGTCGAGCAGACGCTTGGCGGCGAGTGCCACCAGCGGCACGCCGTCAGCGGTGCAAAGCAACTGCTTGGGGGCGCCGAGACGGCGTGAGGCACCGGCGGCGAGCAGTAAGCCGGCCACCCGCGCTTGTCGTCCCGACGGCGGTGTCACTCGTGAAAGGGAAGCGTCGGTTCCAGCGCGCTGGAAAGCGTGCTTGACGGGTGCGGCGTGGGGGTGCGGCCGTGGATCGGACTCTCGCGTTCGCGCAGAAATCCTCCCGGGCGTCCATGCATCACGGCCTCAATCTCGGCGACGGCGGCCAGCGCAATGGATTCCGGCGTCTCTCCGCCGAGATCGAGCCCGATCGGCGCATGAACGCGGCGCGTGGCGCCGAATGCCGTCTGTGCGCCAACCAGCGTCAGGAGCCGAGCCGCCCGCGCGCGCGATCCCAACACGCCGATGTAGCCAATGGGCTTGGGCAGGAGCGCCGTGAGCCAAGCGGCGTCCACATCAAAGATGTGGGAGAGCAGGGCCACTGCAGTCCGCGCATCTGCGCGCACCAGATCGGCGCCATCTTCGGCACGCGCGCAGAACGATCGCGTATGCGCGGGGAGCACCAGTCCCTCCAACAGCGCCGCTCGATGGTCGATCACCGTCACCTCCCAGCCCAGCGTACTCGCGATGCGCGAAAAAGCCTCGGCGCCCCGTCCCGCGCCCACGAGAAACAGTGAGACGACTGGCAGGAGCGGCTCCACAAAGTACCGTCCCGTTTGGTCCGCGTTGCTCTCGACATCGTGCCGTGTCCGCGCCGTCTTCCACGCCATCTCGGCGAGTCGGCTCGCTCGCGCATTGTCAACCGCATGCAAGGGAGGGGTGGCAGCGATCGGCTCGGTTGCGGGTTCCACACACCAGACGCCATCGATGTTCCTCATCGGCCGCGTGCCCTGCGCGGTCGTGAGCAGAATGCCACCAGTCCGCTCAGTTCGCGCTGCCGCTGCGTCGCGGAGCCAGGTTGGATCCGGAAGCGGTTCCAGTACGATGTGAGCAATGCCATCGCACGCGCTGCCAAAGCCCCAGATCGTTTCCAGGTCATCGCGCAGGTCGTAGCGCAGTGTGGTGGCCGATCGAGTACGGCAAACGCTCTCGGCCTGCTGCGCGACATCGCCTTCCAGGCAACCGCCGCTGATCGCGCCGGCCAACACGCGCCCTTCGGCGTCCACCAGCAAACGCGCCCCAGGCTGGCGATACGACGACCCCTCCACCTGAACGAGCGTGGCCAGGGCCAGCGGCACGGACGGCCGTTCGGTCAGCGCGGTGGCTGCCGCGCGCGCGAGTTCAGCGAAGCCCGACATGTTTCAGCCCTGGGTTGCCGAGGCTCGAGTGTTCGGCAAGGTACTCTTGCGGTTGCCGGACGAGGCGTGACCGACCGTCAGGGCGTACGTGAACATGTCGCGAACCCGGAGCGTTGGAGGACGTGCAGAAATCGAGGACTTCTCCAAGATGCGCGCTGGCGGTCTCGCACACCACCCAGTCGCCTCTTGAGCCGGTGCGGTTGCGGCCGCATGTTGCGGCCGCATGTTGCCGCCAAACATCACGGTCGAGCGGTTCCCGATGGAGTGCGTACGCCCATCCCACTGCACATGAACGATACCGATCTGCTCGACATTGTGAGCCTCGACGAGTTTGAGCACGTGGCCCAGCGCGTGATGTCGCATATGGCGTACGAGTACGTGTCTGCCGGAGCGGCCGACGAGCATTCGCTCCGTTGGAATCGTGAGGCGTATCAGCGGCAGCGTCTCCGGCCACGGGTGTTGGTGGACGTCGCTGACGTGGACCTGCGAACCACGCTCTTCGGGCATCCGATGCCGTTCCCGATTCTGCTCGCTCCCACGGCGTATCAGCGCACGATGCACGCGGACGGCGAACTGGCCACGGCGCGAGGCGCCGGAGCCGCGGGTGCCACCATGATTGTGAGCACGGCGACTACCACCGCGTATGCCGAGATCGCCAGCGTGGCCGACGCACCACTCTGGTTTCAGTTGTATGTGCAATCCGATCGGGGCTTCACGCAGGAGCTCGTGCAGCAGGTGCAGGACGCCGGCTGTCAGGCCCTCTGCGTCACTGTGGACACGCCCACGCTCGGCACTCGCGACCGCATGCTCAAGGCCAAGTTCAGCTTGCCGGCGGGCGTAGAGACACCGCACTTGTACGACGTCTCCACGCAGCGTCGCGGCATCATCACGCCTGAGCGTGTCAGCATCACCTGGCGGGACATCGAGTGGTTGCGATCCATCGCGCGCGTGCCGGTACTGCTGAAAGGCATTCTCGATCACGACGACGCCGAACGGGCGGTTCAGGTGGGTGCCGACGGCATCATCGTGTCCAATCATGGCGCGCGCAATCTCGACACCGTGCCCGCCACGATCGACGCGCTGCCGCGGGTCGTTGCCCGGGTCGACGGTCGCGTGCCCGTACTCATCGACGGCGGCATCCGCCGCGGCACTGATATCGTGAAGGCGCTGGCGCTCG
>JANNEV010000551.1:0-20981 GCA_031379145.1 Gemmatimonadaceae bacterium
CACGGCACGCGGGTCGCAAACTGCAACCCGGCCAACTCACTCGAAAACTGCACATACAACCAGGCGGTGAATACGAGCTGCAGCGTCATCACCCAGAACGTCACCTGGCGCGTTGCGCCCGGTCGATCCGAGGGAACGAGCACCAGCAGTGCCATGCCAACCACAGGCAGGAACAGGATGACGTTCAGCAGAAGGGATTCAGACATGCGCCCAGCCCCACAGCAAGGCGCCCACCATGCCGACCAACACGAACAGCGCATAGCGATGGACGTTGCCGTTCTGCATGCGACTCAACGCACCCGCCGTTCGCTGCCCGAGTGACGCGAGTCCGTGCAACGCGCCATCGAGGATCGCGCGATCGCCGATAGCCAGAAAGACATGCTCCGACACCCAGTACAACGGCTTGGCGAACAGCCGCTCGTACACTTCGTCGATGAAATACTTGCCCGACAGCAGCCGATGCGGGCCCGCAAGCGCAGCGCGTAGCGCATCAACGCGCGCGGTGGGTCCGCCGTACAACAGTGCCGCGCCAGCCAAACCGAGAAAAGCCAGAACAACAGAAACGATCAATAGTGGCTGTTCGAAATGGTGCAGCGCCTCGGGCACCGGCGGCAATGCCAGCTGCGGCTCGAGGAAGTGCGCCAGCGACAGTGCGCCACCGCCGGCCGAAAGGATGGCCAGCACTACCAGCACACCAGTCATGGACGCCGGAGACTCGTGCACGTGGTGCGCGACCTCATGATCCACGCGCGACGGCCCAAGAAAGGTCAGCCACAGCAGGCGGAACATGTAAAAGGCCGTCATCAGCGCCGTTGCCGCCGCCACGCCCCAGAGCCACGGCGAGCCGCCCCGTTCACTCGCGAACGCGTACCAGAGAATCTCGTCCTTGGAGAAGAACCCAGCCAGCGGCGGGATGCCGGCGATTGCAGCAGTGGCCACGGCAAAGGTCCCGAACGTCCAGGGAATCCTGCGGGCCAGTCCACCCATCTTGCGCACGTCCTGCTCCCCGTTGAGCGCGTGGATCACGCTCCCGGCGCCGAGGAACAGGCAGGCCTTGAAGAACGCATGCGTGACAACGTGAAAGATGGCCACGCCGTACGCCCCCACTCCGAGCGCCAGGAACATGAACCCGAGCTGCGAAACGGTGGAGTACGCAAGCACTTTCTTGATGTCCGTCTGCACCAGCGCGATGGTCGCCGCGAAGAATGCCGTGGCCACGCCGATCACGGCGATCACGTGCGACGCTTCGGGGGCGTGGAGATACACACCGGACATTCGCGCCGTCAGATACACGCCGGCGGTGACCATGGTGGCCGCGTGAATCAATGCCGACACCGGCGTTGGACCGGCCATGGCGTCGGGCAACCACACGTATAGCGGAATCTGCGCGGACTTGCCGGTGGCACCCACAAACAACAACAGCCCGACCAGACTCGCCGACACGGCGGGTGCCGTCGCGCTCATGAACGCCGCGTTGAGCACGTCCATGTCGAGCGTGCCGAGCGCCTGAAAAAGCAGGAACATTCCCAGCAGGAAGCCCGCATCGCCGATGCGATTGGTGATGAACGCCTTCTTGCCGGCCCGCGCATTGGCCACGTCATCAAACCAGAAGCCGATAAGCAGATACGACGCGAGTCCCACGCCCTCCCATCCCACAAACAGCACCAGCATGGAGCGTCCGAGCACCAGCAACAGCATGAAGAACAGAAACAGATTCAGGTACGCAAAGAAGCGACCGTAGCTCTTGTCATGCGACATGTAGCCGGTGCTGTACACATGGATCAGCGTGCCGACGCCCGTGACAATCAAGGTCATCACGGCACTCAGGCGATCGAAGTAGAACGCAATCTCGAACGAGGCGCCGTCAATGAGCGCCCAGCGGTACACCTGCTCCACGATGGGTGCGTAGGCGCCAGCACGCAGATTGAAAAACATCTTGACGGTCAGCAGGAATGCCGCAAAGGGCAACCCGCAGGCGACAGCATTCACGAACCCCTTGCCTACCCGGTTTCCGCCAATCGACGTGGCCAGTACGCCGTTGAGGATGAAGCCCAGCAACGGCAACAGCACGATCATCGTCATGGCGTGCGGAAGCGCCTGTGATACGGGTTGCGGCGCCACGGCAGCGACCACCTGCCATGCAGCCTGACTCGAAGCGTCAATCATCGCGGCCTATCCCCGCAGGTCGGAATACGCTTCCAACGACAGCGTGCGTGTACGACGCACCAGCAGCAGCACGATGGGAATGGCAATGGCAATCTCTGCGGTGGCAACCACAAAGACGAGAAACACGAGCACCCCGCCCGACAGCACACCGTTGCGGTGCATGAACGTGACCAGACTGAGGTTCACCCCGTTCAGCATCAGCTCCATGCACATCAGCATGATGAGCGCATTGCGCCGCACGATCACGCCCAGCAGCCCGAGCGAGAAGAGCGCGATGGACAGCCCGAGCAGCATCTGGTGCTTATCCATGCGTCCGCCGACTCACCTTGATGACTGCCAACGCGGCGACGATCGCGGCCACGAGCAGCACGGTGGTCAACTCGAACGGCAGCCAGTAGTCGCGCAGGAACACCGTCGAGAATTCCGAGAGCCCAAAGGCCATCCCGCTATTCGAAGCGGCGGCAACGCCGGCGCCGGTCTCAACAGATCGCCACACACTGATGCCAAGCACGCCGAGCAGCCCGGCGGATGCGATAAGCCCTGGCAGCAGGAGCGTGGAGTAGCGCCGGTTGCCGGCTGCCTCGCGGACCTCGAGCAGCATGATCACGTAGACCATGAACACCATGACGGCGCCGACGTAGATCAGCACCTGAAACGCCGCGAGGAAGTGGACGCCCAGCAAGCCATAGATGGCGCCGAGCGAGACCATGGTGGTGATCAGGGCGAGCGCCACCCGCATAGGTTCGCGCAGCACCAGCATCAGTGCCGCGCCAAGGAGCGCGAGGGTACCGAACAGCCCGATGGCTAGTGAGTCGAGGATACGTCGCCTCCGGGAATGGGCGCACCGCCCTTGGGTGGATACGGCTTGAGGACGTCCTGTTTCGGATTCCAGGTGAGCATCTCGTCCATGGTCAGCCACATATCGAAGCGGTCGGTTGCAGCGAGTTGCGGCACATCCTCGACCATGCGGATCGCGTCTTCGGGGCACGCTTCGATGCAGAGCCCGCAGAACACGCACCGCGAGTAGTCGATCTCAAACCGGATGGGCGACTTGGGATGCGCCGGATCGGTTTCGTCGAACTTGGCTTCGATCTCGATGACCTTGGCCGGGCACACGGTTGCACACATGTTGCAGGCGATGCACTGCGGCGTGCCGTCCGGTCGCTGCGTGAGAATGTGCTTGCCCCGGTTGCGTGGCGCGTAATCTGCCCGCTTCTCCTCCGGGTAGTACGTCGTCAGCGCACCTTTCCGGCCCGTGATCCAACGCGACATGTTACGCAGGAAAATGCCCGTGGTAATGGACAACCCGCGCAGAATCTCCGGCAGATACGCCTTCTCCCACCACGTCATGGTGGGCTCATTCCAGTACTGCTTGCGCTTATGCCCCTTTGCATCGTACGTCACGACCCGCCTCCTTGGCGCCACCACATGAATACCGCCGTCACCGAGAGATTCACCAGCGTCAGGGGCAGCAGGAGCTTCCAGGCGAAGGTCAACATCTGGTCATAGCGAAACCGCGGCAGCGACCACCGGATCTGGATCTGGAACACGCACATGAATGCGACCTTGAGCAGGAACACGACGAGCTGCGTGAGTACGACTACGCCATGGCTCAACGCGATCTCCCGACCGCCGGGCAGTGCAAAGCCGGTGTCACTCATGAACGGCAGGTTGTACCCACCCAGGAACATGGTCGTGAACAACGCGCCCACGATGGCGATCTCGATGAACTCGGCGAACATGAACAGCCCCATCTTCATGGCGCTGTACTCCGTGTAGTACCCTGAAACGATTTCCGACTCCGCTTCCGGCAAGTCGAACGGAATGCGCTTGTTCTCGGCGATCGCGGCGATCATGAACAGCACGGCGGCCAACGGCTGGTAGAACACTCCCCACGCTGGTAACACCCCCCAGATCGTCCCCGATTGGCGATGTACCATCTCGCGCAGGTCCACCGTACCGAACACGAGAATGAGGCCCATGACGGTCAGGCCCATCACCAGCTCATACGAGATCATCTGTGAGCCGGCACGCAGACCGCCCAGCAGGGAGAACTTGTTGTCGGAACTCCAGCCGGCCAGCATCGTGCCCAGAATCGTCAGGCCGCTGAACGCGAACACCACCAGCAGCCCGGCGTTCATATTCGCCACCTGCATCGGATACGTGCGCCCGCCGAACCAGTCTGCGACCGGTGGGAACAGCTTGCCCGGGTCGATCACACCACCAAACGGAATGACGGCAAACACCAGCAGCACAGGCGTGAACACGATGTAGGGCGCCAGCGTATACGCGAGCTGGTCGTAGGTGCGCGGCTTCCAGTCCTCCTTGAAAAGCATCTTGAGGCCGTCAGCCATGCCGTGGAACAGCCCTAACCACACCAGCTTGATCTGCGTGAACGGCACGCGAATGTAGGCGCGGTTTGCTCCAATACGATCGGACATGATCGCCGCCTGCTTGCGCTCCACCCAGGTGAGCAGACCGCCGACGCTCATCAGGCCGACGATCGAGGCACCCATGAACACGATGGCAACCAGCAGGTCCGGTAGCATCAGACACGCACCGGGCCGATGGCCCGCGTTTCGGCGAGTGCCGCCTGCGCACCGGCACCATCAGACATCGCCGCATAAAGACGTTCGAACACGGTCGCGGCATCAACCACCGTGACCGGCCTGGCGAAGCACGGCTGGAACGGCGTGACCGTGCCGGCAAAGTTGGTGTAGTGCCCTGCGCGCTCAGTCTGAATACTGATGGGAATCAGGACGTCGCCGCGCGCATTCTGCGGCAGCTCGTACGAGGAGAGCATCACCACCTTGGCCGACGCTGGAATGTCTCCCATTGGTGCACCCTCACCCCACACCAGCACAAAGTCGGCCTCGGCGAGCACCGTCGACGGGTCATCAGGCAGTCGCGCAAACATCGCGGTTGCGCCAGCCATGTTCGGATTCTTGTCCGGCTTGATGAGCAGGTCATCCTCAATGCGCTCACCCGGCTGCGGCAGGTGGTCCGCCTTCACGAAGCTCGTCATCCCAGGCCCAAGCGCCACATGAAATGCGGCGAGTTCCTCATTCGATCCCCAGCTGGACACCAAAGCGATCGGTTTCCTGGCTTCACGCAGCCAACCGGCGGCTGTGCGGAGCGCCACATCAAGCGTGGACGCAGCACCGTTCAGCATGGGCCCCAGCACCCTCGGCCGCTCGAAGATGCGCGCCAGATCGCGCGCCTTGTTGCAGATCCACGGGCCATTCACCGCGGGGTTCTCCAGCGGAGTCACGCGATCGATTCGCGAATTGAGGCGCTGGTCGAGATTGCGCAGCGCCCACTCGGACTTCCGATGCCAGATATTGATGCTGCAGCCACGTTCGCATCCGGGGCACACGGAGGGCGTCGCCTTGAGATACCAAATCCGTGCGTGGTCCAGCAGGTCGCGCGACAGCAGCGCGCCCACGGGACAGATGTCAATCACGTTGTCGGAGTATGCATCATCATCGAAGTTCACGTCGGCCGCCGGCCGGATCAGCGAGTGGTCGCCCCGGTGCTGCACGCCAAGGGCGTCAGACTTCGATATCTCGGCCGTAAAGCGCACGCACCGCGAACACATGATGCAACGCTCGTTGTCGAGCATGATGCGCGACGACAGCGGATAGAACTTGGTGGCGTGCGTTTTCGGGTCGCGCGACAGCGACGGCATGCCGTTGTGCGCAAAGTGATGATCCTGCAGCAGGCACTCGCCCGACTTGTTGCAGATGCCACAGTCCACCGGATGATTGAGCGTGATGAACTGCATGACGTCACGACGCAACTCCTTGACCTTCTCGGAATCGGTCAGCACGCGCATGTCTTTCGTGACGGGCATGTTGCATGAGATGTCGAACCACGCACCGCCCTCCGCTTCCACCTCGACCATGCAGATACGGCAGTTGCCGGGAACCGAGAGCTGTGGGTGCCAGCAGAACGACGGAATGTCCACACCCGCCGCCACCGCGGCCTGCATCACAGTCTGCCCCGGATGGGCCTGCACCGGCTGTCCATCGATGAAAAAATCGATCATGCGATCGCCACCTCAAGCCGACCATCGTACATCGATCGTCCATTGGTGATGTAGTACTCGAACTCCTCGCGGTACTTGTCGAGAATACCCACGGTGGCGTATCCAGCGGCGTCGCCCAAGCCGCAAATGGTGGTGCCATCGTTGGCGCGGGAAATCTGGTAGAGGCGATCGATGTCGCTGTCCTCACCTCGACCCGCGACAATGCGATTGCTGATCTTCTCTAACCAGCCCATGCCCTCGCGGCAGGGCGTGCATTGGCCGCATGACTCGTGGTGGTAGAACCGCATCATCACCTGCAGCAGCTTCACCATGCACGTACCCTCGGCCACAATGATCATGCCCTGTGAGCCGACCTGCGATCCGGCTTCGAGGAATTCCTGATGATCGATCGCCAGCGGCATGATGTCCGCCGCCGTCAACACCTTGGTGGAAATACCGCCTGGAACTACGCACTTGAGCGCCGAGTTTCCCAGCATGCCACCGCACTCGTTGGCCAGGAATGAGGCGAATGGATAGCCGTACTCCACTTCGTAGACGCCCGGCGTGTTGATGTGCCCCGACACGGAAATGAGTGTCGTGCCAGGGCTCTTGGGCGTCCCAATCTTCTTGAAGGCAGCGCCGCCATGTTGCACGATGTACGGCACGTTGGCGATCGTCTCGACATTGTTGACGACCGTTGGCTTCTGGTACAGCCCGGCAACCGTCAGGCGTGGCGGACGATTTCGGGGATAGCCTTTCTTGCCCTCAAGTGACGTGAGCATGGCCGAGGCTTCGCCGACTACGTACGAGCCGGCACCGCGATAGATCACCAGGTCACAGGAGAAGTCCGTGCCCATGATGTTCTCGCCGAACAACCCGGCGTCGTAGGCTTCCTCGAGGGCGGCGGCGAGACGCCGATACGGCAGGTCGAACTCGCCGCGAATGTATACGAACGAATGACGCCCCTGCAGCGCATACGAGCCAATCAGCATGCCTTCGAGCAGCAGATGCGGAGCGTGCTCGAGGAGCCAGCGATCCTTGAACGTGCCGGGCTCGCCTTCGTCGGCGTTCATGCACAGGTAGTGCGGCTGACCGTCGTTGAGCTTGATCACTCCCCATTTACGCCCTGCGGGGAACGCGGCTCCTCCGTGACCCAGCAGACCCGACGCCGAGACCTCCTTGGTGACCTGATCGGGCTGCATTTCCTGCAACACCTTCGCCAAGGCCGTGTAGCCACCTCGGGCCCGGTAGTCGGCAAGGGTGTGCGACGTGGGCGTGATGTCGAAGTTCATGAACACGCGAGTGCCCGTCATGGGGCACGCTCCGCGCGCAGCGCATCGATCAGGGCGTCCATGGTGCCGACGGCGAGGTTTTCGTGGTAGGCATCGTTGACCATCATCATGGGGGCCGTGCCGCAGCTACCCAGGCACTCCACGCGGGTCAGCGTGAAGTCGCCATCCGCTGTCGTTTGCCCTTCGGTGATGCCCAACCGTTGATGCAGATGTTCAAGAATGCGTTCAGCGCCGCGCATGGTGCAGGACACGTTGTGACAGACCTGCAAATGCAACCGCCCGATCGGCGCTCGTCGGAACTGGGTGTAGAACTCGAGCACCTCCTCCACCTGTATCCGGGGCACCCCGAGATACGCCACAAGCTCGTCGATGTCGCTCTCCGCCACATATCCGCGGTCCTCCTGAATGCGACGCAGGCACGGAATGGTGAGCGACGACTCGAAACCCGCCGGATAGCGCAACTTCCACCGTTCGAACTCGGGAATCAGGTGTTTCATCGGTCGCACTCCCCGCCGATCATGTTCACCGACCCGAACGTCGTGACCACATCGGCGAGTTGACCGCCATCAAGCATCCGGTGGATTCCGCCCATGTGCACGAAGCTCGGCGACCGCACGTGCACCTTGTGCGGCACACCACCGCCAACACTCACGATGTAAAAACCGAGCTCTCCGTTGGGTGCCTCCGACGCCGTGTAGATGTCGCCAGGTGGTACCGACGGACCTTCCATCACCAACTTGAAATGGTTGATGAGTGACTCGATTTCATTGTAGACCAACGTTTTGGGGGGGAAGATGCAGCGTCGGTCGTCCACGTTGATGGGACCGTTCGGCAGCATGTCCACAAGTTGCCGCATCATGTGCACCGACTCATCCATCTCGCGCATGCGGACGTAGTAGCGGTCGTAGTTGTCGCCGTTGATGCCCACGGGCACCTCAAAGTCCAGCTCCGCGTACGCCAGATATGGTGCGTCCTTGCGCAGATCGCGTGGCACACCCGTGGATCGGAGAATCGGGCCGGTGAAACCCCAATGCAACGCATCGGCCGTGCTGATCACGCCAACGCCGCGCATCCGGTCGATGAAGATCCGATTGCGATCGACCAGGCCGTGCACGCGGGCAATGAAGTCTTCGTACTGCACGAGGATTTCTTCCAGCCGCATCAACCAGCCGTCCGGCAGGTCTTCCGCCAGCCCGCCGATGCGACTGTACGAGTACGTGACGCGCGCACCGGTCAACGCGGCGAGATGCTCGTACATGTAGTCGCGAATCATCACCAGATACAGGAACGCTGTCATCGCGCCCAGCTCCATCAGGCTGGCGGCCACACAGGTGAGATGATCGCACAGACGCGAGTACTCGGAGAGCAGCGTGCGCAGGTACCTGGTGCGCGGCGTGATTTCGATGCCCATAAGCTGTTCCACGGCATCGCAGTACGTGAAGCCGTTGATGAGCGCGGAGCAATAGTTCAGTCGATCGCAGTACGGGATGAGATTGTGCCAGGTATGATCCTCGCACTCCTTCTCGAAGCCGCGATGCAGATAGCCGCAGTGGACGTCGGTGCGCAGCACCCGTTCCCCGTCGAGCTCGGCGACGATCTGAACGGTACCGTGCGTGGCTGGATGGGACGGTCCGATGTTCACAATGACCGACCCCTCACGCTCGTGATCAACGAGCGTGGTCCGGATCGGGTTGGGAATCCTGAGCTCAGGCGTCACGCGTCAGAACCGGTACGGCACGAGTGGCTGCTCGAGTTGCTTGGGATAGTCCTTGCGCATCGGATGGCCGACGAAGCCTTCGTACAGGAGAATCGGACGCAGGTCATCGTTGCCCTCGAACTTGATGCCGTACATCTCATGGCATTCACGCTCCATGTACCCGGCCGAACCGTACAGCGCCTTGAGTGACGGCACCACGGGCGCGCTCTCCGTCACGCGCATCTTGATGCGCACGCGAACCTTGTGCGTGGTGGAGTAGAAGTGGTGCACCACCTCGAACCGCAGCGGCTGCTCCGGCCAGTCCACCGCGGTGACATCCAGGAACAGGTCAAACCCGTGCACCGACTTGAGACGGTCCGCGATGATCAGCAGGCGATCGGGCGTAGTCTCGAACACCAGCACACCATGCGACAGGGACATGGCGTCGCCCGCGGCCAGTCCCTCGTCCTGCAGTTGAACGAACAGCGGCGATAACTCCATCAGATCCGGTCGTTGATGACGTTGTGCCTGCCGTTCGCGATAATGTCCTGCAGCTTCATGATGCCGTCAATCACCATCTCCGGCCGAGGAGGACACCCCGGAATGTAGATGTCGACGGGAATGATCTTGTCGATGCCGGGCAGCGAGGCGTAGTTCTGGTAGAAGCCACCACTGGTCGCGCACACGCCGAAGGCCATCACCCACTTCGGTTCGCACATCTGCTCGTAGACCTTGAGCAGAATCGGCGCCTGCTTCTGCGTGACCGTACCCACGATCATGAGCAGGTCCGCCTGCCGCGGCGAGAAGCGCGGAAGAGCGGCACCAAATCGATCAGTATCGTACGCTGATGCGCTGACCGCCATGAACTCCATGGCGCAGCAGGCGGTCACGAACGGATACGGGAAGAGCGAAAACTTGCGTGCCCATCCCACTAATTCGTCTTTTTTCGTCGTCAGGAACTCGAACGTGCCCGCCGGTTGACGCTGCACGTCCACCATGGGGAGAGGCTTCCCGTACATCGCTACTCCGTGACCGCTTCCAGCAGCCGCGCCTTGAACACGTACAGCAGGCTCAGGACCAGCAGGAAGACAAAGAGGAAGAACGTAAACAGCAGAAATCCTGTCATGGGCTGTGCGCCGAGGGCCCAGACAAACAGGAACATCGTTTCCAGATCAAACAGGATGAACAGAATGGCGACCGCATAGTACTTGACCGACACCGCCTTGATATTCACCGACTCGTTCTGCATGACACCGCACTCGAACGGCTCCAGCTTGATCGCGCTGTTCACCGGCTTCGGGCCGAGGACGCGATTGAGTCCGAGCACGAGACCAACAAACGCCACGATCGCCGTCAGGTACAGCAGAAAGATGAGATAGGGATTCATCGGGGCGAGCGCGAACAGGAAGGAGAATCGATACGGCGTGCACCGACAGGACCTCACGAACAACGGTCAGCGCAACGCTGTCAATCTGCTGCGCTGACAGCGCGCACGTCACCTACGGAAAGGGGTCACTTTTGCTCGGCAAAGCCGCGCGTTCCGCGCGTGTGCGGCACGGTCCATTGCCGACTGCACCCGCAGCACCCCCCGGGCACGAGGCCAGCTCGGCTCGCCGGGCTCAATCCCATGCCGCGTTGGCGAGGTGGGCAGCATTGCAGCGCGCGAACTATAGTCGCGATACGCGGTTTCACGTTACCAATAGAGCACAATAGCGACATTATCGACACATCAGACGATTTCAGGGCCTAATCGCTGCGAATGATATCGATCGGACTCAAGCGGGAAGGGCGGCGGAAGCTCAAGGCGAACGAATCGATGCCACCATTCGCGTCGACGAGGATCCGACTCCATAGTTCGCACATCGTTCCCACATCCGTTTGCTCGCTGCCTTCCCATCAGACGCCCGATCAATGCTCCTCTGCCGCCGTACCCGAACGGTTGTCATCGTCGCACTCCTTGCGGGACAGGGAACGCTGGCAACCACAGGCCTGCGTGCGCAATCGGTGCAATACCGTAGCCCAGCGGGCGTGGCATATACCGCACAGGCAGACTCGGGACCCATTGCCCGAGCGCAAGCGGCACTCGATGCCGATCCGCGCAATGTGCAGCGCGTCATCGCGCTCGGTATTGCTCAATCCGGGGCTCGTCAGTTCCGTGAAGCCATTGCCACGTTCACCCGCGGACTGGCCGTCGCGCCCGACAATGCGATGCTGTACCGCTGGCGTGGCCACCGGTACTTGAGCGTGCGCGAATTCGACAAGGCAGCGTCGGACCTGATGCGCGGGTATCAGATCGACAGCACCAACTACGGCATCCTCTTTCATCTCGGCGTGCTGCGTCATCTCCGCGGTGACTTCGGCGGCGCGGCCGCCATGTTCGCGAAGGCGCAACCGCGAGCACCGGATGGTGGCGAACTCGCCGGCAGCACCGACTGGCTGTGGATGTCGCTCTCGCGCGCGGGGCGAGCCGCCGAGGCAGCGGCCATGCTGGCGCGCCGTCCCGATTCGTCGAAAGCCACGCCGGGATACGCCTACGTCACGCGACTGCGGCTCTATCGCGGCGAACTCACCCCCGAGACGCTCTTTGCGCCGGGTGACACCGCTGACGTGCAGATCGCGACGCTCAGCTACGGACTGGGCAACTGGTATCTGGTGCGCGGTGACACCGTGCGCGCCGTGGCCGCGTTCACTCGCGCGGTCTCGTCGGGCGGATGGCCAGGCTTCGGCTTCATGGTCTCCGAGGCTGAGCTCGCGCGACTGCGTCGGAAGTAGGCGGGTCGTAGTGCGAGGATCCGTGCTGGGGCGAGCGACGCACAACGTGCACGCTACTTCACCCGCTTTCCCGCTTTGACCACCAGTTCCACGCGGCGCAACAGCGTGATGTCCGTGAGCGGATTGCCGCGCACGGCAATGATGTCGGCGGCTTTGCCCGGATCGACGGTGCCCACCTTATCGAGCACGCCAAGCGACAGAGCGGGCCAATAGGTCGCCGAACGAATGGTTTCCATCGGGTCCATGCCGTACGTCTGCACCCAGGTCACCATCTCCTCAGGTGTGGCATACCCATGGAAGTTCGCCGGCACGCCGGCGTCGGTGCCAATCAGCAGGCGCACACCACTCTCCCGCAGCTGGCGGAACTTGGTGGCCAGCGTCGAGCGGCGGTTGGGCACGAAACGATAGTAGGCCAGCGTGTCGAGGCGAGAGATCGACTGCTTCACGTCGGCCGCAATGTCGGCGGGGAGCCCCTCGTACCAACGCGGATCATCCGTGTACTCCGGGTAGTCGCGCCGAGTCCCGTAGTTGGTGAGCACATCGATGGTTGGCGTCCAATACAGCGGCGGTCGGTTCCCCTGCGCCGTGCGCGCACGCAACGCGTCGATGATGTCCGCAGGATACTCCGGAGCGGTGGCAAGCCCCGTGTGTTCGAAGTCGTCCACACCGACCGCGAGTCCGCGACGAATCTCTTCCGGGCGATGCGCGTGGGCGACAACCAGCAGCTTGCGCTTGTGCGCCTCGTCCACAATGGCGCGCACCTCCTCCATGGTCATCTCGTCCTGATCGATCAGCTTGATGACGCTGACACCGGCATCGGCAAGCGTGTTGACCTTCGCGCGCGCATCGACGACCCCGTTGATGCCCCAACGGAACGCTTCGGTGCCGGGATACGGCGCGTGCTGCAGGAACGGACCGGAGGTATAGATCGTCGCTCCCACCAGCTCACCGCGTTCGATCTTGCGCTTGGTATCCATGATGGGTTGGAGCGGCCCACCAAGATCGCGGATACTGGTGACGCCATGCATGAGCGATTGCCTGGCCGCCACAGGAATCACCTCCTTGGCCAGCCGCGGCGGATACACACTATCCCAGTGCGCGTAGTTTCCGTGACCCACGAGCATCAGATGCGCGTGCATCTCGAACAGGCCGGGCAGCAGCGTCATGCCGTCGGTATTGATGATCGGCGTCCCGGCTGGCACCGCCAGCTTCCCCACGGTCCCCACCGCCGTGATTCGTCCATTGTCCACCAGGATGACGCTGTGCGCGACGGGCGGCGCGCCATTGCCGTCGATCAGCGTGCCACCCACGAGCGCCAGCCGGCCCGTGCCGGGTTGTGGTCGCGCTGACGCAGTATCGAACCGCGCGATCACACCAGCGCCAGCGAAAGCGGTCAGGAGCAGCAGGAGACGCGACGAGCGACGCATGGCAGGACTGGTCAGGGTTGGCCCAAGAAGCGCTTGGTCAAAGCTGCGTGCATTCCCGGAAACGGCAACACGACGCGCAGCGTCTCCTGAACCCGGATGTCCGAAATACTTGACATGCGCATCCTCGTGGTTACTGTTCATCTTGTCGTGTTTTTCTTACACCAAGTCCGGTATACCGGACATAGCTGAGGGTGCAACGATGAACCTTTCGTTTCAGGAAAAGAGTCTGTGGCTGATGTTCGTCAGCCTGCTCGTGACCTTCGGGCTCTACTTCGCCGTCGTGGTGGCGCCGGTGCTTCCAGTCGACCCGTCGTCCAACGTGCTGCCGCCGCAGATCGCCCTGTTCGTGGTCGCGGTCGTGGTGCTCGTGATTGCGCAGGTGGTTGGGCACGTCGTCATTGCGATCGTGGATCAGCGCACCGACACCGACGAGCGGGATCGACTCATTGCGCTCAAGGGCACGCGCAATGCGGCCTACGTGTTGGCCACCGGCGTTTTTTGTGCCCTCTGCGCCGCGCTGGTCACGCGCGGAAACTTCGTGTTCACGCATCTGCTGCTGGCCTTCTGGGTGCTCGCGCAGCTGGTGGAAACAGGCTCACAGTTGGCCCTGTATCGGCGAGGGTCGTGAGCCATGGGTAAGAGCGGCGGACAGCTCAGCAACAGTATCCGGGAGCTGCGGTTCCATCGGGGCGAAATGACGCAACAGGAGTTGGCCGACCTTGTGGGCGTGACGAGGCAGACCGTGAACGCGATGGAAGGCAATAAGTACTCGCCCTCACTGGAAGTGGCGTTCCGTATCGCGCGGGTCTTCGCCGTACCACTCGAGCGCGTGTTTCAGTACGGCGACGACTGATACGGAGTCACATCAGCACGGCCGGCCTGTCTGCAGCAAACCCGGACGCTACTATCTTTGCTCGACAGTCGGCGCGGACGTGTGCGCCGGGCGTTCGCGCGACGCGAGTCATCCTGCGACCAGGCGGACCATGAAAGGCGGAAAGGGCGGTCAGGGGCGCAAACGCTCGAGCACTCGCATTGTCGAGAAGGTCAAACCGCGCGGAGGCGTCAAGAAAGGCGCACCGAAGCGCGACTGGGGACCACTCGCAAAAGACGACGTCGATGTGCGGGCGGCGAGCCATGCGCCGGTGCGGCCGCCCGGAAACAGGATTCCGTTCAGAAGCGACGACTGAACTGCAGACCCGTGCGACCGCGCCCGTCCACCACTGGCGCGATCGAAAAGCCCTCGCTCGGCGGCCTGGCCGTGCTCGGTTTGGCAGTGCTCGGCTTGGCGCCGTCGCCCGCGGCGCGACGCGCCACGATTGCCGCGCCGCGCTGCGATCGATTGGCGAAGACGACCGCCTCAATCATCGCGATCAGCGTCAGCCCACCCGCTGCGGCCAAGCCGGGGACCAGGTACGGGCGTTCGGTGGTCGTGCGGGTGTACGGTGCCGCCACACCGTTCGGATCCACGTACGCCACGGTCGACTCGGTGGTTCGCTGCGTGAAGCTGGCTCCCGCCGATCCGGCCACCGCCAGCAAGACGATGACACCGCGCACCGGACGACCCGTGGAGAACTGCCCGAAGCCGGGGAGCAGACCAAGCGCGAACGCAGCGCCAGGATTGAACACTGGCCGTCGTAGTGTCTCCACGGCACGGCCAACCGCCACACGATCATCGACCGTCGGTGCGGCGGCGCGAAAGAGCTCCAGATCTTTCAGGGCATCAGCTCGATTGCCCGAGGCTGCCCGTGCGAGCCCGCGGTTGTAGATGCCCTCGGAGGCAGTTGGCGCTGCCCGCACCACGTCATCGAACGCCCGAGCTGCCGCCGAATAGTTGCCATCGTCGAAGAGGCCCAGCCCGAGCCGGAAGGCTACCTGCACGTCCTGCGCACGCTTCACCTGAGGCGCCGGCACCAGGCGCAACAAGCGCTCCCGCACATCCGCCGCTTCCCGACCTCCGGGTGACAGCGTCAAATAGCGGCAATACTCGGCCGTGGCTTTGTCGTTGTCGCTGAGTTCCTCGTGCGCGCGGGCGAGGTCGTACGCCACGCGCTCGTCGCCGGGATTGAGCAGTGCCGCCTTGGCAAACGCATCGCGCGCGGCAGCCTGGTCGCCAATAAGCGCGGCTTCCTGCCCTGCTGCCGCCAGTCGACGGGCCTCCACATTGTCCCGACGGGCCACTGCGCCCTGCGTGGGCGCGGCAACGTCGCAGCCCGGCGCGGGCCCGGTGGTGAGCAAGCGTTTGGGCTCAAGGAGCTGCGCGGATGCTCGCGTACTCTGCGAACCGAGCGCACCGAGCACAAGAAGCGCCGAAACCAGCAGACGCGACGAGGTCCGACGAACCGGCCGGATGCTCCAGACGACGCAGTCTCCTGCTCTATCGCACTGTGACGATTGCCGTGGCACTGACTCCCTCCACAAAAGCCGTGATGCGTACGGTGCCGACCTTGAAGCCGACCACCAGGCCGCTACTCGAAACAAACGCAATGCTTTCATCGGCAGACGACCAGGTGACCGTTCGCCCCACAAGCGCGACGCCGTTCACATCACGCGGGGTCGCGGTGAGTTGCAGCGACGCCGACACCGCCAGCGAGGGAGCGGCGTCGGAGAGCGTGACGGTGGCGACCGTTGGCAGAGCGACATTCACCGTCGTGGTGGCGGTGATGCCTTCCACGGTGGCCAACACAAGCGCGACTCCCGGCGAGAGCGCAGTGACCAGTCCCGTGGCCGACACGCTGGCGATGTTCGGGGCGCCGCTGGCAAACGTGATGGGTCGACCGGTGAGGGTGGCTCCGGCCGCGGAACGTGACACGACCGCGAGCTGACGCGTAGCGCCCGTGAGCAACGAGACGGTCGCCGGCGTCATGGTGACGGTGGCCACGGGAATGGGAACGACCGTGATGGTCGAGACACCGCTCCTGCCCTGACTCGTGGCGGTGATACGCGCCGTACCAACCGCTACCGCCGTGACCACTCCGCCCGTATCGACCCGAGCCACCGCTGGGCTGCTGCTGCTGTACGCGACCGCGCGACCGGTAATGAAGTTGCCGACCGCGTCGGTGATCTGCGTGGTGAGCCGTTGCGTCGTGCCCACGATCATGGTCGCCGTGAGTGGCGTGATGCTCACCGCATCTGCGGGTCGGGCCAACACGATGACCGATGCCGTTCCAACGCGCCCTTCGCTGGTGGCGGCGATGCTCACCGTCCCGGGCGAACGGCCGGTGACGACACCGGTGGAGGTCACCGTGGCAATCGCCACGTTGCTGGAGGTCCACGCCACCGTGCGCCCCGTGAGCGTGGCGCCGGCGGCGTCACGCAGGAGCGCCGTATGCGGCCGGTCGATCCCCACCGCCACCGTATCCGCTGCCGGAGAGACGGTGACCGTTTGCACCGGCGGAACCGACACGTTGACTGCCGCCGGCCCCACGCGTCCTTCACTCGTCGCGGTGACCGTGGCGGCACCCGGTGCAATGCCCGCCACCACGCCCTGTGCGTTCACGGTGGCCACTGCGGTGTTGCTGCTGGCCCAGACCACAGGCCGTCCGGTGAGCGCTCCCCCCTCGTCGTCGAGCGTAATGGCTTGCAAGGGAGCGGTCTGTCCCACGCGTGTCGAGACCGCGGCGGGGTTGACTACGACAGACGCCACGGTGCGAGGCGTCACCGTGAGCGTCGCAACCGCACTCTTGCCCAGCGCACTCGCGGCGATCCGCGCGACGCCCGGTGCGAGCGCGCTGACCACGCCGTTGGCAGAGACCGTGGCGATCGTGCGATCGCTACTCGACCACGCGATCGTACGCACCTCCACTGGCGTGCCATTGGCATCGAACGTTCGCGCGGCCAGCGTCGTCGACGCGCCGGCGCGCACGGTGGCTGTGGTCGGCGTCATGACCACCGACGCGACCTGCACGGGTTCCACCGCCGCGTCACCACACGAACCCACCACCGTCATGGCCGCCGCAAGCAGCACAATCAGTCCCGCTCGCGAACCCGCGACGGCAGAGTACCGCGTCATGGCACCACCGTCACATCGGCCGAACCGGTTTTCCCTTCGCTCGTTGCCGTAATGGTCGCGACGCCGGGCGCGATAGGCGTAATGACTCCGGTGGCCGCATCGACCCGCGCGATGCTCGGGTCCGAGGTACTCCACGAAATGACTCGGCCGGAGAGAATATTGTTGGCTCCATCACGAGTGACGGCCGTTGCGGACGTTGAGGTGCCGACCATCACGGTTGGACTGGCGATGGTCACGGTAACCGTCGCGACGGGAGGCGGCACAACGGTGATGGAGGCGGAGCCGCTCTTGCCTTCGCTGGTGGCGGTGATGGTCGCGACACCGGCAACGAGCGCCGTGACCACGCCGGAGTTGTCCACGGTTGCCACCGTCGTATTGGAGCTGGCCCACGTAATCACGCGACCCGTGAGGACGTTGTTCGCGCCATCGAGCGTGACGGCCGTGGCCTGCGTGCTCCCACCTTCCGCAACACTGGACGAGGCTAGACTGACATTGACTGTGGCCACCGGCGGCGGGATGATCGTGATCGTCGCTTGTCCGGTCTGGCCTTCGCTGGTTGCGGTGACGACCGCCGAGCCCGGACCGACGGCCCCGATCTGCCCCGTGGGGCTCACGGAGACCACATTGGCATCGGACGAGGACCACGTGATCACGCGACCAAACAGCACGTTGCCCAACGCATCGCGGGTGGTCGCGTTCAACTGGGATGCAGCGCCGACCACGAGTGTGAGCGTCGACGGCGCCACGGTCACCGTGGCGACAGGCGCTAGCGTCGCGGTGAGGGACGCTTGACCAGACTGCCCGCCACTGGACGCGATGATGTTGGCCGAGCCAACGCCGACGGCCGTCACCACACCAGTGCCGCTGACCGTCGCCACTGCCGGGTTGGAGCTGGTCCACGCGATTGGACGACCGGTCAACACATTGTTGGAGGCGTCACGCAATGTGGCCGTGGCCTGCGTGGTCGTACCAACGAAGAGTGCCGAGTTGCCCAGAGCTACGTTGACGGATGCAACGGGAACGAGCGCGACGGCAATGGACGCTGATGCCGATCGCCCTTCGCTACTGGCCGTGATCGATGAGGTACCTGGCCCCACTCCGGTCACGACGCCCGAACCGTCCACCGTTGCCACACTGGGATTGGAGCTGCTGAACGAAATCACGCGACCGGAAAGCACCGCGCCGGATGCGTCGCGCAGCACGACCGTGGCCTGCGTTGAAGCCCCCACAAAGATCGACGACACTGGCAGCGTCAGACTCACCGTGGCCACTGGAATCGGCGTGACGGCAAGCACCGCTTGTCCGCTCTTGCCTTCACTGGTGGCGATGATGTTGGTGGTTCCCGGATTGACCGCGGTGACTTCTCCGGTGGCGGTGTTGATGGCGGCCACGGACGGACTCGAGCTGCTCCAGAGCAGGTTGCGTCCGGTGAGCACATTCGCCGCCGCATCCCGGAGTACCACCGTGGCGAACGCACTCTGGCCAACGATCAGCGACGGAATGATGGACACCGTCACGGTGGCCACCGGGACACTCAACACACTGAAGTTGCTCGAACCGGTCACGCCGTCCATGACCGCGTCGATACGGACCGTACCGGGCGCGATGGCCCGCACTCGGCCGCTGCTGGATACCACGGCAATGGAGTTGTTGCTCGAGCTCCACGTCGTCGGACGCGCACTGAGCAGCTGATTCGCGGCATCGCGCGCGGTGGCGGTCAAGTCGGCATTGTCGCCGACAATGAGCGTGCCGGAAGCGGGCGTGACGGTCACGGTGCGTGCGGTAATCGCACTCACGGTAATCGTGGCCGCAGCAATGCGTCCCTCCGACTGGGCAAACACCAGCGCGGTACCGGCCGTCAATCCTGTCACCAGTCCATCGGTGGCCACGCGGGCCACGTTCGGCGCGCCTGAACGCCACGTGACCACGCGCTGTCCGAGCACGCCGCCGCTCGCATCGAGCGCATCAACCAGCAGGCGAACGGTGCCTCCGGTGAGCACGGCTGCCGTTGACGGCGAGATTCGCAGCGACGCGATCGGCGATGGCAGCACGGTGACCGCAACGGTCGCGGTTTTCCCTTCACTGGTCACCGTGATCGTAACGTCGCCCGCCTCAAGCGTACTGACGGTTCCATCCGCCGCCACCGAGGCGATGGTTGCATCACTGCTGTTGAAGGAGACCGGTCGTCCGGTGAGCAGGTTGCCGTTGGCATCGGTGATCTGCACGGCCAGTCGCACCGACTGCCCGACGGTGAGCGTGGCTTGTGCCGGCGACACAATCACCGCGCCCACAGGTCGCGACAGCACGACCACGGTGGCCGTGGAAGCGCGCCCTCCGCTGGTGGCGGTGATGACTGCCGTTCCCGGCGTAATGCCCTGCACGAATCCCGACGACGACACCGAGGCAACGGTCCCGGCCCCGGAGGTCCAGGTCACAAGGTCCGAGAGCGGCGTTCCGGCGGAATCAAGCGGCGTTGCAGTGAACTGCGTGGTCTGGCCCACCAGCACCGTGTCGCGCGGGGGAAGCAGACGCACTGTTGCCACCGGCACCGGCGCCACGGTCACGCCAACGGTCGCACTCCTGGCTTCGCTGGTCGCCGTCACGGTTGCGCCGCCCACCGAAATGCCGGTCAACAGCCCATTGGCATCAACCACCACAATGCGCGGATCGCTGCTGCTCCAGAACACGGCGCGATCGGTCAGTGCGGTGCCACTGCCGTCTGCGGTGCGCGCCGTCAACCGAACGAATCCGCCCACCAGCACGGTGGGAGTATTGGGCGTCACCGTCACACTCGCCACCGTACGCGCCAGCACGGTTACACGAGCAACGGCACTTTGTCCATCGACGCTCACGGCAATCCGGGCAGTGCCCGGTCGTATCGCGCTTACCAACCCCACGGAAGAGACGCGCGACACTGCGGTGTCGCTGCTGGACCAAACCACCTTGCGATCGATCAACGGCTGGCGCTTGTCGTCCCGCGCCGTCACTTGCAGCGCGACGCTGTTGCCCTCCGTCAGTGAGAGCAATTCGCTGGACAACTGCACCGACACCACCGACGCACCAACCGGAGTGGGGCCGGTCAGGTCTCCCACGCCTCGGCAGGCACTGAACTGCGCGGCGGCGATCGCGGCAAACAACAACCGCACAGCGAGACGTCGACCCATCATCATTTCCCGGGGAGCGTCACACGCACAGGGCGTGCGCTGTGATTGCGCGAGCCATCGCCAAGCTGACCTTCCACGTTAAAACCCCAACAGTATGTCTCACCGTCGGTGGCGGTGCCACACGTGTGGGCGCCTGTCGCGTTCACCGAGGCGAACCCGGCCGAGGCAACAACGCGCGTTGGCACATCCCTGTTGGCCACCGATCCGTCACCAAGCTGACCGTACACGTTGCGTCCCCAGCACCACGCCTGCCCGCTTCGCGTGCGCCCGCAGCTGTGCACCCCTCCCACCGTGACCGAGGCAAATCGAACCGACGACGCCACTCGAGTCGGCGCCGCCTGATCGCTGGTGCCACCAATGCCAAGCTGACCCGCATTATTCCGGCCCCAGCACCACGCCTCGCCACCGTCGGCGATGGCGCAGGTGTG
>JANNEV010000579.1:0-2456 GCA_031379145.1 Gemmatimonadaceae bacterium
TAGCGCGTACGAGACGGGAAGAACAAAAAACAACGAGTCGACGCGATCGAGCACTCCACCATGCCCGGGAAACAGCGTCCCGCTGTCCTTGACCCCGGCTTCGCGCTTGAACATCGACTCCGCCAAATCGCCGATCTGTGCGGCGAGACTGATGCCGATCGCAAACGTGGCCAATCCCCACCCGCTGAACGCGAGTTGCGCGTACGGCCGCAACGCGAAATGCACGTAGAGCAGCGCGACCGCGACGGTGGTCACGAGCGCGCCAATTGCTCCCGAGATCGTCTTTGCAGGGCTCACGGACGGAAGCAGTTTCGGTCCGCCGATCAAGCGGCCGGTAAAGTACGCGCCGATATCGCTGGCCCACGTGAGCAACACCGGAAAAATCACTGCCACCGCACCGGCCGTGTCGCCGACGGCATACCCGAAGTAGCGCAGCGCATAGACGTAACTCAACGTGCCGCCGGTGTAGAGCACGCCCACCACGGTGACTTAAGCGGCCGCGATTGGCCTTCCCTGCACACCTCGCAGCCAGATCGACAACCCGATCACTCCAAGAACCAGCAACGACCCCGCCACCACAGGTACGCGGATCACGCCGAGGAACTGCGCGTGTACCGCAATCGGTAGCAACGCAGACGTAGCGATTCCTACATGCGTCAACGGGTCACTTCCGGCAGCGCGAGCGATGCGAAAAAACTCCCAGCAGGCGATGGCGGAAAGCACCGCCGCGAACGTCGCCAGGGGCGCGTCGCCCAGCCAGATCAGCCAGACCGCGATTGGGGCACCGATGACCGCGACCAGCGCGCGTCGGGCGAGCTCACTCACTGGAACGCGCGGCTCACGAGCATGTGCTAACGCGAGATCGAACGCGCGCGGCGCGACTCATTTCCCGACGCGGCCGAATCGCCGGTCGCGTCTCTGGAAATCGAGAATCGCCTCATACAACGCTGGCCGGCCAAAGTCCGGCCAGAGGACGCTTGAGATGTAGAGTTCGGCGTAGGCTACCTGCCAGAGCAGGAAATTCGACAGCCGCTGCTCTCCGGACGTGCGGATGAGCAGGTCGGGATCTGGGCAGTCGGCAGTGAATAGCCGGGCGCGAAACGCGTCCTCGTCAATGGACTCCGGCGTGAGTCTCCCGAGCTGTACGTCCTGCGCCAGCAAACGCGCCGCCCGGACCAGTTCCGCTCGTCCGCCGTACGAGATGAAAAGGTTGAGCCCGAGTTTGTCGCCGTGCTCGGTGTCGAGCATCAGGCGCTGCACCGCAGCGGCAGCAGCGGGCCCCAGCCGTTCAAGCTCACCATGAACGCGGACCCGAACGCCCTGCGCACGAAGCTCGGCGGCCTCGCGCGCGATGTACTCCTCCAGCAACGACATCAGCGCCGAAACTTCCGTTTCCGGGCGCTGCCAATTTTCCTGCGAAAACGCAAACAAGGACAACCACTCCACCCCCGCCTCCAGGCAGCCCTCGACAACGGAACGGACGGCCTTCATTCCCGACCGATGACCGAACGGACGGGGCATGTGCCGTTCACGAGCCCAACGGCCGTTGCCGTCCATGATGATCGCGACATGCCGAGGAACCGCGCCATGCACGCGAACACGCGACAGCAGATCCGACTCGGAGTCAGTCATGTGTGTCGTTGAGGACGAAGGCATGGGGCGCGGATCCGCGGTGCGGAATCAGACCTCCATCACTTCGGCTTCTTTCGCCTTCAACAGAGACTCGAGTTTGCCGATGCATTCGTCGTGCAGTTTCTGCAGATCCTTCTCCGCGTGCTTCTTGTCGTCCTCGGAGATCCCGTCGAGCTTCTTCACCTTGTCGCGCGCATCGGTGCGGGCGTGGCGAATAGCGATCCGACCATCTTCGGCGAGCTTATTGAGCACCTTCACCAGTTCCTTTCGGCGCTGCTCGTTCATCGACGGCAGCGGTACGCGAATGACCCCGCCCTGATGCGCGGGATCCAAGCCCAGATCCGACTCGCGTATTGCCTTTTCGATGGCCTTCGCCTGCCCTTTGTCGAACGGCGTGACCAGCAGGACGCGGGGCTCCGGCGCCGAGACAGATGCGGTCTGGTTCAACGGCACCAGAGCGCCGTATGCCTCGACCTTGATGGTATCGAGCATGTTTGGAGACGCCTTGCCGGAGCGAATGCCCGAAAACTCGCGTTTGGAGTTTTCCAGCCCCTTCTCCATGCCGGCCTTCGTGTCTTTCAGGATCTGTGCGATTGTGCTCATGTCAGGCTCAGGATACGAGTGTCCCGATACGCTCGCCGCGAACCGCGCGTTCGATGGCGCCCGGGCTGTGAATGTTGAGCACGACCAGCGGCAACTGATTCTCCTTGCAGAGCGTGATGGCCGTTTGGTCCATCACACGTAACTCTTCGAGCATCACGTCGCGATAGCTGATCGTCTCGTACAAACTGGCATTCGGGTCCTTCTTTGGATCGGCCGAGTAG
>JANNEV010000649.1:0-2099 GCA_031379145.1 Gemmatimonadaceae bacterium
GACCTCGAACGTCTCCGGCAGCTTGATGGCCGGGGAGAAAAAGCGGTGGTTGACGGTGCGTACTTCCACGTTGACGCGAGTAGCGCCCACCGGACCGTCTGCTTGGCCGAAGCCTGTCATGGAGCGAATCATCGAAGCGGCAATGAAACGCGAGACGCGAGGGCCGTCAATTGAAAAACTCCCACCGCACGCCGTACATCTGCACGGACGGCGGCATCGTCAACCCAGGAATCTGCTCGTAGTCTCCGCCGGTGAGGTTTCGGTAGAGATAAAAGAGCGTTGCCCGTTGAATGCGGATCTCCATCAGACCAGAAAGGACGTTCGCCGCGACGGTGGAGCGAATGTCCGCGCTCTTGTCGGCCTTCAGTCCGTAGTAGAAAGGCACCGAGCCGCGACGATCGTACATCAGACGTGCATTGAAGCTGAATTCGCCCTTCGGGAAGTGACTGCGCCAGTCGCTGACGAGCGCGATCTCGGTACGCACGCTCATTTGCGGCCGACCAAACTGCGCGGTGTTCCAGCGAACGCCCTGCACGTCGACGTACACGTCCTTGTACAGTCGCCCGTGAACACCACCCGTGAATGCCGTCGCCGCGCCGGCGCTGAGCAAATCGCCCGAGGCTGCCAGCAGCGTCGGCGAGGTGTAACTCGCCGAGTCCTCGCGCACCACACCACCATTCAGCAATAGCTTGCGAAACCGTAGGCCGGCGTCGAGGCGCGTGGTCACGCTCCTGCCGCGGCCCGTGCTACCGGCAGGTGAACGCAAACTCTGCGCGAGGGAGACCACCAGCCAGCGCAGTGGTTCTGTGCGCGCGACTGCATCGACCCTCGTCGTGGAGTCGATTCCGCGATGCTCGGCGAACAGGGCGACGCCCAGGCGGGATGTTCCGATCGACCCGCGGAGGGCGGGCGCTTGGAAGGACCGTCCGCCCACCGCGCGTGTGCGGTTCACGAACGAGTATTGCCAATTTGATCCGCGAAAGCCGGCGGCGATCACCTGTTGCGAGCGGGCGCGAAGGGAATCCGATGATGCCAGTGGAACGGTGTCGGACTCTGAGACCACCGCACTGACGGTACTGTCCTTGATGCCGTCCAGCCGGGTGGCGACGACCGCCAGTACCGCCTGCGTCCAAAAGCCCTGGGCGGTGTCGCCGTACGCGAAGCGCAGGTACCCGTCTCGACGTGATCCCTTGAAACTCGGTAGCGTCGTAAAGCCCTTTCGCGCGGACTGCCTGTCGCGATCGCGCGTGTTCGCCGTCGCGTAGAGGTCAATCGTCAGGCGTCGTCGCGACCATCCGACACGCGTGTTTACAACCTGCTGACTGCCGTCGCCACCGTTGCGTTGCGTACCCGACGTGGTGAACGCCGAGACGCGTCCCGTCTGCGTCGCCGCCTGCTGGGCACCGAGCTGCAGGATCATTCCGTTTCCGAAGCGACGAGCGAAGAGCCCGCGGAATCCGTTGGTGTTTCGATCTCCGGTGAAGATGTCCGCCCGCGTGAACGGAATGGTTTTGTTGTACGACGAGCTACGCAACCACACGCGCACTTCACCGGCCGAGCGTTCGATGCTGAGCTCATCGAGTGTCCACAGCGGGATGTCGTCGAGGTCCAGCGCTCCTCCATTGCGGGCTTCCACTGCATCGAGTTCGACGCCGTCCAGAAACACCCGGATGCGCGAGAAGTCGCCATTGAACGCGGCGGCGTGAACACCGGCCAGCCAACCCGACCGAAAGGTCGTCACGCCTGGTACACGATCCAGCAGGTCGGCCAGGTTGATTGCACCGGACGACAGGATTTGCTTCCGATCGAAGCGCAGCCGGTCATCCAGATCGAAAGTGCGTACGGCTTCGAAACGCGCGATCGGCGCCCGGACCGTATCGCCGGCGCGGAACTTCGCGATACTGTCGATGCGATCCCGAATGCGCTTCTGCATGATCGAGTCTTCCGGACTCCCCGGCAGCGGCGGCTTGGGCGCACTCGGCACCGTGTCCTGTGCAGGCTGAAGGCGCGCCGTGCTGTCGCGTTTGGTCGTGTCGCGCGGCGCCCTGAGGGTATCGCGCCGCACGCTGTCCGGTCGCTGGGTCGACCTGCTCGAGCCG
>JANNEV010000291.1:0-1858 GCA_031379145.1 Gemmatimonadaceae bacterium
CCCACTGGTCGCTCATCCACTTGCCATTGTATTCACCCAATGCGCCTTCCGACGCTTGATACCCAGGGTACGCCACGTACGCGCTCTGTGTCCACTGCCACACGTCACCGAACAGCTGCCGCATTCCGCTCTCCGCGACGCTGACCGGGTGAAAATACTCGGCCTCAGCGACTCGCCCACGCAGAGGCTCGCCGGTCGCCACGATCTCCCACTCGAATTCGGTGGGCAGCCGTGCGCCCGCCCAGCGCGCGTACGCATCCGCCTCGTAGTAGCTCACATGCGTCACGGGTGAGTCCGGTTCGAGCGCCCCGGGGCCAGCCAGCGTGAACTCGTGCCAGGCATCGTCGGTTCGCTCCCAATACAACGGCGCCTTCCAGCCCATTTCCCGCACCGTTGCCCAGCCCCGACTCAGCCAGAGTTCCGGACGCCTGTATCCACCGTCCGCAATGAACTGAGCGAATTCCCCGTTAGTCGTGAGACGATGCGCGAGCGCGGCGTGCTGCACGTATGCTCGATGCACAGGCCGCTCATTGTCGAAATGGAACCCATCGCCAACGTAGCCGAACTGATACACGCCTTCCGGAAGTTCACGCCATCCCTGCGCGCCGTCAGTCGATGCGCGTCGAGTTTCCGGACGGTAGGCCGGACGCATCGGATTCATCCAGAACACGTGCTTGATGTCGGTCACCAGCAGCTCCTGGTGCTGTTGCTCGTGGTGCAGCCCGAGTTCCAGCACCGCCGCTGCCGGATGCAGCGGATCCTCCCCGATCGCGTGCAGCAGCCGACGCATTTGGTCATCGACGTACGCGCGATACTCGTACACCTGCGGGACTGTCGGGCGCGTCACCAACCCGCGCTGCGCTCGACAGTGCCGCTCGCCCGCCTGGACATAGTACGAATTGAACAGGAACGCGTACTTGGGATTCAGGGCAGCATAGTCCGGCAGGAATGGAGCCAGCACAAACGTCTCAAAGAACCAGCTGGTGTGCGCCAGGTGCCACTTGGTGGGACTGACATCGGGCATACTGCTGACCACGTAGTCCTCGGTCTGCAGGGGCACGCACAAGCGCTCCGTGGCTGCGCGAACGGCAGCGAATCGGTCGGCGAGCGTTTCCGCATCGCGGTGGGGCGGGAGCGGATGTGGGACGGACGTCATGGATCGTGAGGGAACGTCGTGGAAGGAGCATCGGCGTCATGCGCTGGCACCGGCTTGGGGGAGCCAGCGCCCGTGTCGACCTCACTTAACCAACGGGCAGCGGTGAAGTTCCCAACGGGGGCGCGCGACGGGTACACGCATGAGGTAAACGCGAAAGGTAGTTCCGGACGACATCCCCGGCGACGACATTGCACGCCATGGCACCCGAACTCCTCGTCACGAAACTCACGCATCGGTATCAAGAGGTGACGGCCCTGGTCGACGTCTCGATCACGGTGCCGAGCGGAACGTTGTTGGCGTTGGTCGGCGAGAGCGGTTCGGGGAAAACCACGTTGCTGCGGTCCTTCAATCGCACCGTTGATCCGCCGTCCGGCTGCGTGTTCGTTGCAGGGGAAGACGTGTCGCGGCAAGACCCGGTCGCACTGCGCCGACGTATCGGTTATGTGCCGCAGTCCGGGGGCTTACTGCCGCACTGGACCATCGTGCGAAACGTGGCCCTCGTGCCAACGCTGATCGGGCAACCGCTAGCCACAGCGAACGCACTGGCCGCCTTGGATCGGTGCGGCCTGCCGCCCGGAGCGTTCGGCGAGCGGTTTCCGCACGAACTCTCTGGCGGGCAGCGTCAGCGCGTGGCGCTGGCCCGCGCCCTCGCGGCCCAGCAGAGTCTCGGGCTGCTGGACGAGGCATTCAGTGCGCTCGATG
>JANNEV010000696.1:0-2448 GCA_031379145.1 Gemmatimonadaceae bacterium
AGTCGAAGATGCCGAGCAACAGGTCACGTTCGTCGTGCGAGACATCCGCTTCGCTTGTGATCACTTCGCGAAACTGAGCTGCCGCTTCGTCGCGCCGTTCGGTGCTTCCCTCCCCCGGCGGCACAACGTCATCGACGGAGGCGTCGAGCAACTCGCCCAAATGCACCGCCGGGGCGAGCACACGTTCGCACGCCCGAATGAACCACTGCAGTCGAACGCCCGCGTCCTCGCCAAGCGAGTCGCCGACCGCTCTGGCAATACTTTCGGCGACAATGACGGTGGCCAGCCCGGCGACAGCCAGTAGAAGTACAGCCTGTACACTGGCGCGCCCGTCGAGCCCCAACGCCAACGCCAACGCGCTCCCGGCGCTCAAATGTCCGAGCACCCGCGCGAAGGAAAGCGCCCGGTGGGTTCGCTCCCGAGCGGGAACAGCGCGCGCGAGAGGTGCCATCGGAACCACCAGCACGCCCCGCTCGGGTGCGGCCGTCGTCGGAGCCGCCTCGGCAAGTAGCGCCCCGTCGCTCACTGCGGCGAGGGCCGCAATGGTGGCACCGACAGCGGCTACCGCCCACGGTACGACACTCATTCGCGGGCAGCTGAAGAAAGCCAGAATCGCTTAAGCAGCGCCTCCTGGCGTCGCCACATTGGCGATTCGGTTCGGGACGCATCGGTCGGATGGTCCCAACCGCACGCGTGCAACACTCCATGAACGACCAATCGCGCCAGCTCCTCGCGTATGCCCACACTGTATGCGCGCGCCTGAGCACGTGCCACATCGAGACACACGTACACATCAGCGAGTACGACGCCGTTCGGATCGGTGCCCATGGCAAACGTGATCACGTCGGTGGGCCCGCGGTGACCGAGATGACGCCGATTCAACGTCGCCATCGCCTTTGACGTCACCAAGGTGATCGAGACCAGGGCGTCACGGACCCGAAGCGCCCGCAGGGATTGCTGCGCCAGTCGCACCAACCGCGCAGCGGCCACGGGGCTCCGTACCCCCACCGCTTCGCAGGAGACGGCGTGCGCGGCGCGACGTGCGCGCGGTCGAGCCGGGGTGCCTGGGTGTGTGGTTGGCATCCGAGTCGTCACCCGCCGACCGCGTCCTCGTTGTACGCTCGAATGATGTCACGCACCAAGCGATGCCGTACAACATCCGCGTCCGTGAAGTAGTGAAAGCTGATCCCCTCGATGCCGTGCAGGATTCGTTCAATCTGCATGAGACCGGAGTCTTCGCGACGCGGCAAGTCAACCTGCGTCTTGTCGCCGGTGATGACGATCTTCGAATTCACCCCGAGACGCGTGAGGAACATCTTCATCTGGAGTCCCGTCGCGTTCTGCGCCTCGTCCAGAATCACGAACGCATCCCCAAGCGTCCGTCCACGCATGAACGCGAGCGGCGCAACCTCGATCGTGCGGGACTCGATGTATTTCACGATCCGTTCAGCGGGCATCAGATCGTCGAGTGCGTCGTACAACGGACGAAGGTATGGGTCTACCTTGGCCTGCATGTCGCCCGGAAGAAATCCCAGGTTCTCTCCGGCTTCCACTGCGGGACGGGCAAGCACGATTCGGCGAACACGTTTGCGCATCAGCGCGTCTACCGCTGCTGCCACCGCCAGGTACGTCTTTCCCGTTCCAGCTGGTCCGATGCCCACCACGATATCGTGTTCGGCGATCTGCTTGAGGTACTCGGCCTGTCCTGGCGTCTTGGGCTGGACCCCCCGCCGCGCGCCGGGGAGCACCAGTGCGCCCCCGTTCGTGGTCGCGTGCGAATCCGCCGGCCGTTCCACGAGTGAAAGCCGAAGCACATCGTCCGGCAACATGGTGCGACCTTCGCGTACGAGCATGACCATCGCCGCCGCGATGCCTTCGGCACGCGAGACAGTGTCCGCGTCACCGGAGAGGGCGAGCGCATCCCCCCGCAGCGCGACCCTGGCGCCGGAGACACGGGCCAGCTCCACGAGATTTGCATCACCGACACCGGCGAGCGCCAGCAGGTCTGCTCCTTCGACGGAGACACGCGAAGTCGTGAGCTCGCTCATACACCGTCTCCCGCGGCGCGCACGGTGATGCCGAGCTCATCGAGATCCGCCGTGGGCACTCGCACGGGCGCGCCCTCAAAGAGTGATCGAGCTGCGGTCGTCTTGGGGAACGCGATGACGTCACGCAATCGATGCGGGACTGGGTGTACGAACCGGCCACGGTAGATGGCCGCCCGACGAAGGTTTCCACGCAGGTCAGCGTCGACTTCCAGTAGGTAGAGAGTTGCGCGCGCCGGAGGCCAGCTCCGTTGTGCGCGATCAACAGAATCCGTGGTGCCCGGGGCGGGGCTTGAACCCGCACGGTAGTTTCCCACCAACGGATTTTAAGTCCGTTGCGTCTGCCAGTTTCGCCACCCGGGCATGTTGAAAATAAACAACTTACTACATATCACGCAGAATC
>JANNEV010000005.1:0-5226 GCA_031379145.1 Gemmatimonadaceae bacterium
GAGCGCGGCAATCCCGAGCGCGATCAACGCGCGGCGTATCGAGCGAACTGGGCTACTGGCGAAGGCGATCATGGTGATGGCGCGGATTGAGGACGAAAGGTGGCGGCTCACGGCGGGGTCGGTGCTGGTGCAGGGCTCGCAGGCGCACAACGTCGAGCGGTATCTTGACGGATGAATGTGTCCACCTCGTTCATCACCGGCGCGAGTGGGAGCCGCGGAATCATGAATGCGGCGACGATCGAGATGTGTGGGAGGTTTGGATAGACCATCGCGCGGGCACACCCGCCGAATGTGGCGATCCGCTTGGCCAGACCGGTGGAGTTGCCGGGAAGCACGGTGAGGTCTTTCGCGCCGTGCAGGAGCAGCAACGGCGCGTGTCGGGAGGACGAAGCCAGCTGCGATGGATACGTGGCTGGCCAGCCGTCGGGAGGTCCCATCAACGCCTGCACGTCGGCGTCGGTCCAGACGGTGTCCACGGGGCCAGCCAAGCTCACATATCCCTTCACAAACTCGGGGTGAACACCGGCGCGAGCCAGGTACCGGTCGTCGAGGTTGAGGATGGTAGCCGTGTGGGCCCCAGCCGAGTGCCCCACGACGAAAACGCGTGCAGTGTCGCCGCCGTAGCTCGCGATGCTATCCCGAACCCAACGTATTGCCTTTGCGGCGTCGTCGATCCACTCCGGGAACTTCACGGCAGGCGCGAGCCGGTAGTCCGGGATAACGGCAATGTAGCCGCGGCGCGTGAGTGCGTCGCCAGCCAGACGATACTCGGCTTTCGCACCGGTTTGCCATCGCCCGCCGTACAGAAAGACCACCACGGGCCGCGGCTCCGAATCCGTTGCGACCGGCCGATAAACGTCGAGAGAGTGCCGCGGCCCGATCTCGTACGGGACTCCCGCCGTCAGCGTGAAGTGCTTGCCGACGAACACCCATTCCGCGGACTCACGGACGCTGCAGGCGGCGGACACAAGCAGCAGGAGTGGCGCGACGAGACTGCGCCCGAGACCGAGTGCCTGACGTTGCGACGCGCTCGGCGTGAGGCCCCGGGCCTGACGCCGTTCGGGGTCGGAACTGGTGTACGCGGAACCGCGGAATAAAAACGGATTCACCCGCAGACGATAACGCGCCGCGCCGTCCGCCGCCTGTTTCGGACGCCTAGGTGGCGGATGAGAGTTGCGCCTGGCGGTGGCGCCGTACGCCGTCGCGGTGGCGCGGCCCGGGATCTGCCTCAATCAGGTGTTGGACAAAAAAGGCCGTCACGCGTTCACGGTACGCGTCGCCATCGTGTCCGTACGAGCGCAGGTGGCCGCGGCCCTGGGTGGTCCACAGCTCGGCGCCAGAGGCAGCAACGAGATCGCGCGCATGGCTCATCGGTACGACGCTGTCGCCTTCGGCGTGTATCACGAGCGTTGGCCTTGTGCGGAGCGAAGAGGCGTAGTCGAGCGGACGGAAGCGCGAGATCCACTCGCCTGTAAGCACGCGCCCAACGGCGAGCGCACTGGCCAGACATACGCGGGGAAGACGCGTGAAGCGGACAAACTGCAGGTCGAACAATTGCGCGACGTCAACGAACGCACTGTCCAGTACGACCGCGCCAAATCCCGGTTCGCGCGCGGCGGCCACGATGCTGGCGGCCCCGCCCATGGATGCTCCCAACACGCCGATGCGCCCGGGCGAATACCCCTGTTGCACCAGCCAATCATAGGCGCCGAGGACATCACGCTGTTCGCGAATGCCATAGGTGACGCGCGCCGGGGCACTGTCGCCATGGCCGCGCAGGTCAAGCAGCAGTACGGTGAGTCCGCATCGATTCAACGCTTCGACGAGTGCGAACGAGTTCGCGCGCAGTTCGTTGCCGCGGCACGTGCCACGACCGTGGACAAGCACAACGGCACCGTGTCCGTTGGGCGCATGTGCGACGGACGCGCGCAGCTGGAAGGCGTCGTCGCGGGCAACCACTGCGACGTGTTCGCAGGTGTCATGCAATTGCGGCGACATGATGCGCGGCTGTTGCGGCCGAGCGCGTGTGAAATGATGCGCAATTGCCGCGATGACCACGGCGTACAACAGCAGCAGTCCGACCCCAGCCGTGAGCACGATGGCAGGCGTTGTCATGGCCGACTCCGGTGCGGAGTGCCGCGCATCACGGAGCCTGGGTCTTGATGAGGAATGAACGGAGCGCCGGGATCCATCGCGACGTCGTTGTGTTGGCGTGGTCCGCGTTGGAGGGAGTGTGCGCGAGGAAGGCCGCCGGTCTTGTCGCCCCCGTCTCGAGCGGCGTCGCGGTTGACGGGACTTGCGACGTTGCTGCCCGCTGCGCGGGAACCGAGTCAGGTGCGTCAGTCTGGAGCAGTTGCTCGATCAGGGTGACGACGGTTGGCGAGTCCCGACGCAGTTCAGCGAGCCACGCCGCGCGATCGACGTCACCGAGGGTGCGAGCGCACTGCAGCAGCGGAGCGAGGGCAGTGCGTGTATGGATCGGAATGCGTGGCATGGGATCAGCTCGCGGTGGAAGAGTCTGGGCGGCGCGGCGCGTGTCATGCATTAGATCGGAACGCGCGACCAAAACCCGACATCAGGTCAGACCCCACCTGCGGCACGACGGTGGCTGGAGGCACGACGTCGGCGAACAGCTCACTGGTCCAGCGACGGGAAAGCCGACGCCGCGGAGACCGTTATGCGTTCGCGCGGGGGAGGATCGCCAGCGCGCGCGTCTCTCGAGGATCGATGACGGCCAACTCTCTGAGCGCAGTACCCTCGGAGGCGCCGACGATCGCGCGCGGTGCGCCGGAGTGCTGAAGCGCGCGGTGCAGCTGCGTGAGGCCGCCGCAGCGATAACGGTTGCAGGTAGTGGAGCGAAGCAGCATCGGGAGTGCGCAGCCAGTGGCGGCGTGATACACGCAACTGAGCTCGAAGTGATGCGACGGAAGCGATGCCTCGTACTGGTCCCGCAGGGAGTCAGAGGAGTACGCCGGGTTCTCCAGTCGGACGCGCGCCAGACTGTCTTCGGCCAAGAAGGCGTGGTCGCTGCCTCGCGTGCAGCACGCGCCACGACAGAGCGCACAACTGCTCGCGAGGATCGCGGCGATGTGATTCGGCGCGCTCCGATCGGTCCGGTCGCCATCCGGCACATCCCGTTCATCGTCGTAGGCCCGGGCGATTCGCAGCGACAACCGGTCAAGAAAACGCTGCCGCGTCTCCTGCGGAAGCGCCACGATGCTTCGCTGTTGGAGCGGGACGATGGCCACCGGAAGTGCGCCGATGCCGGGTGCTTCTCCCGCCGTCTCGGCTCGAAACACGGAATCCACGGCTTGCTGCCGAATCGCGGCGTCGTCGGCGCGTCGCCTTGCCAACGGGAGCGGGCGCGTACGCTCCCCGGCGGCACCCGTTGACTGCGCCAAAGGTGCGGTCGGGTCCAGTCGCGGAGCGTCCGCTGCGATGAGCTGAGTTGATAGAGAGGGCCTGGCGCGCATGATGCGCAAGCTGGAGGTCTGACACGGCATGGGGCAAGCTGAGTGCATGCCCAGTTTTTGTGTGCCCGCTCCCTCGCGCTTGCGCGTACGCTCCCGCACGTTCATGTGAGATGTTCGAACCCACTCAGGAGACCGCCATGCCGGGTTTTCGCACCCGACGAGTGATGATCGTCGTGTTCGCGCTGTCCGTTGTTGCCGTCGAAGCCGTCCGCGGCAGTCGGTCGCCTCGATTGGGCCAGGTACGGGCTGTGACGGTCGTCCCAACGCAGGCTCCGCCGCTGGTGATCGTTCACGCCAACGTGATCGACATGGCCAGCGGCGCCGTAACCCGTGACGCCACCATCCAGATCGACGGCAAGTTCATCACCCGCATCTCGGCCGGAACTGCCGCTCCACCCGGTGCGCGCGTAATCGATGCTCAGGGCCGATGGGCGGTGCCCGGCCTCATTGACGCGCATACGCACATCGCCTCACTGGATGCGGCGCGCCGCGCCCTCGAAAGCGGAGTGACCACGGTTCGCAGTGCAAGCACGCCGCTGTACCAGGACATCGCCATTCGCGAAGCCGTTCGGAGCGGCGTCATCGCGGGACCAGATATGCAGGCGGCGGGCGTGTTCGTCACCCCCGACCTCGGTGAAACGGTCCTCGCGGATACGCGTCTTGGCGCTCTGTTTGCGTCGGGCGTGCGTACGCCGGAACAGCTGCGCGCTCTGGTGCGGGTGAATCTCGACCGCGGTGTCGATGTCATCAAGACGCGCGGTACAGAACGGGCCGGGCTCCCCAATACGGATCCTCGAAAGCAGGTGTACGATGAGGCGCAATTGCGCGCCGTGGTTGAAGAGGCGGCGACGCGCAACATTCCCGTGGAGGCACACGCGCATGGGGATGAGGGGGCGTACGCTGCGGTGGCGGCTGGCGTGCGCAGCATTGAACATGGCACGTATGTGTCCGACAGCACGCTCCGGCTGATGAAAGCCAAGGGCACCTTTCTCGTCCCGACGCTGTCCACGCTGGCGGACCTGGTGGAGCCCGGTGGCGACTACGATGATCCCATTCTGCAGCTGCGCGGCAAGCACATGTTCCCCCGCGCCGAAGATGCCATTCGCCGCGCCCACGCGATGGGCGTTTCCGTTGTGACCGGTGGTGACACGCAGTACGGTCCCAACAGTGTGACGCGCATCAGTCACGAGATTGCGCGCTTCGTCGGACTCGGCTTCACGCCGCTCGAAGCGCTCCAATCTGCGACCACGGTTGCCGCACAGTTGCTGCGGATTGAGAAGACCGTCGGCCGAATCGCGGTTGGATTCGAGGCCGACGTGATCCTCGTTGAACGCAATCCGCTCGAGGATGTTCGCGCGCTACAGGACGTGTTGGTGGTGATCAGCAACGGTCAGCTGGCCGTTTCGCGTATCCCCTTCGGTCTTCGCAAGTGGCGCATGCCGGCCCGCGCGCCGATCGGGGTACGACGTCGCTGGACGATGCCCGCGCACCCAACGGTCGTCACCACGCCCTTCGCACGACTGGATGCGATCGGACCGGAGACGTGGGCGTTGGTTTCGACACCGCTCGGTGGCGATCGTACCGCCTTTGCCAATAGCGGTATCATCGCGGGACGAGCCGGTGTGATTGCGGTGGAAGGGTTCTACCGTACCGGCGTGGTGCCCGCAGCGCTGGGCGAGTGGATGGCCGGCACGCCTGCGATCGAACGGGCCATGAACGCGTGGTATCGACAATTCCCTGCACCCTGACCTTG
>JANNEV010000058.1:0-6086 GCA_031379145.1 Gemmatimonadaceae bacterium
GACGGCGTCAGCTAGGTCCGGTCGTTCTCCGCCACACTGGCGCCGCAGCTGACGAGCGGCGTATCCTGCGCGGGTGTCGCGGGGTACCAACCGCGTACTAGTCTGCGTGACCGTCCTCTCTTCCCGACGTTTTTTGTCGCGACCCGCCCCGCGCATGTTTGATCAACTCCGCGACTCCCTACGTGCCTTGTCCGACCGGCTCGCTCCTGAGGAGCGACGGCGTGTCGTGTCCGCCATGCGAGACGCGATGGTGCACGCGAAGCTTGGCCTGCAGGACCTGCGGGCCGGCATTGCGGCCACAGAAGCGAAGCTGCGGATCGAGCGAGGCGAGCTCGAGACGGTGCGGCGTCGGCAGGGACTGGCCGCGCAGATCGGCGATGCGGAAACCGTCGCCATCGCGGAGAAGTTCGGTGCGCAACACGCCGAGCGCGTGGCCGTGCTGGAGTCCAAGCTGCTGGTGCAGCAACAGGAGCTGACGTTGGCCGACCGTGAGCTGGAGGAGATGACGTCGCAGCTTCGGCTGGCCGCGTCCGGAATTGCACCTGGAGGCATCGCTCCTGACGTGGCAGCGCAGCGCGAAGTGGATGCGTTCCTGTCTGACGACTCCAGTGATGGTGTTTCGGAGCACGTGCGCCAGGAGCGGCCGATCGATGGCGCGGAGCGTGACGATGCCTTTGGCGGCACCGTGCCATCGCGACGTACGCGCGCTGAGCGAGAGTCGGAGGCAGAGGATCGTCTGGCAGCCTTGAAGCGCCGCATGGGTAAATGAGCGGCGAGTCGCGTGTGTCGTTGTCCTCTGCATGGTGTGCGCAGGCGTGCGGCGGTCTCACGCGAGGTGTGTCCAGGTGCTGCGCGGTGGCCGCACTGGCGGCGCCGCTGTGTGGCGCGAGTACGCTGCGCGCACAGAGCGCCACGCGTCCTGCAGTGGTGTCGAGCAAGGGACGATTGCCTATCACGGGTTGTGCCGGGCAGCGGATCAGCAACATCGTGGTGGTGACGCAGCAGCCGTACACCGACAAGTTGCCGCGTCGACTGGAGTTCGTTCGACGTGCGGCACGCGCACTGCACGTCACCACGCGCGATGACATCATTCGCCGCTATCTGCTGATGGATGTTGGCGATCCGTGCAACCAGATCCGACGCGCGGAATCAGAGCGTATCTTGCGCGCGCAGCCGTATCTCGTGGATGCGCGCATTCAGGTGTACGACGATGAGGAGGGCGGCGTCCGGTTGGAGGTGGAAACGCGCGATGAGTTCAGCCTGATTCTGGGCGGTCGGCTGTCACCGCCGTCACCATTCGTTCGCGGCGTGCGGCTCGGAGAGAACAATCTGGGTGGGACGGGTGTGTTCACTGCGGTTGAGTGGCGCGACGGTCGCGCATTCAACGATGTCCTGGCTGCACAGTTCACCGACTATCAGTTCGCCGGTGGTCGTCAGATTCTGCGCCTGGAAGGCCGGCGCTTGCAGCGCGGCCAGGAAATGCGCGCGGAGTTAGTGCGTCCGTTCTTCACCGATCTGCAGCGCTTCGCGTGGCTCGCGAGTGCCGGTGGCACGCGCAATTTCGCCGTGCTGCGACGATCGTTTGAGGCACCGAACGCGCTCAACGTCACACGGCAATACGCCAACATCGGTGGCCTGGTTCGCTCCGGACCGGTGGGGCGACTGCGGCTGTTCGGCGCTACGCTGACCCACGAACTGCAGCGGGTTGATTCTGTGCCGCTGCGCATCACTCCCGCCGGCTTCCGACCAGATTCCGGCTTCCCGATTCCCAAGAGTTTTCGCTCGCAGGACGTGGTCCGGGTTAACGGTTTGCTCGGGTTTCGGCGCCTGAGCTTCGAGCGCGTGCAGGGGTTTGACGCACTCACCGGTGCGCAGGACGTGCGTGTTGGCCTGGAAACTGGACTGACGTTTGGTCAGTCGGTGCCACTCGGTCTGGCGCGAGATCGCGACCGGTTTGTGGCGGGTTCACTGTATCTGGGCTGGGGCGGCCCCAAGTCCTTCGGTGGACTGCAGGCGAATACGGAGGCGCGGTACGATCGCGATGCGCAGCGCTGGGGCAACATGGTCACGAGTGGCCGGTTGGGCTGGTACTTCAAGCCGGCGGTCAAGCAACTGACGCGTTTGCAAGTGGAGTGGAGTGCGCTGCACAATCCCACGTCGCCGGGCCAGCTGTCGATGGCCGACTTCCTTGGCGGCTTGCGCGGGCACGGCAACTCCCGCGAGCCTGGAGCGGCTCGCGTGATCGTGCGTGGCGAACAGCGTCTCATTGTGCCCACCCGCTACAATCTTGCCGACGTCGGACTGGCGCTGTTTGCCGAGTCTGGTCGACTGTGGGGCGACGCCTCGGTGCCGTATTCGGTGGATACGCCGTGGCGGAGCGCGGTGGGTTTCTCCGTGCTGGCTGCCGTGCCGCCGCGTTCACGTCGGATGCTGCGGGTGGACTTCGCGTTTCCGGTCAGCGATGACCGCAACCGGAAATTCGAGGTGCGCTTTGTCAGTGATGACCTGACGCGGCTGTTCTGGCGCGAACCGCAGGACGTGGAACCTGCGCGCGAGGTGACGGTGCCGAAGAGCTTGTTCCGCTGGCCCTGACGCGCTACGCGGCGCGTTCGTCCTGCACGCCAGCCATCATGTTCCGGATTGGCACGATCATCACCATCAGGATGAACGTGGACACACCCAATGCGATCGCTGTACCACCGAACACGATCGGCGTCTGTTCGAGTTTGGTCGGATCCACTCGGCCGCCAACCAATCCAGCCACGAGATTGCCCACTGAGGTCGCGAGGAACCAGATCCCCATCATCTGGCCGACGTACTTGCGTGGAGCGAGTTTGGTCATGGAGGACAGTCCGACCGGGCTCACACACAGCTCGCCCAACGACTGCAGCAAATAGCTGAAGACGAGCCACCACGGCGAGACGAGTGTCCTGCCACCGCTCGCGACCACGTCGTTGGCGGCGAAGAGCATGAGCAGGAATCCGCCGCCAGCCAGTGCAAGGCCGAGCGCAAACTTGGCCGGACTCGAGAGCTCCACTCCCCGCTTCGCCATTCCCACCCACAGGGCCGCGAAGACCGGGGCGAAGAGGATGACGAACGCCGAATTCACCGACTGGAACCAGGTGGCGGGAACATCCATGCCAAACACCCGCCGATCGGTGAAGTCCTTGGCGAACAGTTGCAGTGACGTTGGTGCCTGCTCGAATGCGGCCCAGAAGATCGCCGCGAACACGAAGAGCACGAAGATGACCGCCGAGCGCTTTTTTTCCTCGCGCGAGAGTCCGCCGAACGCGAAGAGATACACGAAAAAGGCGACGGCGATGCTGACCAACACCGCGGTCATCGCCTGACCAATCGCCTGCGGGTTGAGCGACACAACGCCACTGCTGGCGAGCACGAACACCAGCGCGAGCAGTCCCATCCCCGCGTAGGTGGCCGACCTCACCTGGCTTTCGCGCTTGCGCTGCACCGCAGGATCGGGGTCGCGCACGATATCCTTGCCCAACGTGCCCAGCAATTTGGGCGCGCCAATCCAGAACGAGAGCAGGCCCAATGCCATCCCGATTCCAGCCGCTCCGAAGCCCCAGTGAAATCCCACGCGCTCGCCAAGGAAGCCAGTGACGAGCTGCCCGAGGAATGACCCGGTGTTGATGCCCATGTAGAAAATCGAGAACCCAGCGTCACGACGTGCGCCGCCCTCGGGGTACAGGTCACCGACAATCGCGGAGATGTTCGGCTTGAGCAGTCCGGTGCCGCAGACGATCAAAATCAGGCCGAGAAAAAAGAAAATCTTTCCAAGGGTACCGCTGGCGAAGCCGGAGAGCCCGATCGCCAGATGGCCTGCCGTGATGAAGACGGCACCGGTCAGAATGGCGCGCCGAAGCCCAAGCCATCGGTCCGCGATCCAGCCACCGGGAAGCGAGGCCAGATACACGGACGCGGCATAGATGCCAACGATCGCCGATGCTTGCGTGCGCTCGAAGCCGAAGCCGCCCTCGTTGAGCGCTGCGGCCATGAAGAGGACCAGCAGCGGACGGAGTCCGTAGTACGAGAAGCGCTCCCACATCTCCGTGGTGAACAGCAGGCCGAGCCCTCTCGGGTGCCCGAAAAAGGCGCGATCGTTCGTTGGATCAGCCGATGATGACGAAGCGGGGGTCACTGGGCGTGGGCTGGGGTGGGCGCGGAGATCTTGTGGACCTTGAGGCAGGCCACAAAATGTCCAGGCGACTTTTCTTCGAGCGCGGGAACGAGTCGGGCGCAGTCATCGTCCTTGGCCGGATGCAGGCAGCGCGGATGGAACACGCAGCCTGGTGGCGGATTGGCGGGACTCGGCGGCTCACCTGGCAACAGAATGCGAGTGCGCGGTGAAGACGGGTCAGGGACGGGTACAGCGGAGAGCAGCGCCTGCGTGTACGGCATGAGTGGTTGCGCGAAGAGCGCACGACGTGGCGCGAGTTCGACAATGCGCCCGAGGTACATGACCGCGACACGGTGCGCCATGTGTGCGACGACCGCGAGATCATGCGCGATGAAGAGGTAGGCCAGACCGCGATCGCGCTGCAAGTCACAGAGCAGATTGACGACTTGTGCCTGCACGCTGACGTCGAGTGCGGAGACGGGTTCGTCGCAGACGATGAACGAGGGTTCCACGGCCAGCGCGCGCGCGATGCCGACACGTTGGCGCTGTCCGCCCGAGAACTCATGCGGATAGCGCGACGCGTACTCGCTGCGGAGGCCGACCTCCTCCAGCAGTCGCGCGACGCGCGTGTCGGCGGCGGCGCCTTCTGCCAGCTGATGTACGATCAGGCCTTCGCGAATCGCGGCCCCGATTGTCAGGCGCGGATTCAGCGAGCCGTACGGATCCTGAAACACGATCTGCATATGCCGACGCATTCGGCGTAGTGCTTCACCGCGAAGGGCAAGAATGTTCGTTCCGCCAAAGCTCACCTGGCCGCTGGTGGGCTCGATGAGCCGCAGGATGGCGCGACCGGTGGTGGTCTTGCCGCAACCCGACTCACCGACGAGCGCGAGCGTCTCGCCAGCGGACACGTCGAACGACACACCGTCCACCGCCTTGACCGCGCCGGTCACACGCTGCAGCAGCCCGCTTCGAACGGGGAAGTGCTTGGTGAGATCGCGAATCTGCACCAGCGCCTGCGGCACGGGCGCCGGGCCGCCGTGCTCGATGCGCGCGATGGACGGTTGCACGCTCATCGCGGGAGTGCTTTCCGAACGCGTCGCTCTGGTTCCTGTACCAGATGGCAGCGGGCGCGGTGCGCGGAGCTGATCTGGACCAACGCCGGCTCTTCGAGCGCGCAACGTTCGTACGCGTACGCGCAGCGGTCGCGGAAGCGACAGCCGGCGGGCCAGGCCGTCGACGCCGGAACGGAGCCTGGAATCGTGGCGAGTCGAGTCTGATCTGCGCCGAGATGAGGAATCGCGGCCAACAGTCCTTCGGTGTAGGGATGGGCCGCATGAGAAAACAGTGACGCGACCGGCGCTTCCTCCACGATACGACCGGCGTACATCACCAGAACCCGAGAGGCCATCTCCGCGACCACACCGAGATCGTGGGTGATGAGCAGCAACGCCATACCCGTACGGTCGCGCATCGTGCGAAGCAGTTCGAGAATCTGCGCCTGGATCGTGACATCGAGCGCCGTGGTCGGTTCATCCGCGATCACCAGCTGCGGCGACAGCACGAGTGCCAAAGCGATCATGACACGCTGGCGCATTCCACCGGAAAGTTCGTGCGGGTACTGCTTGGCGCGCATTCCTGCATCGGCGATTCCAACATCGGCAAGCATGCGTACGGCACGCTCCCATGCCTGCACCCGCGATGCGTTGGTGTGCACGCGTACGACTTCCGCAATCTGCTCACCCACGCTCAGCACCGGATTCAGCGCGGTCATTGGCTCCTGGAAGATCATTCCCATCCGATTGCCACGAATGGCGCGAAGCTGTTCTTCCGGCAGTGTGAGCAGATCCTGCGCGTCGAAATGAATACCGCTTCCCGCTTCGATCCGTCCTGGCGACGGCACAAGGCGAAGCAACGCGAGGGCAGTCACCGACTTGCCACAGCCGGA
>JANNEV010000086.1:0-6915 GCA_031379145.1 Gemmatimonadaceae bacterium
GCCAGCAACAGCGGACGAAGCCGCTCCGCCGGGACGTTCGAACAAGGGTGCCGTCTGCGTAGTCACCAGAACCGGCGGGGCCCCTGTGGCTGGCCGGGCGTGTAGCGGTCGCTTGAGCACTTTGCGCAGGAGCCCTTCATACTCCGCTCCGTTGTCGAGCAGAAAGCTGTCGTAGCCCTGGAGCTCCAGCGGAATGTGGTCGCGATCGGCTTTGGCGAAGACCACGGGGAAAATGCGATCGTTGTGCAGTTTTTTGGCGTAGAGCAGGCGCCGGATCAATCCTGCCTCCCAGCCGACGCCGAATCCCTGGTGGGGCAGTTCGTGGTCGCGGAAGCGCCGTTCGTACGTCTCGGTGGCCACGCACAGCACGAAGTCAGCCTCGATCAGTTGGCGCGTCATCCACGTCGGCCAGTCCTCGCCGGTGTCCTTGTAGACGTCGATACGGCACTCGCACCCGTCACGCGACAGGCTGGCGCCGAGTCCGCGCACGAGCGCCGCATGCTCGTCGGAATCGTGGCTGTAGCTAAGGAAGACGATTTCGCTCATTGGTCGCTGGCACTAATGTCGGTGAAGGATGCCGCCTTCCGCATCCACGAGTTCTTCCATGCGCCGCAGGTAGCCGTGCTTCTCAATGAGGCGCCGAGCTTCGGCGAGGTCGTGCTGCGGGGATTCCCACGGATACGCTGCTTCGCGGAAAAACAGCCGTGCCCGGTACAGATGAATGTCCGCCAAAAACAACGGCATCGGCCCGCGCTCGGCGATTTCGCAGGCTTCGTCCAGGTCGCTCTGCGCGCTCTCGGGGCCGGTGCGAGGGCCGGTTAGGCTCCGCTGCCAGGCGCGGGTGAGGAGGGCTTTGGGAAGCTCGTCGCTATGGCCGGCGCGGCGGAGGCCGGAGACGGCGGATTCGATTTCAGACTTTAGATCTTGGATTTCAGCTGGCTGAAGCATGGCCGCGTAGAGCGCGGCGCGGCCCAGGGTGAGGTGGTCGAGGGCGATGGTGAGGAGGCTCGCCTTCGCGTCGGTCGCCCACTTCAGCGTCTGCGCCGCGCGCTCGGAGACGGCGCGGAGCAGAGTAGTCTCGGGGTTCGCTTCGCGGCTGCGCAGTAGCCCGTCACCGCTCGGTGTGGCAGGATGGCTGAGTTTTACGTGTGGGCCATCGTTGGGCGGGCTAAAGCCCGAAACTACTCTGCGCCACGCGGCCCGCTCCGCCTCCGTCAAGAGCAGGTCGCAATACTGGAAGCCCGAAAGCGAAAACAGCAGCGGGTAGGCGGGCAGGCGCTTAGCCTGCATCTGCTCGACCTCGCGGAAGCGCGCCTCCGCCTCGGCCCGGCGGCCCGCCTGGTGCAGGGCGTCGGCATGGGTCGTGAGCGTGCTCATCTTCCAAAACGCATCGCGGCTGCGGTCGGCGTAGGTCACGGACTGCTCGGCTTCCCGAACCGCCTCGGCTACCTCGCCCAGCGTTAGCTCCAGCTCGCTCAGGTTGCTGGCGCTAGTAGCGGCCAGTTTCCAGTTGTCTTGCGTGACGAGCATCTCGAGCCCAGCCTGCATCGGCTCGAGGGCCTCGGTCAGCCGGCCCAACGCGCGTAGTGAGAAGGCCGCTTCGTCAAACAACAGGGATTGGTCGTTTTCCGTCAACGCGGACGAGACACGCTTCCACGGCGTCTCGAAGAAGCACGCGATGGCTCCCAAGTCGGAACCGAATGCACCGAGTTTTCGTTTGCTATTTTTTTCATTCCCGCGCACGACGCGCGCATAGAAAACCGTTTCCCACGCCTCCTGCTGTAAGCCCGCCTGGCCGCCATGGGCCACGGCTTGGTAGAGCGGTTGGAGGTCTTCGAGAGTGGCGTCGCGCTTGTCCTGCGTCGTCGCGCAGAGGTGTTCGTAGAGCCGCCGGTGCGCGGCTTTCCACACCTCCGGCTGTGCCCGCAGGCGCATGGCGAAGAACTCGCGGATGAGCGGATGGCAATCGACGGTGCCGTCGTCCGTAGCCACAAGCAGGTTGATTTCCCCGAGGCGGCTCAAGGCCTTCCGCCAATCCCGCGCATCCACGCCCGCGAGGGTCTCGGTGAGCCCGGCGATGACCGGCTCTTGGCGCAGCGCATGGAGACAGCCCGGCGAGGCGGGGCGGTCGAAGAGGCCGAGCAGCCGGAGGACGGCCAATTCCCGCCGGCCCGTTTCTCCGCCACCCTCGAACCAGTGCTCGTAGGCTTCGATCGCCTTGAAGGCGTGGCCGTAGGGGCGGGTGGCGTCGTTCTGGTATTCGTGCTCGGCCTCGGCGAGGCGCACGGTGTCGCGCTTGCGGATGTCGCCGTGCTCGACCAGCGCGAGGTATTTCCCGAGGAGTTGCAGCGTGAGGCCGTGGCCGCGCACTTCGTGGCTGGCGGCTTGCAGTTCCTTGTCGTCGCGTTTGATCTCCTTGGCCCCCGCGCGAGTGGCCCCGGCGAAGTGCAGCAGGGCGGCTCCGGCGAGATCGGTGAGTTCGGTGAGCGGGAGATCCTCTGCCGTGCGTCCGTAGTGCTGCTGGATGTCGGGCACCTTTTCGCGCGTGGTGACGATGCACAGCCCGGCATTATGTGCGGCGAGCCCTTTGAGCAGGGACTCGATGCCGGCGTCCTTGAGTTTTCCCCCCATGGCTCCGGGCGGATACTGGAGCGGCTCGAGACCGTCGAGGACGAGGAGGCAGCGTCCTTTTCCAATGAGGTTAGCAAGGCGCGCTCCGCGATCCCAGGCGGAGCCGAGCGTGGGATCGGGATCGCCAAACTCGCGGAGGGCTGCCGCGATGAAGGTCTCTGCGGAAGCGGTGGTCTGGTCGCGGGTGCCCTGGCTGTAGAAGGACCAGTCGAAGACGCGCTCGGCGCCGCGCCAGTTCTTGAGCGCCAGCTCGGCCATCCAGGTGGCGACTAGGGAGGTCTTGCCCATGCCGCCCAGGGCGCGGACGATGAGGACGTTTTTGTGGGAGTCGTTCCACGCGGCGTCGAGCCGGGCAAGGTCGGGGTCGCGTCCGATGAGCCGTTCGGCGTTATGGGGGAGCTTGGTGGCGGAGACTTCGATCGTCGTCTTCAGTCGCGGAAGGATCTCAACGAGGTCGCGCAGAACAGCGGAGCTGAGTCGCTCTTCATTGAGGAACTGTCCGCGGTCATGGCCCAATGCGCTGATGCGGGCGTAGTGCTCCTTTTGCGACTGCTGCTCAGCGGCGCTGAAGACGAACTTGGCCGCGCGAGGGACATGCAGGACATCGTGGTCAAAGTCGGTGGGGCGATACACGAACAGCGGACGCTCGTGATAGAGGGCGAGGTAGGCTTCCCATTGCGTGTAGGAGAAACCGGGCTGCGGCTTCGCCAGACGCGTCGCGAGCGGCGCGAGTCTCGTGGCGAAGTCGGGATACTTCGCGAGCAACGCGGCGACGGCGCGTTCTTCCGGCACGGCTCCGCTGGCCTTGCCGATAAGGTGGATGATGCCGTCACAGGCGACCATGTAGTCGTCGAGTTTTTCGAGCGTGCTCCCGCCAGTGACGACGAAGTCTTCCTGCACGGCGACGTCGAGCGTGGGGCGCTTGAGGTCCTGCGTGAGCAGCTCGCGGTAGGCGAGGAACTCGCTGCTAACTACAGAGAGGAACAATTTTGTATTGTCAGACATGGCCGTCGGGGCGGGTTGCACATGGCCTACGCGTTATCGAATCCACATTTCCGGCGGGTGGACCAGTGCTTGAGGATCAAGCGCCGGGCCTCGAGAATGCGCGACCGGCGCGTAACCGGGCGCGCTTTGAGTCCTTCGAGCGCTTCGGCGCGCGCTAGACGCCTACGCGCATGATATCGTCGCAGACCGAGGTTGGCGACCGGAGAGCATGGAAATGGGTCGCCCGGAGAGAGCATGCTGTGGTTCAGGAAGTCCAAGAATCTGGCGCTCCAAGTCCGCCATCTCCGCGCGGTGTTCCGCGCGAACGCTACTGCTGATCTCATGAGCCTCGTCGATGGAGGCTTCGCGTCGTCGCTGCGTGGCGCGCAGGCGCATCAGCGCCGTACGTGCCGTCAGGCGCGACAACCATGCACCGAGCTGTCCGCGCTCCTCGTAGTGCCGGAGCGCCTCAGGCAGTCCGACAAAGACATCGTGGACCACATCCTCCGCGTCGGCCTTCGAACCCGTGAGTCGCCACGCCACCGTGAGGAGCTTGCCCGCGAACTCATCGTACAGCGAGCCAAGAGCGTCGGGTTCGCCGAGGCGAGCGGACGAGATCAGAGTATGCCGGGGAGTGGACAGTCGAGAGTGCACAGGAAACGGAGAGGAGAACAGGGAGCGAGGAGGGCTCATGTGGGCAATGTCACTCGCTGGCGGAATGTTACAGGGCTTCCGAAAATGTTCAGTAGGCTGTCGGAACCGCGGACACCTCGAGCGATGTCGTCCGGACGTCTGGTTCAGCGGGCTATGGACGGATGAGGTGGTGAAGCGTTGCGTGTTGGGCTGTCCGTAGCCCGCCACCGCTACTGGCCCTTCGTGCACGAGTGTAAATTCCCCATTGCGGTGTCGGCGGCCCGCACGGTTGTATCGACCTCAGTCGTCCGATTGGAGTTATGGAGCGACGCATGGCTGCAGTCACAAACGGACCCACGTCCTTCGCGATGCGCGAGTCCGGCGCGTTCCTGGTGCTCGCCATCCTCATGCTGACCGCGCCGGCGATGATTGCGCTGGTCCTCCGCCATCATTTCGTCGCGGCCTCGTGCCTCGCGCTGTTCATGATTGCCGCTGCGATGCCGTTCTCGTCGCTGCAGGTATTGGTCCGTGACGAGCGACTCCGGGTCAAACTCGGAGGCATCATCACCGTGCGGAACGTGGCGCTTGCCGACATCGCCGGAATCCAACGGTTTGTGCCGCCCAGTCTGGCCGGGCTGGGCATTCGGTTGCTCAGCAAGGGTACCCTGTACACCGTGACGATGGGCGACGCCGTGGAGATTCGCCTTCGTAACGGAACTCGGTTCTTTGTCGGGTCTGAGACACCCGATGCAATGTGCCTGCGAATCCAGTCAGCGATTGCAGGCGCAGCATCCAAGGTTTGGTAAGCGCTGATCCCGGTGGCGTCCGGCGCGACCGGTGTGTTTCGGCAGGCCGACCAGGACACAACGTCGTCGTTCTCGTTTTCCGTAGGCGCTGTGCCCCATCCTAGGTGGCAACGACAGCGGCGGAGGACGCAGCCGCTTGCACCAATTCCGCGAGCTCCCGAGCGGTCGACACCCCCTTGTCGTTCACGTACCAGCGGCGGACCTCGCCGTAGCGATCCTGCTTCGAGAGCTCCTTCCACGTCGTACCGACCAGCGCCTGCAGCGCCCGCGGTCGCTAGCCCCACCACCCCCGCTCCTCAAACGCGGCGTCGAGCACCATCACCACCGGAATAGCGCGCGCGCCCGTCGCGGCAAGGTGTGTGTCCATGAGTGCCGGATGTTCATCACGCTTCAGGATGCGCACATCGACGTTCCCGGCATCCGCCGCCAGTCGGGCGATGACAGGCAGCGAATTGGTCGAGTCGCCGCACCAGTCTTCCGTGAGCACCAGAAAGTGCCAAGGACCACCGGCTGCGCGGACGCCGGCTGAAATCTCCTCCGGCAACACCGTTCGCCGTGCGACCGCTCGCAGCAGCGCCGAATTCTCACCGGCACTGGCCAGAAACTCGTCGAACGTCTGACCCAATCGATACATCGCCTCGAGCGACATCTCTCCTCCAGCGCAGTGTATAAGACCTGTTGGAGAAAGTAGCCGCCGGCGAGGCAGGGAGTTCCCAATGCGAGGCGTGTACTACAGGAGTACGGCCTGCACGGGGCGACGGAGCGACTTCGACAGCACTGGACCACGCCCGAAACGCACCACGAGATCCGGGCGCAACGCGCCGAGGCCAAGTGACGTGGCAAACTGCGGTCGCACCGCAGGGACCTCGACGGGCTGGTTCAGCATCGCGGTCCTGATGCCGAGTGCCGTGGCCTGAAGCGCAAACCGCTGGTAGCAACGACCCACGTCGACCCAGTGGGCCTTGTCAGCGGTATCCGCGACAAAGACCGCGATGCCGGCGGAGCTTCGGACATGCCTGGCATACTTGTCATTCTCCTTCTTCTCCGTGAAGAAGAGACCGAACAGCAAGCTGCCGAGCCACGCCGGCGCGACCGTGTTTCCCGACGCACCCGTGAACAGCCCGTCGCCGGTGCGCACCGCATCTCCGCGACTGAATCGGATTCACGCCTTCAGCTCCGACACGAAGGCGGGATCCTGCATTTGTGCCGAATTCCCCTGCACCACGTATTCGAGCACAGATTCCATCGCCTGCTTGTCGGTGAGCAACAGGAGCCTGACACCGCTTCCAGCGACCGCCTGCTCAAGCAATACCAGATCCGCTGGGCTCACCGGCCGTCCGTCGTACTCGGCGCGCGTGGACTGACGCTCCGGGATTGCCTCGAAGAGTGGCGATCTGAAGGCTGGCGCAGGCTCCAGCATGATGCGAACTGCGTCGCCCTGAGACGCCGACATGCTCAAGTCACCGTGCAATCCGTTGGCGCGCGCCGCCTGCACGAGATTCTCGGCCGCACAGCCCAAGGACACGAACAGATGGTGGTCATCCGGGTCGACGGCGGGGCAGCGGCGGGAGAGATCAGGAAGGATCGAGATCGCCGAGTCCTCGCTCACCAAGGACCGCGCCATCAAGGCGCCGCTCTACGCCGAGGCCGGCGTGCCCGAGTACTGGATCGTCAACCTCATCGACGACTGCGTCGAGGTTCACTCACGACCCCAGGCGGGCCGGTATCAGGACCTGGTCATCCGCCGGCGAGGTGAGAGCATCCGGCTCGTGGCCCACGCCGACGTGAGCTGCGCCGTGGACGAGATCCTGCCGCCACGGACGACGTAGCTTCGCCGCTGCCTACGCCGCGGTCGTCGTCG
>JANNEV010000104.1:0-4427 GCA_031379145.1 Gemmatimonadaceae bacterium
GCCTTCTACGAAGGCGCGATCGATCTTGAGTACATCCACCGGGAATCGCTGCAGATAGCTGAGGCTGGAGTAGCCGGTTCCGAAGTCGTCGACGGCGAGACGAAGCCCGAGCGCCTTGAGTGCGCGCAGGGTGGCCAACGCTTCGTCCGAGCGATGCATGAATACGCTTTCGGTAATCTCCAACGTCACACCAGTCGGGTGCGCTCCGGTTTCGCGCAACACCTCCGCCACGCGCGCGACAAACCCGGGCTCGACGAATTGCCGCGGCGAGATGTTCACCGACACGGAGGGAGTCGCGGCCGGATCGCGGCCAAGCGTGCGCCACAATGCACACCAGTCCGCGAGCGCCAGACAGCTCTCCCGCAGCACCCAGTCGCCGATCGGTACGATCATGCCCGTGTGCTCTGCGAGCGGAATGAAGTCGAGGGGCGCAGTATCCCCCCGCGACGGATGGCGCCAGCGGAGCAACGCCTCCATGCTTGTGGGTGCGCCGCTGCCGAGCTCGACGATTGGCTGAAACGCGAGGGAGAAACCGGCCGCTGTCGGATCGATCGCCGCGTTCCGCAACTCCGACTCGAGCTGCAGGCGATGCATGATCGCCTCGTACATGCTCGGCTCAAAGATGGCGTGCCGCGCCTTCCCCTGTTCCTTGGCTTCGTACATCGCCATGTCTGCATTGCGCAGGATGGCGTCTGTATCGCCGGCGAAGTGCGAATGCGCGACCCCGACGCTCGCCGACACATGCAGTGACCGGCCGTCGATCGTGAGCGGGGCCGCGAGCGCAATCCGAATGCGCTCGAGCACGTCAAGCGCCTCGGCTTCGTCGGGCAGATCTTCGAGGAGGACGCCGAACTCATCACCGCCCAAGCGCGCCACAGTGTCGTACGCACGCGTCGCCCTTCGTAGCCGTTCCGCCACGACAACGAGCATCCGATCGCCCGCTGCGTGCCCGAGCGTATCGTTCACCGACTTGAATTCATCGAGATCGAGAAAGAGTACCGCGGACCCGACCCCCGCCGGCGCACGTCGTGATCGCTCCAGCGCGTGCGAGACGCGATCGCGGAAGAGGGCGCGATTGGGAAGTCCTGTGAGTGGGTCGTGAAACGCTTCGTGCACCAGGCGCGCCTCGAGATGCTTGCGCGCCGTCATATCACGAAAGACGGTTTGCACCGCCGGTTCGTCTTCATAGGAGATGGTGACCGACGTGGCTTCAACCTCCACGATCGCCCCATCGGGGCGGACGATACGGTATTCCAGTCGCGCGGCCTGCGACGCAGCGCGGATCTCCAAACGCACACGATCGTCCGCGTGCACATATTCGCGCGTGGACTTACCCACCAACGATTCGGGATCCGTCACGCCGATGAGGGAAGCACCGGCGGCATTCACGTACAGCAATTGACCCCGGCGATGGACGGCGATCGCTTCCGGTGAAGCTTCAACGAGCAGTCGATATCGCGCTTCGCTGTGCGCCAGTGCGGACTGCCGGAGTTCGAGGCGCGCGCTCCGGGCCTCTTCCTCGCCCAGGGCATGCCAGAGGGCGTTGTGCCGTCGCAGCGAGACATACGCGACCAGCGCTGCGGTGACCGCGCTGACGACGATGGTGATGGCGTGCGATTGCCAGAGCGACAGGTTCGGCAGGATCGCCTGCTTCACTGACTCGTACAAGAACATCCAGGCCCCAGCCGCCAGAAACGCCCGCACGGTGGCGCCGCTCAGCCCGGGACGCGTGAGGTGACGGATCGGTGCGGACGAAGAAAACGGAGTGTCCTGCATGAAAGAGCGCATATCGCTCCAGTATCGACAGCAATCCTGGCAGCGGCGGCACCAATCGGTGAACGTTACGCAAGGGTGACGGATCCCGGTTGGGGTGACGCCGGCACCATCGTCGCGAAGCCGAGAGCCCTACCGACTCTCTCGAGTTCCTGTAACAAACCGCAACGGCATGCAAAGTTCGGGTCGATGCGTGTCGAAACACTCTGATGCGCATCGAAACCCAATGTCCTCTCCAGACTGCCATGCCACGCCGCTCGCTCTCTCGTCGTCTCGGATTCGCCCTGTGCGCGGCGTTGTCAATGATGGCAGCGCTGGTCATTGCTGTGCTCATGCATGTCTCGGAGACCGGAAACGCCTATGCCACCCTGATGAAGCAAGGAGTACGCGCCGAGCTTCTGACCCGCGAGACACAGGTCGCTTTCAAGACGCAGGTGCAGGAATGGAAGAATGTGCTCCTGCGCGGGCACGACAGTGCGGCATTGGCGAAGTACCGCCAGCAGTTCGTCGCGGAGGGCAACCGGGTACAGCAGCACGTGGACAGTCTGCGGACACTGCTGTCGGACACGGAGACGGTCGCCTTGCTGTCACGCTTCGACGCGGCACATGCGGCTCTGACTGAATCCTACCTGAAGGTCATGGCCGATTTCGAACGAGACAGTACCCATTCGTATCTGGTGGCGGACAAGGCCGTGAAGGGACTGGATCGTCCGCCCGTTGCCACGCTGGATTCGTTGGTGGAAACCGTCGCCCGGACTGTGGCCCTCGAGGTTGTCGCGCAACAGGAGGCCCTGCGTCGTAGTCAGTGGATACTGCTGGTGGTTTCCCTCGCTGTCGCGGCAGTGATTGGCGGGTTCGGCTGGCGTGGCATGCGTGGAGTCACGCGTCCAATCGTTTCGTTGGCCGCGCACCTCGATGCGCTGCGCGCAGGCCCGATCGCCGTTCTCGCCAAGGCGTCGACGTCCCTCGCTGCTGGGCAGCTCTCGCGTCCAGCTCACCTGCCCATCGCCTCCCTCGTCATTGCCCGAGACGACGAGATCGGTACCATTGCCGACTCGACGCAGTCCATTTCAGCGCGCGTCGTACAGGTCGTTGCCGCGCTCGACGGCGCGATGCTCACGCTTGAGGGTGTGCTCGACGAGACACGACTTCGCATTGACGCTGTTCGTGCCGGTGACCTGACCGTTCCGCCGCTCTCGGTCGAGCCGGGGGTCTATGGTCAGCTGAGCGAAGTGATACGTGATACCGTGCGGGCTGTTGCTGGCCCCGTCGGTGAGGCGCGTTTGGTGCTCGAACGCGCGGCAGCCGGCGATCTCCGGCCACGCATGAGCACACAGTCCACGGGAGAGTTCGGGCTGCTTGCCCTGGCTATGAACTCGGCCTTGTCGCGGCTTGGTGCGAGCCTCACGGCGATTCGCGACGCGGCGAACGCAACGCACAGCAGCGCCGAGGAGATGGTGCAGGAGAACGAGCGGCTGCACGAGGTTTCTCACGCACAGGTGCAGCAGGTGCGGCGCGTCACACACGAGCTCAGCGATGTCGCGCTCCGCCTTCAGGCATCCTCGACGACCATGCATGCGATCCGTCAGGAGGCCTCTGTTGTCTCCACGGCGATGAGCGAGGGGTCCGTCTCCGTTGAGCGGCTCGCTGAGCGCATGACGCGTGTGCGGCAATCAACCGAGGAAAGCGCCCGGATCGCCCGATCCATCGAAGAGATTGCATTTCAGACCAACCTGCTGGCGCTGAATGCCGCCGTCGAGGCCGCACGGGCTGGTGACGCTGGGCGTGGATTCGCGGTGGTCGCCGATGAAGTTCGTGCCCTCGCGATTCGGGCCGCCGAGGCCTCTCGGCAAACCGGCGAGCTGATTGAGCGGTCCGCCGCCGCCGCAAGAGATGGCGCCAGCTACGCCGCTGAAGTCACGGCTCAGCTCGCGAGCGTAGGCCATCACGTTGACGCCTTGAGCACACGCGTCATTGAGCAAGCGGGCCAGATCTCCCGCGAAGCGACGGATGTGATCGCCGTCGGCGACGCACTGCAGCTCCTGAGTCATCAATTTGATGAAACGCTGCACGCGATCCATCACACGGTCCACACGGCGCGTTCGCTGGTTGGTGACGCGGACTCAGTGCTTGCGAACGTGCACCGGTTTCAGTTTACGGCTGGCGCGCGAGCGCTGATTTCGGATCGTGGGAACGAGGGGCAGTTGGAGGAGCGGGCTCATTCGGGGCCGTCTCAGTCAGCGACGCACGCGGCGCCTCGCCGCGCGGTCGCCGTGCCCACCTGAAAACGGATACACGGGCGCGCTGTAGCCGATGAATGGCCTACGGATGCCACGCGCGTACAGAACGCGTACAAAGTCACCCACGCCATGTGCGCTCGCGTCGGTGCTGCCTGCGGTTCGAGCGAATGGCCACCGCATGCGCTACAGCACTCGCCCCTGCGCAATGACCTGCTGATACCAGCGGTAGCTGAGCTTGGGCGTGCGCTTCTGCGTGGCGTACTCCACGTGCACCATGCCGAACCGGCGCGCGTACCCGTCGGCCCATTCGAAGTTGTCCAGCAGGCTCCAGGGGAAATAGCCCACCACGCGGTGTCCGTCCTGCATCGCGCGTTGCACTTGCCGAAGGTACGAGCGCAGATACATCACGCGGTC
>JANNEV010000308.1:0-14955 GCA_031379145.1 Gemmatimonadaceae bacterium
CGCCGGTATCTTCGTCCTGCTCTCCGTCGCACTGGGCTATTGGGTGAGCCCGTGGTGGCTCGCCTTCACAGCGTTCGTTGGCCTCAACTTACTGCAGTCCAGCGTGACAAATTACTGCCCACTGGAGCGGATGCTCGGCGCGGCGCGGCTCGTAGGCGGCGCGCCTCGAGCCCGGTAAAGATCCTGGCCTTGCCCTCGACTCTCTGACGGAGATGACATGAGCGACACTCCTTTGCCGCGGCGGGTCGTCGCGCCTTGCCCACAGTGCGGGCGGCTGAATCGTGTGAACCTCGCGCGGATCGATGCCCGTCCCACATGCGCCGCCTGTCAGGCCCGCCTTGCCTTCGACGTTCCTCTCGTACTCACCGACGCACAGTTCGACGCCGTGATCGCAGGCAGCGACGTGCCGGTGGTCGTGGACTTCTACGCCGATTGGTGCGGCCCCTGCAAAGCCATGGCGCCGGTGTTCGGCGAGCTGGCGCGGCGTCAGGCAGGGAAGGCGTTGGTGGCCAAGGTGGATACCGACAGGAATCCTGGCGTGGCGGGACGGTTTGCCATTCGCAGTATCCCCACCATTGTGGTGCTGCGCGGCGGTAAGGAGTCCAACCGACAGGTGGGGGCGGTGTCGATCGCCGCACTGGAGCGACTGCTCAGCGGCGACTGACCACCTTGTGCCGCTCGGTGAGTTCCGCCTCGAGCCTTCCGCAGACGAGCTCGCAGAGCTTGAGCACGTCCTTGTCCGCGAGTGCGTAGCGTACGTAGACGCCGTCGCGCACGCGCGACACCAGCCCGTTGCCGAACAGCACTGCGAGGTGCCGAGACACGTTCGCCTGCGCCATCGCCGTGGCGTCCGCGAGCTCGTTCACCGTGCGCGGCCCCGTCCGGAGCTCCTGCAGCAGGCTCAATCGGCCACGATCGCTCAGGGCCTTGAAGCGGTCCGCGACCAGATCGAGCAGCTCGTTTCCCATCCGCTTGGAAGGCATATCCGTCCATCAGAGATTCGTACCTGTGAATATCTGAGTATAATCACATCTCCGTCCTGGTGCCACGCACCGACGGCGCACGAATCAGGCGCGGATGGCTGACGCGACCTGCGCGTGCAGTCGGGCAGCCGATGCGTCGGAGAGTGGCGGCGGCGTTGAGAGTCCTTCACGCAACGCCGTCAAAAGACGAGACACGCCGTCGCCCATTCGCGTGCAGCGGTCGCAGGCGGCGAGGTGGGCTCGTAGCTCCTGCACCCGCGTCACGGGCAGGGTGCAGTCCATGTACTCGGACAAATCCGCCAGAACCTCACGGCAGCGTACACCCGCGACCATCGTATCCAATCCGTTGTCATGCATGTGATGCGCTTCCTCCGGCGGCCGATTTGGCGGGACCTGGTGTGGCACCTAGTGCAGCAGCGAGGCGCAGTCGTGCGCGGTGCAGGCGACTCTTCATGGCGGCCGGGGAAAGCTGAAGCAGTTGGGCGGTCTCCTCGCCCGAGACCCCATCGAGCTCCCGAAGCGTCAGAATCTCGCGGTCGTCGGCCGACAGTTGTTGCAGCGCGAGCTGCAGCGTCTCCCTGGCCAGTGAGGCATCGGAGATCGGACTGTCGTCCGCGGCGCACCCCCATCCGGCATCACGCGCCAGCACATCCAGCGACTCCGATTGGGCGGGCTCTCCCACATGCCGACGGACCAGATGACGAACGGCGTTGCGTGCGATGGCGTACAGCCACGCACGCGCAGAGCCTCCACCATGGTAGCTGGAGGCACTGCGCCAGGCGGCGATGAAGGTCTCCTGCATCGCGTCGTCCACCTCCGCACCAGCAAACATGCGCGTGCAGAGAAATCGGTGAACCGCCGCTTCGTGCGCATGCATGAACGCTTCAAACGCGCGAGCGTCACCCTCTGCTGCAGCGTGTAGCAGCGCCGCATCATCCATCAGACACGCCGAGTGGGACAGGTGTTGAAGCCCAAGAGCGAGTACAACGGGCAGGTGCCGACCGCGCCGGTGAGCAACGGAATGAAGCCCAGATAGCCCCACGCAGTCTGCGGGCCCGTGAACGCGAGGGAGAGCAGGCCGATACCGAGGACGATGCGAAGCGCACGATCAACACCGCCGACGTTCCTGGCAAGCAAGGAAGACATGGAAGATCTCCAGAGGTTACGGGTGGATGCATGTCCACGGTGGCCATGCATCTGAGAGAGCCAGAACCAGGAGAAAAGGATTCACCCGCGCGCTTGTTCCGCCGCGATCGCAGACGCAGTCCGCAGTCCAACCGCCACAAACGTCAGCGTTCCGTTGCAGCAGGACGCGCTTGGCTGCGTTGGCGCACCGGAGACCCAGAGATTCTCATGGTCATGCGCGCGCCCCCAGCCGTCCACCACGCTCGTAGTCGGATCGCTCCCCATGCGGCATCCGCCGGTGGGGTGTTCCTGGCCGAGATCATTGGCGCTGTTCTCCATGCGCAGGATCTCGCCGCCCCCCGCTTTGGCCATGGTGCGAAACAGTTCGCGTAGCTGCTCTTCCTGCCAGAGCCGCGATGCCGCGCTCTCTGGCGCATCCTTGAACGTGAGCGACGGCATCGGATCGCCAAAGCGATTCTTCTGGGCGCTATCCAGCACCAGCCTGCTCTCGCGGTCAGGAATCACATCGTAGTATGCCCGCACGCGTGCGGTGGCACCTTTGGCGCGTTGTTTCCAGTCAGCCAGCAGCGCCTCACCATACAATGGACGTCCGTTCTCTCCCCGCAGTCGTGGCTCACGCCCAACGGTCGATTCCCAGAGACGAAGATCATGCCGCAGGTAGCGCGACGAGCGAGGAACCCGCATAAACTGCTTGGACACGAGCGAATGCTGCGCGTTGATGCCGGGCAACAGCTGCATCGGCAGCTTGAGATACGCATTGACATTGCGATGCCCAGCGAGGTAGCCGCCAACGAGGCCACTCCTGTTCGCCAGTCCGTTGGGATGCGCGCTATCGCGTGAGAGCAGAAGCAGGTGTGGAGACCAGACGAAACCGGCCGCCAAAACGAACGTTTTCGCCGTAATGCTGAAGGCCTCCGCCGCACCGTCCATTCGATTGCCCGTCGCGCGCACGATACGGCCGGTCTTGGGGTCCGCTTCCAGACGGCGCACCAATGACTCGGTGATCAGCGAAATGCGCTTGCGCTGCACCAGCGCGTCCCAGGTGAAGTCGGGGGAGTATTTCGCGCCGGTGGGGCACACCGGATAGCAGGTGTCGCAGCGCTGGCACTGCGCTCGGCCGTCGCGGGCAATCGAGTTCTTGGCCGACGGAGTGCTCCAGGTGGCGATGCCGGCCTTCGTGGCCCATCCCTGAAGTTGTTGGAGGTTGTAGTTAATCGGCAGTGGCGGCAACGGATACGGCTTGCCTCGCGGATCGAGGGCGGCCGGCCCTTGTTCGCCAGCAACGCCCATGCGCTCCTCCGCCTCCTGGTAGAACGGGTCGAGCTCGTCGTATGTGAAAGGCCAATCGTCGCCCACGCCGTAGCGCGATCGGAGCTGAAAGTCCTCGGGTGAGTACCGCGGCGAGACACCGCCCCAGTGCATGGCCAATCCGCCCACGTTCATGCTCGGCGAGAAGCCCCACGTCGTGCCGAATGCGTTCTGATCATCGAGATGATCCTGCTTCCAGGGACTTTCGCCGTAGGCCTGATACCGCGCGCGCGCTTCTGCCCGTTGGGCAAACGGCGTGGTCGCCTTGCCGGCTTCGACCACGGTGATGGCGCGTGTTGTATGCTCGGCCAGATGCGCGGCCATCAGCGCGGCGGTGATGCCGCTGCCAACGATGAGAATGTCCGTCTCGATCTGTTTCACGACGGGGCTCCGTTGCCGGTTGCGGCCAATGGGAGCGGTGCACGCACTGCGTCGGCGAGCGGACGACAGGTGCCGGGCGACACCACGGCGCCGAGCGCGATGTTCCATGCCCCGGCGCTGGACGCCCAGTGCGACAGCAACGCTATGGCGATGTGCGGTGCGCGTAGCGGATCGGGTAGCCGGTCGCCGGACACGCCTCGCAACGCCATGGTGACCACACTCTCGCGACGTGCGAGATCCAGTAGCGGAAACGCCTTTCCGTGCACACGAGCGGCGAGTGTGTTGAGACCATCGAGCTGCGCGCGCCAAGCCGGCGCCGGATCGGGTGGCAGATACCGCACATCAGCGTAGCCGTACCCGTGCATCTCCTCGGCCACCGGTTCGTAGCCATCTACCCACGCGACAAACGCGGACACTGCGGCCGTACGGGCCTCGGCACCAATGGACGCCGGCAGCAGCACTTCGCCGAGCGGATCCAGCACTGATCGGTCGAATCCCCGTACGCGCAGGCGCGGCGCCCCACCTTGATCAACCGCGCTGTCGATCGGCGCGTCTGGGGCACAGGCGCCAATGCCGACGGCAACGCTCCCTGCCGCGGCTGCACCGGCCGCGAGTGATCCAGCAGATTTCAGAAATCCGCGACGTGATGTACTCGTGTCGGGCGACGGGCGTGTTGGGTTGTTCATGGGCGTCCTCCTGCGCGGCGCGGTGCGGTTGGGCTGATACCGGTTTGGGCGCCGGCCGTTCCGTCGTTGCGATAAATGCGGCCTCCGCGCATCACGAAAGAGACACGCTGTGTTGCCTCGATTTCCAGCGATGGATCGCCCATCGTGGCGATGATATCAGCGGTGTACCCCGGCGCGATGCGCCCGATCTCGCGTTCGAGACCCAGCGACTCTGCGGCGCGAGACGTGGCACTCACGATGGCATCCATCGCAGGTTGCCCGCCTCGACGAACGCGACAGACCAGCTCTTCGGCGTTGCGTCCGTGCGCGCCCGCGACCGCATCGGTGCCGAATACGAGCTTGAGCTTCGGCGTTCGACTGGCCGAACCGATGCCCGCCTCCGCCAACGGGAGCGCACGCTCCATGGAGGCGAAGCCGACGGCGTTGTAATTCCCGATCCCTTCGAACCATCGCTTGTTGTCGAGGTAGTTGCGAAACACCAGGCCGCATTGCGGGTCGAAGAACGTGCCACGTTGCACCAGCATGCTGCGCGTCAGGTCATCCGCGAAGACGCCGTGTTCCACCTGCGTGCACCCGTTCCGTGCAGCGCGTTGCACCGCCTCTGCCGAGTGGGCGTGAACGACCGATCGCAATCCGGCCGCGGTGGACTCGCCGCATGCGGCCGTGAGCTGTTCATCCGTCATGGTGGCCTCGCCGCCGTCACGAATGGATTTCGACGCGAAGATCTTGATCACATCGGCGCCACGCTGCTTGAACCGCCTGACGGCCGCGCGCAACGAATCGGGTGAACCGCCGCCCGTGGTTTCGTTGAGAGAGCCGAGCGAAGTGAGGACGCGAGGTCCTGGAAGCACGCCGCGATTGATCGCATCACGCAGCGCGCCATTCTCCGGCTCACCGATGCTTTGCACTGTGGTGAAACCTGCGCGCAGGGTTTCCCACGCGTTGCCCGCCTGATTGAGCGCACTGACGGTTGGGGAGTCGCCATCGCCGTTGGCGTGCAGGCGCTGCTTGTCGTTGATGTACCAGCCCAGGTGTACGTGTGTATCGATCATGCCCGGCAGCACGGTCTGCCCACGCAAGTCGACGCCGCCGGAGGGCAGTGGGCCCACCGCTGAGCGAATCGCCGCGATGCGGCCGTTCTCGATGACGAGATCCACATTAGTGAGCCGTTTGCCTGTACCATCGAGTACCCGACTCGCACGCAGTACACGCGCAGGCGCGAGTACGGTGGCGGGCGCTGGTTCCTGCCCCTGCACGCGATGCAGCGGGGACACAACACCGAGCAGCAGCAGAGCGCCGCACCGTTGGAAGCGCCTCGTAAGCACCGCACATGAGCGCTCGATGTTCAGCCGCTGGGTGCGTTGTACCACATGCGCATCGGGGGTATCGAAACTCGTGGTGGGCATTGCCGGAGTGCGTGAGAGAGTCCAACAGAAATGGTGCGACTACTTCGGCAGAGCAAAACCCATCAACGTGGCAGTCGCGCCAGCACCGGTGGCGATGACGACGAACTGACGCCCCGCACGCGTGCGATACGTCATCGGGTTGGCGTACGCGATCTGTCCCAGATCGTGCTCCCACAACGTACGCCCCGTTCGGGAGTCGATTGCGTACAGCACGCGGCCGCCTCCGGTGATGAAGAGCACGCCGCCCTTGGTCACCAGCGCACCGGGCGAACCGGCCACACCCAGCTTGTCCGGCAGGGTCACGCCGGCGAGTGCGGGGTTGGATCGGTACTCCGGCGTGTCACCGAGGGCCACCTGCCACTCGTGCTCGCCGGTGTTCAGGTTGATGGCGGTCAGGTTGCCGTACGGTGGTTTGTTAATGGGCAGCGTTCCGCCGCGGCGCGCGGTACCCTCCGGGCCGTCGCGGAGCGAAACACCAAGCGAAGATCCGGCCAGGTTTACCATGTACGGTGCGTCCACCGTGTCGCTCTTGGTGGATCGCTGTTGGAGTGCGAACAGCGCCGGCGAGTTGGTGCCCTTCACGAACAGCCAACCCGATTCGGGATCGACGGCAGCTCCACCCCACCCCGAGCCGCCAATGGCGCCCGGCATGACGACGGTTCCTTGCAGAGTGGGTGGCGTATACAACGGACCGATCTTGTACTTCGAAAGCTCAGCCAGCGCGGCCGCACGAACCGCCGGCGTGAAGTCGATGATGTCGTCTGCGGTAAACCCCTGACGTGTGAAGGGTGCCGGTCTGGTTGGGAATGGTTGCGTGGGCCACGCTGCCTCGCCCGGCACGTCGCTGGCGGGAACGGCGCGTTCCTCAATCGGCCACAGCGGCTTGCCGGTGACGCGATCGAACACGAACAGGAACCCTTGCTTGGTTGGTACCGCGACCGCGTCGACACGTCGACCCTGATGCGTGACGGTCACAAGAGTGGGTGGCGCCGGCAGGTCGTAATCCCACAGGCCATGGTGCGTGACCTGAAAATGCCACACGCGTTTGCCCGTGCGCGCGTTAAGGCACACGATGCTCTCCGCAAACAGGTTCGCACCCGGGCGTTCGCCGCCGTACCAGTCGTTGCTGGGCGTGCCGACGGGCAAGTACACCAAACCGCGTGCGCTGTCCACGGTGAACGGCGCCCACACGTTCGTATGCCCTTCGAATTCCCACGAGCGATTTCCCCACGTGTTGTTGCCCAGCTGTCCCGGCGGAGGCACCGTCTGGAATCGCCACACGCGTTTGCCGGTGCGGACGTCGTACGCCTGCACGTCGCCGGGCGGATCGCCGCGGTACACCAGTCGATCGCCAACCCCGTTGCCAACGATGACCAGGTTGCCCCAAATCACCGGGGGAGATGTGTTCGTATAGTGCTCCTTGCGCACGGAGCGTGACAGCTGCGCCGTGAGGTCCACCATACCCTGGTCGCCAAATCCCGGAATGACTTTTCCGGTAGACGCGTCGAGGGCAAAGAGCCGCCAGCGTGAGTTGATGAAAATGCGACGCTCGCGACCATCGCTCCATGAGGCTACCCCACGGTGGACAAAGCCGGTGCCATTGCTCGGCTGCCCGTACGTCTTCCAGGGTTGCGTGTCGAACGCCCAGAGCTCGCGGCCGGATGCCGCATCAAGCGCAATCACGCGATTGAACGGCGTTGAGAAAAACAGCGTATCGTGGATCGCGAGTGGTGTTGCCTGGAACTGTCCGGGGCGGGCGGCCTTCTGTCCCTCGCTCGCCACAATGGGCTGTTCGTTGTTTCTCCACGTGAACGACACGGCGAGGGCGGATACGTTGCTGCGGTTGATGTCGGACAGTGGCGAGTACTTTTGTCCGCCTGCGTCGTTGCCGTAGCTCGGCCAGTTCACGGACTGCGCCGGTAGCGGCACGGCGTAAGTCAGTATCGACGCGAACGTGACGCACCAGCGAAGCGCACGTGATTGCGGAGCACGCGAGCGTGAAGGGTGTGATTGCGACATGCTCGACTTCGCTACAGTGAAAGCGTGTAGCCGTCGCGCGGTCGCGAGCGGCCGTTCAACATTTCACGGTACAGGTGCAGCGCCGCCTCACTGCCGTGCAGGGGCGCCACGGTCATCCACTGGGCAAGTGCGGGCAGGAACGAGTCCCACGCGCCGGCGACACGCTGCTCGATGCCGCCCGGGCCCCAGTCTACCGACCGACGCTTGATCTGCGCTGGCGCGAAAAACAGCTTGGCCTTCGCGCCGGGAAACCCGTCGGCCGGGGTCAACGCGTCCCAATCGGTGAGGCCGACAGCCGCGCTATGGCGGAGCGACGTGTCGAAGTGTCCATGTACGCGCGCGCGCAGCGCCGCGCTTCCCGAGAAGTCGGTGTACACCGCAGGCTGAGTCGCATCGAGCGTCTCGACATCTTCGTACGTGAGCACGCGATCGTAGCACCCCAATGATGTCACGAAGGCCACGTTCTCTGACGACGTGAGGCCCACAATCGTCGGGCGCGGCAGCGGTCGCCGCGAGACCAGAAATGCGAGCGCGTACGCCGTCTTGCTGGAGGCGCTGGAAACGATCAGGGTCTCCGCACCAAAGTAGGCATGCTCATCGAGAAAATCATCGAGCATGAACGAGGTGACGAACAGCGGGCGCAACAGCATGTATGCGGCGTCCGAGTACTCCGTTTCCGACGAGGCAGCACTCACACGTTGATACTGATTGTACACGGCGGGCAACGCGGCCCTATGTGACGCGCCGTCCACGAATCCGTGCGCGCTCACGTGGCTTGGCTCCACGAGGGCGTGAGAGCCCATGGGCCAGTAGCCGAAAAATCGATCCCCCACTTCCATGCCGTCGCGTCGGGAGATGGCCACGGTGGCGAAACCCCATACGGGAATGCAGCCCCACTCCGCGTCCACGGGAAAAAACGCCCAGTAGTGCATGGTCTCGCCGAGTGAGACGTACGTGATGTTGTTCGCCGAGAACCCGAAGCGCTCAACGCGGAGCACGACCTGGCCTTCGCGTATGGTGTTCTCGGTCGGCATGGTGACCGACGCGACTCGGCAATCTTGCACGTCCGTTCGGCGGACCAGAAAACGGGTAGCGGTCATCGCGGGCGCCTCGCGTTCGCCTTCGTGATCAGCCGTTTCAGCTCGGCGATGGGCTCCGGATTGTCATCGACCTGCAGGCGAAGCACCACGTCGTTGTGCAACCAGACACCGGCATCCTTCTTCACGATGAGCAGTGCGGCGGACTGCATCCCACGCTTGTCGCCACCCGCCTGTTGGCCGGCCTCAAGCGCAGCCAGCAAACGCTCGGAGAGATGTCCGCGTGTCGTCTCGAACGCTTTCACCATCGCGTGCACGACTGCCGGACCTGCGAGAATGTTGCCCTGCGCGGTGCAGTATGTGCCCTGCACATCGCCCGCCCAGTCCGAGGCCTTGGGGCCGGTGTATGCGGCCACGTTGCCCTTGGCGTCGATGACCGCGAACTGGCGCCCGTACTTGGTCCAGTCGGCCGGACGCGGGTCTGCATCCGCTTCCCACACCCGCCGCAGCACGTCCACCGGCTTGACGCCTTCCCGAAGCAACGCGATGGCTTGGGGGCCGTAGCTCACATCGACAATGGCCTGTGTCGCGGCCACACCAACCCCGGCTTCGGCCCACAGGACTCCGTTGCCAACGGAGAACACTCTGGACTGCACGGCTCCGCCGACCTCGCCGGTGGCGGGATCGAAGCCGAGAATGGAGAACGTGGCAACCGGTGGCCACGGCGTGGTGCCAGGCACGGCCACCGGCGGTTGTGCGGAAAGGTGCGCCGGCCACGTCAGCAATGCGCCAGCTGTCACGGCGACGAGCGGCGCGGAATAGCGAAGCGCGCGTCGAACCACGGTGGTACGTCGTGAGAAAGCAGACCAGTGCATCAGCACTCCCAAAGTAGAAAGTCTCGGATCAACACGCAGGGTACACCGCACGTCCTGTCACGTGGTCACGTGATTGCGCGGCGTTACAACGAATCGTTCAGTGCAGCAGTGGTCGAACGCGAACACAGGTGCCCCACGGATCCTCCACGACAATCGCCTCGCCGTCTCGGAGCAGTCCGATGCCACGTGCGGTCAGGTGGTGTGCGAGCGCGTCCACATCCGCCTTGTCCGGCACGAGCAGTGTCCACTCGAGCAAGCGCGCGTCGGCGTTCGCAGGGTATGTGGCCGAACGTGACCACGTGTTCGTGCCGACGTGATGATGGTAGCCTCCGGCGGCAAGGAACAGCGCGCCGGGATAGTTCCACACGGTCTTGTCGAAGCCGAGCCCGTTGTGATAGAACTCTGCTGCCGCCGTGACGTCACCCACGCGCAAATGGACGTGTCCGATGCGCGTACCCATGGGCGCGCCGCGCCATGGGGCTCCGTTCGCCGCAGCCAGCACCGCACGCACGTCGAGTGCGTCCGTGCCCATCTCCAGTTGACCGTGTTCTGCGCGCCACTGCGCACGTGGTCGGTCGGCGTAGATCTCGAGCCCGAGGCCGTCCGGATCAGTCAGGTACACGGCTTCGCTGACGACGTGATCCGACATGCCAGCCTGCACGCCGACTGTTGCCAGGTGGCGAACGAATTGTCCAAGCGCGGCTCGATCTGGCAGCAAGATGGCCACGTGAAACAGTCCCAGCGTGCCGTTCGGCGGAACCGGGCGCGCGCCGAGCGATGACTGGAGCGAAAGCAGGACGTGGTCGTCTTCTGCGGCGAGGTCGGCGCCAACGGCTGTCACATTGAGCGCGCGCAAGCCGACAATATCGCGATAGTACGCGATCGATCGTGAGACGTCGGCGATCTGGAGCCGAACCGGACCCAGCGCGGCCTCTGGCGGCAGTCGGTATCCCGCTGGAGCAACGCCGAACGAACTCGTTGAAATCATGAGCGATACCGAACCGGAGCGGTGGTTTTTGCCGAAGCTCTGCCGAAGCGCCACCAGCGCGTGCCAGCGCCACGCTGGCGCGACGCCCGGCAGTCGTGCATCGTCGGAATACAATGCGTCTCCGTGTCGGTCGCGGGAAGGTGCGCGTTCGCGTTATGCTTCCTCCATGGACTTTCCTCGAAGACTCCGTGACGCCGCTCGCGGTGTCAGGCGCGTTGGCCGCCCCGATGTCTTGCTGTCCGCGTCGACAGCGACGAACGCAACGACAACAACTACGAGTACCGCAGCCAGAGCAGCAACCGCAGTGACTGGTGGCGCACGACCTGCCGCCGCACGACGTGCCGCCGCTGCCCTGATGATTTCGGTCGCCCTGCTTCGGTCCGTCGCGCTCTCCGCGCAGGCAGTCGGCAATTGGTCGACCGCGGGAACGCAGGGCGATTTTGTGGTGCGGAACTTCCGGTTCCGCTCCGGCGAGATGCTTCCCACGTTGACGCTGCACTACACGACACTCGGCACGCTGCGCAAGGACGCCGCCGGAAAGGTGCTGAACGCGGTTATGGTGTTGCACGGCACTGGTGGCACCGGACGCGCGTTCCTGAGCAACTCCTATGCGGGTGAGTTGTTCGCGCCTGGCAAGTTGCTGGACAGCAGCAAGTATTTCATCGTGCTCCCCGACGGCATCGGCCACGGTGGATCCAGCAAGCCCAGCGACGGACTTCGCGCCGCGTTTCCGAAGTACACCTACGACGACATGGTGGCGGCGCAGCATCGGTTGCTCACCGAGAAGCTTGGGGTCAATCACCTGCACCTGATCATGGGTACCTCAATGGGGTGCATGCATGGATGGGTCTGGGGGTATACGTATCCCGACTTCATGGACGGCTTGGCGCCGTTTGCCTGCGTGCCATCGCAGATCGCCGGGCGTAACCGCATGATCCGGACCATGGCCATGGACGCGATCCGTGGCGACCCTGCGTGGAACGGAGGCAATTACGCGGTGCAGCCAGCCGGCCTGCGCAGCGCATCGATGTTGCTCTACATCATGTCGAGTGCGCCGTTGGTGCAGCAGCGTCAGGCGCCTACCCGCGATGCCGCGGATAGCGTCATCCGTGCGTACCTCGACCAACGCATGCGCGTCAGTGACGCGAACGACTTCCTGTACCAGTTCGACGCGTCGCGCGACTACGATCCGTCGCCGTTCCTCTCGAAAATCACTGCCCCCTCGCTGTTCATCAATTCCGCCGACGATCAGGTCAATCCGCCGGAACTCGGACTCGCGGAGCAGCTGGCGGCGAAGATCCCGCGGGCCACGTTCATTCTGCTTCCGATCTCGGCGCAGACCCGAGGACACGGCACCCATTCGCTCCCAACCGTCTGGGGTGGCCATTTGCGCGAGTTTCTGGCGACGCTGGGTTCGCGATGACTCCGGCGAGCGGGGGCGCGGCCGGCACGCCACACGTTTCGCGAGAAACGCAACCCGGTGACTATGCCAAGTCCTCGCCGATTCGGTTACTCTCGCGGGCACTTCGGCTGCGATGCCCGCACTGCGGCGGCGGGAAGATCTTCGCAAGCCTGCTCGAGCTCAAGGAACAGTGCCCGACCTGCGGCATGCAACTCGAACGCGGGGAGAAGGATTACTTCGTTGGTGCGTACCTGTTCAACCTGATCGCGGTGGAGCTCATCCTGTTCTTCTGCGTGTGCGGTTTCGTCTTCTTTACGTGGCCCGATCCGCCATGGGATCTGATCACATACGTCACCGCGTTTCTGATGCTGTCGGGCTGTGTGCTCTGCTACCCGTTCGCCAAGACGACCTGGCTGGCGGTGGATCTCGCCATCCGGCCGTTGACCGGTGACGAGTTGTTTCGCCTACCGCACTGAAACACAAACGCGCCGGGCATCCCTGTCGGACGCCCAGCGCGTTCGCCTGCCGCGAGCAAACTATTTCTCGGAGACGATCAGATAGCGCGACACCGCCCAGAACTTCGCCGGATCGGTGATGCGAATGGCGTCGCCTCGGAAACTGCCATCCTTCTCGCGCTTGGCCACCTCGATCAGGCCCACGTCATGCCGAGAGACGATGCGGTACGGACGGTCCGCGCGAGGCAGTGGAATCGTGATCACCTCGCGGCGGTCGGCACGCGTGAACTTGCCTTCGTCCAGTACGCGCGACGGCACCAGCGTCTTGCCGAGCTTCACGATCAGGAGGCCGCGAGACCCCCCTTCTTCCGTGACCAGACCGTCCGCCAGCAGCTGGCGACGCGCACCAACCACGTAGAAGACCTTGTTCTCGCGAACGTCCATGGCTTTCACGGTGTCGGTCAGGATCGCCTTCTCCGTGGCCAACTGTTGGTTCTGCGACCGCAGTTGTTTGATTTCATCCTGGAACGTGATGATTTCCTTCTCGCGCAACACCAAGCGCGCGTTCAGGTCGCCCAGCAGTGTGGCGGTTGCCGAGGAATCCGCTCGCATGGCCTTGAGCGTGTCCAACATGGCGCGAACCTGCGACTGACGGGCGGCGAGGCGCTGCCGGAGCTGCTGCAGACGATCGAGAATATCCTTCTGCGCGCCGGCCGCGACGGCCTTTCCCGATTCGTCGGACTTGTTCACCGACACGTTGGACTGCAAGGTGCGCACTTGCCGCAGCTCGGCGTCCACCTGATCGGCGAATCGCGAGGCCTCAACCACCTGCGCCATGGCGCGGTCTTTTTCTGCCGAGGCTCCGGCCATCATGCCCTGCAGCGAATCGCGCTGGGCGTTTGCGGCCACCAGCGCCGCGGCGAGCGAGTCGGCACGGGCGATGGCCTTCGTATCTTTGCAGGCGCTCAGTAGGCTGCACAGCAGCGCTGCAGCCACGAGTGTAGCCGAGGAGTTGCGAAAACGGGTCAAAAGCATGGAATTTGGGAAGGAGGGATACGACCGGGAGAACGTACCGATCCCGAGGGTCTCATGAAAGTGCTGTTCGTCACACATGTCCAATCTGATGGTCGGCCGCGGATGTTGCTGGGCAGCGCCTCAGCCAGCCAGCTTCGGCGATGAATCGGCTTCAGCGGGAGATCTCCAGCGGCACGCTCTGGTTTGCTGTGCTGGGTCTGCTGGCGTGTCACCGCCCCTCGCGCCCCAGTGGTCCCGCCCTGGCGGCGCCGCCGAGGGAGTCGATCGCGCTTCGGGTTCCGCTGAAAGCGCTGCAAGCCCGCCAGCTTATTCGTACCACGCTTTTCGAGAATGGTTACCAGGTCCACGCGGAGAATCGAGAGGGTGGATGGATCCGGACCGATCTCGGGGGGCTCTGGGAGGATCAGCATCGGTTCCGACAGTGGCATATCGTGGCCGAGTACAGCTATGACGCTGCCACGACCAGTACCACTGTGAGCCTTCGCGCGATCGAGGAGTCCACCTCCTTTCTGGTCTCCATCGCAGCGGGTCACGGAGCATTGGCCAACACCACGGGATTCACGCGGGTGGCGGTCGTGACCGACGTCACCTCCGGCGACGCACGATCGATCTGGCTTCAGATGGAGCGCCTCGCGGTGGCCTTCTCGGACCGCGGTGCCGAGCTGCTCACCGACCTGTCTGCGCGACGCTGACGTTCAGTAGACAGGGAAGCGTCACGGGAACGCGAGGCCGGCGACGGGAACTCGCACGGCCGCCGCGAGTTCCCGTTGTTTCTCTATGCGCGCGTCAAGGCTGCTCTTGCGTGACGCGTGCGCCGGACGGAGGCGTTTGGTACTTGTCAAACCAGCTGCGAAGGTAGAGCTGCGTCCGCAGGAAGTTTGAAGGGGTTGAGCTGGTGCCGTGCCACTCGTTGTTGAAGCGGATCATGGCGGTGGGAACCCGCGTGATCTTCAATGCCTCGTAGAATTCCTCTGTCTGGCTGATTGGCGTGCGTAAGTCGTTGACGCCGGTCATGAGCATGGTTGGCGTCTTCACGTTCCCCACGTACATGAGCGGCGAACGCTTGAGGTGCTCGGTGGGATCGACCCAGGGGAACTTGGCGAAGTTGTAGTACCAGCTTGCGCCGTCGGTGGTGCCGACGAAGCTCACCCAGTCGATCACGGGACACATTGATGCGGCGGCGGCAAAGCGGTCGGTATGTCCCACGGTCCACGCCGTGAGCACCCCCCCACCA
>JANNEV010000157.1:0-9232 GCA_031379145.1 Gemmatimonadaceae bacterium
CACGGCGGCGCTGCTGCTGCACGGAAGCGCGAACACCATTGGTGGACAGTCGCGCGTCATCAAGATGCGCTGGGGCGCTCCCGTCGACTCCATGTACTTCAAGGGAGCCTTCCGCATCGTCAAGTTCGCGCTGGGCGAAAACGTCACGCGCGCCAGCTCCACCGCACCGGCGGATGAACGCCGGTTCCCGATGAGCCGCATGGGCGTGGAGTTCACGGTCAACTATTGGTTTCAGAAGGCGAAGGAGTACGACCAGGAGTGGAAGGACTACCGCGCGGCCGTCAAGTCCGCGCCCAACACCATCATGCCGCGTCGCGATCTGCGGCTGGAAGCGTTGGCGGATATTCTCCACGGTGATCTCAAGGTGCACTCGCACAGCTACCGTGCCGATGAGATCCTGATGCTCATTCGCGTGGCCGACGAGAACGGCTTCAAGGTGCACACCTTCCAGCACGTCCTCGAGGGTTACAAGGTGGCCGACGAGATCGCCAAGCATGGCGCGATGGCATCCACGTTCGCCGATATGTGGGGCTACAAGGCCGAGGCGTGGGATGCGATTCCGTACAACATGGCACTCATGACGGAGCGCGGCGTGGTGGTGTCGGTCAACTCCGATTCCGACGAACGCATTCGCCGCCTTTATCAGGAGGCGGGCGTTGGCGTGCGCTACGGCAACATGAGCGTGAACGAAGCGCTCAAGATGGTCACGCTCAATCCGGCCAAGCAGCTGGGCATCGACAAGATGGTGGGGACGCTGGAGTCTGGAAAAGACGGTGACATCGCCGTCTTCTCTGCGCATCCGTTCGCGCCTGATGCCATGGTCGAGTACACGATCGTTGACGGCAAGGTGTTGTTCAGCCGCGCCGAGGCCAACACGCTGCGCAAGCAGGCGACGACGCAGAATCCTGGAGGGTCGCGGTAATGCGCACTTCACGAGTTCAGTCTGCTGTTGCCGTTTTCAGCGCGGTCATCGCACTCGGCGTCGCGAGCGTTGCCTCCGCGCAGGCCGCACCCGGAGACGACGGCCCGTACCTGATCAAGGGCGGGACGGTGGTGAATCCTGGCGGACAGAAACTGCCGAACACCGACATCCTCATTCGCAATAATCGCATAGTCGCTGTCGGTGCGGGCGCTACCGCAACGAACGCCAAGATCATCGACGCGACGGGCAAGTTCATCTATCCCGGCATGATCGATGCCAATACCGGCATCGGTTTGCAGGAGATTGGCGGCTTCCAGACGATGAACCTGCGCAGCGAGATGGGGCAGTTCAATCCGCACATGAAGGCGCTCGTTGCGCTCAATGTGGAGAGCGAGATTCTCGGCGTCACACGCATGAACGGCGTGACGTCGGTGGTGACTTCTCCCACCGGTGGTGCGATCAGCGGACAGGCGGCGCTGATCAACACTGCAGGCTGGACCTGGGAGGATCTCGCGGTCATGAAGTCGGCTGGCATGATGATCACCCCGCCGGGCATCAACGGAGCCGGTGGCGGTCGCGGCGGTCGGGGCGGAGGACGTGGTGGAGGCGGAGGCGGTGACGCCGCCAGCGAGGCGAAGGCCGCCGCCGACTTCGAATCGTTCATGACCACATCGAAGCAGTACGACGCGAGTCGCACGGCGGGCACCGCCAAGCTCGACCTGATTTACGAGGCCATGCGCCCGCTGTTCCGGAAGGAGATGCCGGCGATCGTGAACGCGAACAGCGAGACCGCGATTCGTGGCGCCATTGCGTTCGGCGAGAAGTGGGGGCTTCGAATCGTGATCTCGGGCGGCAACGACGCGTGGAAGGTTCGTACGTTGCTGGCCGAGAAGAACGTTCCACTCATTCTCGGCTCGATCGAGTCGGCGCCGGGTGACGATGTGCCGTATGACGTCATCTATGCGCAGCCCGGACTGCTGTACGATGCCGGCGTGAAGTTTGCCTTTTCCACGGGCAATGGCTCCAATTCGCGCCACGTTGCGTTCCACGCGGCGCTGGCCGTCGCGTATGGTCTGCCCGCGGATGGGGCGCTCAAGGCGCTCACGATCTGGCCTGCCGAAATCCTTGGCGCCGACAAGGAAATTGGCAGCATCGCGGCGGGCAAGTTGGCCAATCTGTTCATCACCACCGGCGACCCGCTCGATCTGCGCACCCAAGTGGACGAAGTGTTCATCAAGGGACGGCAGGTGCCCGACGATGACCGGCACAACCGACTGTACCTCAAGTACAAGGCACGACCGAAGACGGTGATCGTGCCGTAGTGGGATGCAGTGCGATGCAGTGCGATGCAGTGCGGCAGCCTGACCTACTTCATGGCGTTGAAGGCGGAGAGTACCTCTAACAGGCTGTCGCTGGTGAACGTGAACTCGCCGTCGCGCACGCGCCGAGCGCCAGGATAGAGCGGACGCTCGGTCTTGACCTTGAGCACCATGGTATAGGGCCCCGGCATGCTGAATTTCTTCGCGCCGGCGCGGTTGCGAATGGCGACTTGCACATTGCGCCGGATCTCCTGGACGGCGTAGGCGGGCGAGAGTCCGAGTGTCGCGTCATTGATTTCGTCTTTCACCGCCACGCCGGTGATTGGGCCGAGAAGGTCGCGCAACTGCGTGACCACGGCGCGGTCGCCGGACACGAACACCACGGGAACGCCGTACAGTCCCGCCACCAGCGCATTGTACCCGCCTTCGGGAAGCGAGACGCCATTGATGGAGATGTCCACCACGTTGCCGGTGGACGTGTGTTCGAGAATGGCGTTCGGTGTGCCCGCCTTTGCGTGATAACCAACGAACACGACCGCATCGAACGTGGAGTCGATGCCTTCCATCATGTTCTTGGGCCCCGTGCTTGCACCGCGAAGCAGGCGCGCGCGCGGGTCGACATCCGAGGGACGCAGATTGTTCTTGCTGCCGTGCCCGTCACGCACCACCACCTCCCGGGCGCCGCCAAGAAACGCCCCGTCCACGGCCGCGTTGGTTTCTCCCGCCATGATGGTGCGGAACAGCTGATAGTCGGGACCGTTGGAATTCACGTCAGGTCCGTTGACGACACCGGCCAGCCCCTCCATGTCCACCGAGATGAACACCTTCGCGCGACGTGCGGTGGTGGACTGCGCAGGCAACGGCGGCGCGGACGAGATCAGGAGAGCCGATAGCAGCCCTGCCGCAACGCGATGGCTGGTGACCAGATGCGAGACGACGCGGAGCGTGCGCTGGAGCATGTGTGGATCCGTGTGTGGCGGTGAGTGGTTCCCGGACGGCGCGAAGGTGCAGGGGCGATCAACACCTCGGGCCCCGGGAGGGCTGGCATCTCGACGACCCTCCAGATCAAGTTTGGAGCATGCCATCAAGAAGCGCCACGATAGTGAACGTCGGCTATCGCTCCACGAACTTCTGGGTGGTCAGCGCCGGCACCTCTCGGCTGCTGGTGGACCTCGGCTGGCCCGGGACGATGCCCGCCATGCTGGCGGGACTTGAGCGGGCGGGCGTGCCCTTGCGCGACCTGCGCTACGGCTTCGCCACGCACTATCACGTCGATCACGCCGGACTGGCGCAGGACCTCAAGCTCGCTGGCGTGCCACTGCTGGTGGCGGATGTGCAGGTCCCGTGGATTTCGCACATCAAGGATCACATCAAGCCCACCGATCGGTTTACCGACATCCTGCTGCACGACAACGTCGTCACGACGATTGCGGAGAGTCGGGAGCTGCTGTTGAGCATCGGTATGGAGGGCCAGCTGCTGCACACGCCGGGACATTCGCCCGACAGTGTCTCCCTCCTCCTCGACAGCGGAGCGGTGTTTACCGGTGATCTGACGCACCCGATGTTGATCGCCGAAGACGAGGCTGCCGTGACCAACGCCAGTTGGGATCTGCTGAAGGCCAGTGGCGCGACCACGGTGCACGCGGGGCACGGTCCGGTTCGTCCGATATGACCCCCTCATGACCCCCTCATGAGCGCCTCGCGGCACCATCAGCGACTGTGGGCCGGGGGTCGACGTCGTAGCGTGGGCCCGCGGCTTTGGCTCCTCGCCTCACTGATCGCGTTGTTTCCGGTCGTCCAGGTTCAGGCAGTGACGTCCCCGATCGATAGCCTTCGGAGTCGACCATCCGCAGGCAAAGTGATCGGCGCGGTGCATGACAGCGTTGCCAATGCGCCGATAATCGGTGCCATCGTGCAGCTGGTGTCGGCCGACACTCTGGTTCCGTTTGGGCGCACGGCGGTGTCGGACCGTGTCGGACGGTTCGCGTTTGACAGCGTCCCCAGCGGACGGTACGTGATCGGTTTCTATCATCCTGTCCTGGATTCGCTCGCCCTTGAGCCGATGCTTCGCGCGGTCACGGTGGCAAACGGCGAAACGGTGCTGGCCAATCTCGCAGTTCCATCTCCGGCGAGACTGCGCGCGATGTTCTGCCTCGGCGTGGCAGGACGGGTCGCCGCCCCGCTGGTGATGGGGATGGTGCTCGATGCGCGCACAGGTACGCCGGCGGCTGGGGTGACTGTCTCCGTCGAGTGGGTGGAGGTGACACTGGGCAAAGGCGGCATTCGCCAACGCGCGCCGCGCCGTGTTGCCACCACGCGGTCGGACGGCATGTACATGCTCTGCGATGTGCCGAGTCCGGGCACGCTGATGCTCGCCGCCAGTCGAGGTGCTGACAGCACGGACTTCGTGGACCTCGAGGTTCCAGCCACCGGTTTCCTCCGTCGCACGCTTCATCTCGGTACGGCCCGCACGGTGGTGGTTCGCGATAGTGCCGCAACGTCAGACTCGAGCCGGTCCGCCGTTCGACGGCAGCATGTTGGCACCGGCAAACTCATTGGAACGGTGACATCGGCCGTCAACGGGCAGCCACTGGTTGGTGCGCAAGTGGGCATTGCCAACGGCCCGCAGACGCGGACGAACGCACGCGGTCAGTGGACTCTGTCCGAGGCGCCGACGGGGACGCGCATCGTACACACAAGAGCCGTCGGCTACTATCCGTCCCGGCAGTCGGTCGATGTCGTGGCAGGCACTCCGCCGCTGAGTACCGCGCTGGTAACCTTCAAGTCCGTCATGGACACCATGAAGGTCATTGCCAACTACGATCGCTTTGCCAACCTCGCCGGCTTTCGCGAACGTCAGCGGTCAGGCCTGGGTCGCTTTCTGACACAGGACGACGTCGCGCGACGGCAGCCGCTGGTCACGTCGGAGCTGCTGCGTACCGTCGCCGGCGTCTTTCTGGACCGCACCATGAGTGTGGACGAGACCATACTCATGCGTGGTACATTCGAGGATCGTTGCGTGCCAGTGATCTTCATCAACACGATGCGCATGGACAACCTGACCGCCGTCGATCTGGACGCTTTCATCAGGCCGAGCGAGATCCTTGGCGTGGAGGTGTACTCTGCCACGCAAGTGCCAGCGCAGTTCCAGCCTGGGTTGAATGGTTGCGGTAGTATCGTGTTCTGGACCAAGTGATGGAATCGGCTGCGTGGTGAGCAACGACGGGTTGGGTCGGCGCGAGTTCGTTCGCCGGCTCGCGATTAGCGTGCCGCTGCTGCTGTCCGCCTCGGAAAGGCCGCAGGATGTGCGGGGACTTCTGCGAACGTTGGCCGCTAGAGCGCACCCATCGGGCCGCGAGGATGAACTCGGTGCAGATCTGGTAGTTGTCGGAGGCGGCCTTGGGGGGTGCGCCGCCGCACTAGCCGCAGTGCGGAACGGATTGCGTGTGATCATGACAGAGGAAACGGACTGGATTGGTGGGCAGCTTACCCAGCAGGGTGTGCCGCCAGACGAGAACCAGTGGATCGAGACAATCGGTGCGACACGCAGCTATCAGGCCCTGCGCACCGGTATTCGTGATGCGTATCGCCGCGACGCCTCCCTCACGGATCGCGCGCGCGCCAATCCGCGATTGAATCCCGGCAATTGCTGGGTGTCGCGTGTCGGGGCCGAGCCGCGAGTGGTGCTCGCCGTCCTGCATGAGATGCTTGCGCCGTACGAACGTGCGGGAAAGCTGCGCATTCTGCGGCGACATGCCGCCACCCGCGTGGAGATGCAGGGCGACCGCGTGCGTGCGGTGCATGTGTACGACGCCGATGCCGATCAAGAGCGTATCCTACTCGCTCCGTTCTTCGCGGATGCCACCGAACTCGGTGACCTGTTGCCATTGTCCGGCACGGAGTACGCGCTGGGCGCAGAGTCGGTCGCGCAAACGGGCGAACCGAACGCCAAGGCAGAGCCGCAGCGTGACAACGTGCAAGGCTTCACGATGTGTTTCGCCATGGACTATCTCCCGGGCGAGCAGCACGCGATCGACCGGCCAGCCGACTACGCGGAGTGGCGCGATCTGGTGTTGTCGGCAGACGACGGCGGTGCGTATCGGATGCTGAGCTTCGATGAACCCAAGCATCAACGCATTGGGTTCAGTCCCGTCGCGCGCAACGGGTACTGGTCCTATCGCCGTATCGTCGATCGCGATCTGTTCGTGAGCGGCGCTCGCCGCAGCGATGTGACCATCGTGAACTGGGCGCACAACGACTACGCATTCGGTTCGCTCTGCGATGTGCCCGCGGCCGATGCCGCTCGACACGTGGCGCGGGCGAAGTCCCTGAGCCTGTCGCTGCTCTACTGGCTGCAGACTGAAGCCCCGCGTCCGGATGGTGGAGCTGGCTGGGCGGGTCTGCGGCTCCGTCCTGACATTCTGGGCACTGTAGACGGACTGGCCAAGTATCCGTACATCCGTGAGGGCCGCCGCCTGTTGGCGGAGTTCACCGTGCTGGAGCAACACGTCACCGAGCAGGCGCGAGCTTCGTTACCCCGTCGCACCGGTGCCGAATTGCGCGCGGAGCCGTTTCCCGATTCGGTTGGCATCGGCCACTACAGTATGGATGTCCACCGTACCACGCGCGGCGATCATGGCGCGTATGGCCGCACGCTGCCGTTTCAGATTCCGTTGGGTGCGCTCATTCCGCGCCGGGTAGAGAACCTGCTGCCCGCCTGCAAGAATCTCGGCGTCACGCACCTGACCAACGGCTGCTATCGTTTGCATCCGATTGAATGGAACGTCGGAGAGAGCGTGGGCAGTTTGGCGGCATTCTGCCTGGCAACGCGCGCGTCACCGCGCGCCGTCCGCAACACTCCGCGCCTGCTGCGTGAGTTCCAGGTGCGCCTGGAACATGATGGCGTAAGGTTGGCCTGGCCAGACCCGCTGCCAGCCGCGTAGCTGGGTCCAAAAAACAAGCAAAAGGCCCTCGGCAACAGCCGAGGGCCTTTTGACCAGAATCATCGCTGGCAGACTACCGATTCAACGTATTGTCCAGCTGCGGCCGCGTGGCAAGTGTCGTGGAGACCACCGTGATGTCACCGCGTGCCCCGATGGTGTACACCCGACCTGCCACAAAATTCACGCCGGTTCGCGTGATGAGGTTGGTTGCGGAACCAGCCACCCGCGTGCTGACGTCATACACTCCGTTCGGAACAGAAGTGAACGCGCCTCCCGACTTGTATGCCACCGCTCCACCGACGGCCACTTCCGTACCCGTCGTGGTGTTTCTGGCGAACAACGTCATCGGAGTGGAGTTCGAAATCGCGTTGACCAGACGCACGTAGGCGACCGTGAAGTCGATGGTGCTGACGTACGAATCCTCGACGATAAAACCCTCGGCCGTCTTGGCCGTGGCGTCGTAGATGCCGCTGATGTAGAACGAGTATGACTTGCCGTCCGCGAGCGTGCTTGACGCGCGCGTGATGGTCAGGTCCTTATCGACGGCGGCAGCGATACGACCCGAAAACGTGTACTGGCCGGGGTCGATGGCCGAATAGAATCCGCCGCCGCCGACGCCACCGGACGCGACACCGTTGGTGGATTCCACACCCGTCGCGGAAAGCACAGCGGTGATTTTCGATTCATTGGCGTAGAAGTTCACCGCGGGGGTGCCCACGCCGAAGTTGAAGAACTTGATGCGAGCGCTCGGCAGGGTCCCGGTGATGTCCTGCACGGCGTTCTTTTCGCAGGCGGCCAGAGCCACCGCGCCGACGACGAGGGCGAGAGATCGAATGGTCTTCATCACGGTTACGGTTGAGTGATCCAGAGCGGCTTCGTATGGAAATCCAGCGCGAGTCCGCCAATCGCCGTCAGGGCAGGCACGTTCCAGACATACTCGGAATTGAAGCGCGCTCGGATGCGTTGCACGACCTTGCCACCATTGTCCGGGAACAGGCTGACTGGCGGTGTGAAGCCCGGGAACACTTGCTTGCCACTGGCCGGATCCACGTCCGTATAGTTGTAGCGACGCATATCCATCCAGACCTCATTGTGGCCCCAGCCCCATTGCGCAATGAACTTCTGCGACATGATCTGCGTGAGCGTCAGATTCGCCGCTGTGGGGATGATCGCCGGGCTGGCGAGGAATGCGGCCTTCTCCGCAGTGCTGATGGCGGTGGGAGACTGTCCCGCGTCCGTATTGCGCGCGTTCACGAAGTCGACGTGCGACGCAACGCCTTCGGTGTACGCCTGCAGCGCCGTGGCCCGGTCTCCCAGTTTGTACGCCGCTTCCGCCTTGACGAACTGCAGCTGTGAGTAGGTCATGATCGGCATCCGGACCTTGTCGGCGAACAGGTAGCGTCCCGGCAGGGCCAACCCGCCGGCGTCCGCGTAGCCGTAGAAGTTGTTCGGGCGTTGTGTGGTGGTCAGTGCGCCAAAGTTGACGACGTTCTGATCCAAGCCCCGATAGAGACCGTCGGGCGATGGCGATAGCATGCGGCTCATGCGTGGGTCCACCACCCCGCCAAACTCCACGCCGTTCATGAGGTTCACGGCAAACACGGTCTGGCGGTAGTTGTTGAAGTTGCCGCGCGTCCGTCCGAGGAAATTGATGTCGTCGTTCTGCGTGCCGGGATACGCGAGCAGCGCATCGTCGGCGTTGCTGGTGAACGAGTTGTTGACCGCCGCGATGACCTCGGCTGGCTTGTAGGTCGACTTCCGGGAGAAGTGGTTCAAGGCAATGGCTTGCAGGCCGTATGCCATCTTGAGCCACTTGGTGCGGTCGCCATTGTACACCTTGTCGGTGCGGCCCAGGTACCGGGCGTCTACGGCGCCATCGGTACGCTTGAGGTTCGTGATGGCGTCGTTCAACAGCTTGAACACTTCCTGGTAGGCGTATTCCTGGCTGTCGTAGTTGAAGCCGAACTTCGTCTGATCGACGGCTTCCTTGACGATGATCTCGCCGTGCAAGTCGGTGAGTACCAGCCACCCCCATGCCTTGAGCACCT
>JANNEV010000176.1:0-3230 GCA_031379145.1 Gemmatimonadaceae bacterium
GACGGCGGCGACGTGACCATGTTGGTCCACAAGGGCGTCGAGTTCGAAAAGGCCGGCGCGGTGCCGGCGTTTGATGCCGACAAGGATCCCGAAGAGTGGGGCGTGATTCTCGAGTTGCTGCGCACGCAGCTCAAGACCAACCCCGGTCGCTTCACGCAGGTGGCCAAGGACATCAAGGGCGTCACCGAAGAGACCACCACAGGCGTGCATCGCCTTTACGAAATGTTGAACGCGGGCACGCTGCTGTTCCCGGCTATCAACGTCAACGACTCCGTCACCAAGTCCAAGTTCGACAACCTGTACGGCTGCCGGCACTCACTGACGGACGGCATTCTGCGCGCGAGCGACGTGATGCTGGCCGGCAAGGTGGCCGTGGTGCTGGGCTACGGCGATGTGGGCAAGGGCTGCGCGCAGGCGCTCAAGGGGCAGGGCGCGCGCGTGGTCATCACCGAAATCGATCCCATCTGCGCGCTGCAGGCGGCACTCGAGGGTTATCAGGTCACAACGCTCGAAGACATCGTCGACACGGCCGACCTCTTCATCTCGGCGACGGGCAACAAGAACGTGATTACCGTCGAGCATATGAGCCGGATGAAGGACAAGGCGATTGTGGCCAACATCGGCCACTTCGACAACGAAATCGACATGGCCGGTCTCAAGAAGGTCGAAGGCATGAAGCGCATCAACATCAAGCCGCAGTACGACGAGTTCGTGCTGCCCAACGGCCGCTCGATTCTGATTCTTGCCGAAGGCCGATTGATGAACCTCGGTTGCGCGACGGGTCACCCGAGCTTCGTGATGAGCGCGAGTTTCACCAATCAGGTGTTGGCGCAGATCGAACTGCATGCGAACGCTGAGAAGTACGGCAAGCGCGTGTTCACGTTGCCCAAGCATCTGGACGAGAAGGTGGCGCGTCTGCACCTCGACAAGCTGGGTGTGAAGCTGACGGTGCTGAACACGGAGCAGGCGTCGTACCTTGGCGTGAATGCGATGGGACCGTTCAAGCCGGATCATTATCGGTACTAGGCGGTACGCGGTACAGCGTTGATTCACGACACAGGCGGCGTTCCCGGGATTCGGGGACGTCGCCTGTTTCGTTGATGACATCGTGTGCACCGAAGAAACTGACCGGAGTGTTGCCTGAACGCTCGGCCCCTGGAGCTCAGTGCTGCGGCATTCCGCAACCAAAGATCAGGCGACTGCGGCCGGTGAGGACGTACTGCGTCGGGGCGCCAAGTGCACGTGGTATCGTGGTCACATATCCCGCACGAATGAGCGCCATCAGTGCCTGCGATACCGACGACTGCGAAATGGCCCACAGCGTGCGCAGCGACTTCTGCGTGTGCACCGTTGAGGCATCGAGTTGCCCCCACGCGGTCAATTGCGCGACGCGCGCCGGCTCCACCAGCGTGTTCAGTTCTTCAAGATAGGCTCGCTGAAGCGTGGGCCTCAACTCGTCAAAGACCAACGGGCGAAATGGCCCCTGTGCGCGTTGGTCTGCATTCACGGGCGACGGCGCAAGACCGATGTTGGGCGTGACGCCGTCTTCCAGCGCCTTGAGGACACCGCGCAAGTCGCCTCGAAACATGTCGTGCAGTGTCGCGATAGCGTCGTCGTGCACCGGGGGAACGAAGGGAGCTGCGTCGTCGAGGCGCATCCATGCGTAGCGTTCCCGGAGCAACCGCTGAACATCGGCGATGATCAGGGGCTCCAGCGTCAGCACGCTGAACGTCGTGCGCACCTGCGCGTGCGTGAGCACGGTGGCCCGGATCGCTTCGACGGTACCCACGAGTACGACGTGCAGGCGATTGTGCATCAGCATCGGGTCCCGCAGGTCACGCAGAATGACTCCGGCGCGCTCGGCGTCGGCCTCGCTGAGATGCTCCAGATTGTTGATGTGCACCAGGACGCCGTGTGCGTCGCTCTCGCCCACCAGCGTCATGAGATCGCGCAGAACGCGTGGCCCGTCCAGCAGCATGTCCCTTGGCGCCGTCGACACCATGCTCTGGCTGACCGATGCCCCCACGCCGAACATCGACCCGCCTCCCCCACGGATGCGTTCCCGCGCGGCGCGGACCAGGACCTGCGCGGCCTGCATGGCCGGATGCTCGACGGTGTGCGGGCGATTGGCGAGCAGGATGTCGTAAATGGTGCCGAGCACCCGGCCGAAGAGCGATTCGCTGGTGTCGTCCGCGTAGATCGGGACCACGCTGCCGGTGGTCAGGAAGTCGTTCGCCTGCGCGAGCGCCTTGAATTGCTTGACCAGGGTGGTTTTCCCGATTCCCAACGAGCCGGCGATGGCCCGCCGAGATGAGCTGGCACCGGCGCCATATAGCCCAGCTATCAGCTGCTCTAGTTCCGCCTCACGGCCAACAAACAGGCTCAGCGGATGGGTCTGGTCGCCGTCGCCAAGCGGATCCTGCCAGAAGGGCGAAGATCGTAAGTTGAAGACATGCCAAATGTTAGGAAGTGCAGCCGGGGTCATTGGGAGGGATTGTAACGACTATCGACGAGTTGTCTGGAATGGTCGATAATAGCCTCGTATTGGAGATACAGCAAATAAGACATGTGTATTGGCTCAGCTCTTCGATCATCGGATAAACGAGTTTCCGACCAGTGGTACTCCCGAGCGTGACAGATCAGCGCCGGTGCGGCACGTCAGCTGGCGACGATGGCGGGCTCAGTCACTGCGGGCTACACTGCTGCGCAGACGGTCACGGTCGAGGTCGAGGTCGAGGTCGCGGTCGCGGTCGCGGTCGCGATAGTAGCCTGAGCATTCAGCACCGGAGCCCACGTGGCCAAGTCAGGCAACCTACCCGTCACTGCAGTTCCACTGGTGTTCTGCGTGGGGCTCCTGCTGCAGACTCCAATGTCAACCACGCTGTGGACCGCACGCGCCGATGGCGCCGGTCCGGTGCGGGTGGGCATGCGAGTGGGACCCACCGCGCGGCTGCTCAACGCAAGCGCGCGCACGGAACGCATCGAGCCAGACGAGTCGTGCGGGCAGGCGTACTTGTCCACGGCACCGGCTGGGGTGTCGTTCATGGTGGAGGGTGACACGATCGTGCGCGTGGATATCGACTCAGCAAACGTGAAGACGGTGGAAGGCGTGGGCGTGGGGAGCAGCGAGGCCGACGTTCGTGCACGCTATCCCGGTGTGACTCGTACCACGTCGCATCCGTACGAAGGCCCGCCGGGGCACTACATCACCGTCACCCGTCCAGCGAATC
>JANNEV010000192.1:0-3423 GCA_031379145.1 Gemmatimonadaceae bacterium
GGCGCTTGGGCCGTTCGTCCTGCGCGATCTGGCGCGAGGGATTCAGCTGCCGCAGGCGGGTGCCGGCACGCGATTGTGGGCGGCCTGGCAACTGGCACTGGCCATTGCGGGTGCGTCGCTGATGTTGGCCGGGGCTACTGCCGGGCAGGTCGCCCTCGGGCGCGCGCGGGGGGTGCCGCCGCTGACGGCGCCTCTTCTGGCCATCGCGGCGGCGTTGCTCGCACCGACACTCTGGGAAGCCCCGGGGGTTTGGCCCGCGTGGTATCCGATCTGTTGGGTACTGGCTATCGGGGCCTTGGCCCTGACGCGTCGCGGAGTGGCCTTGGTGTTGGGTGCGGCTGTGGTGGCCGGCACGGGCGCGGCAACCCTCACCTGGGGCCAAGTGGTTCGCGCCCGAATGCAGTTGGCTGAGCAGGACTTGCCTCGCCTGTCTGCCGTGGACCCGAATGCCGAACAGCTGCTGCGTCGGTTCGCCGGCGCATTGTTCGAGAATCCGAGACCTCCGCAGCAGAGCGACGAGATTCTTCGACTCTTTGCATCGACTGATCTCGCGCAGGCAGGCTACCCCGCGCGCATCGCTCGGTGGATTCCCGAGCAAAACGAGGTGCCAGCCGCGGAGATTTCCCTCGCGCCAATCAGCGACTCACTGACCACGCTGGCTCGCATCGCCGAGTTCGTCCGTCAGGTGGGAAGCGTGCAGATCTACAAGGTCGACGACGGGCCGACAACCATCCTGGTTGCCGGTGTTCCAGCCGGCGATGGCAGTGTCATCACCATTGCCGTGCCGCCGCGCACGGGATTGTTGCCACGAGATCCGTTCTCCACCGTGATCGGCACTGCCGGCGAGCGTGGCCGCGAACCGCCGTACCTGCTGAGCCTCGCGACGACGACGCCGACGGACCTGACCATTCGTCCCATCGAATGGCGGCGACGTGGCACCTCCATGCACGGGGACGGCGTGGTGGGTGGAGGCCTGGGTGCTCGACAAGTGCATGTGGAGGTGGAGCTGCGTGGACTCGACGCGCTGTTGCCTCGAGGCGCGCTCCTTGTGCTGATGGACGTGGTCGCGGTGATGTTGCTGTGGGGAACCAGCGCCATGGCGGACGGCGCGCTCGGCCGTTGGCTGCGCGTTCGTCGTACGCGATGGTCGCGGTCCTACCGGGTTCGGTTGAGCCTCGCACTGCTGGCGTTTTTCGTCGCGCCGGCGGCGATCTTCGCCGGATGGTCCTGGTATCGGCTGCAGGACGATGACGAGGCGGCACGTGAACTGCTGGTCCGCGAAGCGTTGCGCGTTGCGGCCGTGGACGCGGACAAGCGCGAGTTGTCCACCGCGGCCGCGAGCGTCGGGGCGCCTCTGTTCCTGTATCGCAATGGGCAGCTCTCGACGGCGAGTGATCTGCTGCAGGATGCGCTCGCTCCATTGGGCCGTTTGCTCCCGGCCTCCATTGATGGGGCCGAGACTGGCGCCGACGAGCTCTTTTCGACGAGACGTCTGGCTATCGGTGGACGCGAGGCACTGGTTGGATTCCGGCGCTTACCGTCCACGGACGGCACGGCCGTGCTGGCCACGGCGGCACGTGGTGATGAGTTCGCGCTGGACGAACGACGCGCCGACCTGGGTGTGCTGGTGCTCTTCGCCACCGCGCTTGGAGCGCTGGCGGCGGTATGGTCAAGCGGTATCGCCGCGCGAGCGCTGGCGCGACCCGTGCGGGCATTGCGCGAAGCCGCCCTGACAATCGCGGCCGGCGGTGAGGACCCGTCGCTGGGCGTGGCTCCGGCCGCAGAGTTTGCGCCGGTGTATCGCGCCTTTGGACGCATGGCGAAGGACCTGGCGTCCGGTCGCGCGGCCTTGGGTGCAGCGCAGCGTCGTACGGAGGCGGTGCTGCAACACGTGGCTAGCGGCGTGCTCGCGCTTACGCCGACTGGTGAGATCGTAGTCGCGAATCCGCGGGCGGAAGCGTTGCTGCTGGTCGCGGTTCGAGAGCGAGGTGCGACGCTTGCCGTGCTGCCCCTCGACTTCGGGCCATTGGTGCGTCGATGCCGAGCATTCCTGGAGATGTCGGCCCCGGATGCGGTCGCCGAGGACGCGTTCGACCTGACCGTGGCCGGTCGCCAGCTTCGCGCGCGGTTGACGCGACTACCCTCCGGCGCCGTGCTGACGCTGGACGATGTGACGGAGCTCGCAACCGCGCAGCGCGTGCTCGCGTGGGGTGAGATGGCGCGACAGGTCGCCCACGAGATCAAGAATCCGCTCACGCCCATTCGTCTTGGCGTGCAGCACTTGCAGCGGGCCTTTCGCGACGGTCGTACTGACTTTGGCGCGATATTGGATTCCAACGTGACGCGGGTGTTGGCGGAGATCGATCACCTCGACGAAATCGCCAAGGCGTTCAGTCGCTACGGAACCGCGCCTGCGGACCGAGGGGTCGCGACCGCCGTGAATGTGTTGGCCGCGGTGCGGGACGTGCTCGCACTGGAGCGGCTCGGAGACAGCGGCGTGTGCTGGCATCTGCTGCCGGACGAGTACGATAGGGCTGACGCGCCGCCGATGCTGGCGCTCGCTCGGCGTGATGAACTGAAAGAGGTGCTGTTGAACGTCCTGGAGAATGCGCGGCACGCGCAGGCCAGGAACGTCACGGTGGCGGTGCGCCGTGATGCGGAGCGGATTCGGATTGCGGTGCACGATGATGGGACCGGCGTTGCAGCCGAGGCTTCGGGACGGGTTTTTGAGCCGCATTTTTCCACGAGCACCAGCGGCAGCGGCCTCGGGCTTGCCATCAGCCGACGACTCATCGAGGGCTGGGGAGGCACCATCTCGCTGGAAAACAACGCGGACGGCGGCGCGACCCTAGCGATCATGCTGGTCGCTGTCTCGTAGCACCTGTATCGAAGCAACGGTTCCGAGCGCGCCTTGCGTCGGTCGGTGCGTTACTCTTCTGCATGGCTTCGGATTCGATTCACGCCGCGCACAGCGCCACGGCGTCTCCCCCGCCGCATCTTGAGTCGTGGGTACTGCCGCCGGGATGGTCGTGGGGCAATGAGGGATTGCAGCGGGAGTTTCGCCATTATCAGGAAGTGGTCGACGCCCTCGGACGGTCGCTGTCTTTGGTGAGCACGGCGGATGAATCCCATGCCGGATGGCTCCGTCAGGAGGCGCGCGCACTTGCGCATCGCAACCATCCGTCCATTCCCACGACATACCACTACTGGGCGTCCTATCAAGAGAGCCGGCGAGGGCCGGGCTATCTGCGTCGGTGGATCAGCGGCGAAACTGTCCTGTCTCGGGTGAGTCGCTTGGGTCCGGAGTCGGTACCTGTGGCGCTCTCGGTTCTGCGCGAAGCGGGCAGCGCACTCCAGTATGTGCACGACACCGGCGCGCCGCACGGCGACGTGTCCGCTCATTCGGTGTGGCTCACGCCGGGG
>JANNEV010000234.1:0-2117 GCA_031379145.1 Gemmatimonadaceae bacterium
GCGCCAGGCGCTGATGGTCGAAGGGCTCGATGACGACGACGTCGCCGCGGTGGATGCGGGGCGCCATCGAATCGCCGGTGACGACGAGGGGCTCCCACCCGAGTACGAGCTGCGGGCCCCTGGCCAGCACCGACACGAAGATCGCCTTCCACCCCAGCGGAGAATGCGCACTGAGCGCCCACGCCACCGGCGTTTCGAACAGCCAAAAGACGCCAATGTTGATCCAGGTTGGCGTGGCCGTGTCCCCCGCCCCGTTGAACGATTGCGTGAGCACCATCCCGAAGGCGAAGGCCGGAAAACCCAACGCTATCGTACGCAGACCGAACACCGCCACATCCGCGACTGCAGGATCCTGTGTGAAGAAGCGCACGATCCACGGTGCGCCGATCAGGAATATCGCAGCCATCAGCCCCAGAAAGACCACGTTGTATCGCGCGGCCACCCACACCGATCGTTCCGCGCGCTGGGGATCGGACGCGCCGAGCGATTGTCCGACCATGGTGGCCGCGGCATTGCTCAACCCCCACGCCGGGAGTAGGCCGAAGATGACCAATCGAATTGCAATGGTGTATCCGGCCATCGCCACGCTGCCGAATCCGGACATCAGCCGCACCAGCACAATCCAGTTGAGTGAGCCGACGAGCACTTGAAACGTGCCATTGCGTGACATGCTCACGAGTCGGCGCAAAACCTCCCCATCCGCTCGCAGATGGCGCATACGCACGGCGAGCTGCCCTGATCCGCGCCACAACCGGCTGGCGGCAAACAGCACGCCAACGCCTCGCCCGATGGTGGTGGCCACGGCCGCACCGGTCACGCCGAGTTCAGGAAACGGGCCGACGCCGAAGATCAGGAGCGGTCCCAGCACGATGTTGATGCCATTTGCCAGCGTGAGCACACGCATGGCCACCGCAGCGTCTCCGGCGCCACGCAAGCAGGCGTTGATGACGAAGAGCAGGAACGCCGTGACGCTGCCGCCCAGCATGACGCGTGTGAACGTGACACCCGAGGAGAGCACGGCAGCATCGGCCCCCATCAGGCGCAGCAATTGCGGCGCAAAAACTGCACCCGACGCCGCGATGGTTCCCGCGACGAGTACCGCCAACCCGATCGCCTGCACCGCCGCGAGGGCGGCGGCTTCCGGATCCTGTTCTCCGATGCGCCGTGCAATCACTGCGCCGGCGGCGATGGCCAGTCCCATGGCCAGCGTATAGACCACGATCATCATCGATTCGGTGAGCCCCACCGTGGCCACGGCGGCGGCGCCGAGTCGCGACACGAAAAACACATCGGATACCGCGAAGAGGCTCTCCATCACCATCTCGAGCACCATCGGAACGGCGAGCAAGAAAATAGCCCGGCCGATCGGACCCTTCGTGTAATCGTGCCGTCCGCCGCGGGCGGCGTCACGCAGATCACGCCACCAGCCGCTGATGGTGGGGGTGGGCGCCGCGCCCGCCGGCGTCGCCGTTGCTGCCTCGTTCAAACCGGTCATCCAGTACCTCGTCGTTCCGCGAAGAAAAACGCCCTTCCTGCGTCGGCACGAAGCAGGAGGGGCGTTACGCTCCGGGGAGCGGCGACGTCTTCGCGGCTTCTACCCGAGTGGCCCTGCTTCGATCAATCGCGTACCCGTACCCATCGCCGGAACAGCAGCGACCGGACGCCGGCAAACCGGCGTGCAAGGGACGAGATACGTGGAGCAGGAATGGCGCATCGAAGGATCCCCAGAAGAAGTTGCCGAACTGCACGGACGGTACTGCATCGCCGTGGCATCGTCAATGCGCGATGTCGCAACCGTGATTACGGCACGGGCTTCTGCGGCGCGCCGCCGCGGAGATAGTCCATGGTGACGCTGCTGAGCGCACGCACGCCGTACGGGAGCGCCGCATCATCCGCCTCGAACAGCGGTGAGTGATTGCTCGCGGCAGTCCGGTAATCCTGATTGGCAGGCGTGACCCCGAGATTGAAGAAAAATCCGGGGACTTTTTCGGCATAGCGCGAGAAGTCTTCCGATGGCATCGTCAGCCCGCGCTCCGTCGCGCCGGCGGGGCCGGCGACGCGCTTGAGCGTGGGAACGAACCGTGCGACCGTGGCTGGGTCATTTACCGTCACCGGAT
>JANNEV010000267.1:0-10530 GCA_031379145.1 Gemmatimonadaceae bacterium
CATCACCGGACGCCAGCTGGTGCAGCCGAACTCGCACGCTTTCTCGGCCAACCAAAGCATCCGGTCACGATCGGCGATCGGGAGCAACAGGTGGACGGCCGGCAACGGCTCCACGTACTGCACGCGAGAGATCTGCACCACAGCTGATGACTTGGCGAGGCGCACCACGGTTGCCTCAGCGGCCGACCCCTGCCCATCGCGTAGTCCCACCAATGCACCCGCGTCCAGGCGCAGCACGCGCATGTGCCGGACCGCCTGATCGTCGAGCGTGCAGGACATGCCGACTGCGAACGTGTCGGCGCACACAAAGGTCGGCCGGCCCGCGGCTATGCCCGCTCGATCGACGCCGACCACCAGATATCCTCCGCGTCTTCCCTCACCAAGCGCCAGCCGGTCGCCGCCAATTCGTCGAGCATGGCCGATCGCTCTTCTTGCAGAATCCCGCTGACAATGACCATTCCATCCTCCGCGAGGTGCTGCGTCACCACGGGCAACAGTTCCACGAGCACGGAAGAAATGATGTTCGCCAGCACGACACGCACCGGTGCGATCATCGGAAGGAATGTCGCGGCGTCTCCTTCGAATACATGCACGCGATCGGCCACGCCATTGCGAGCCACGTTCATCTCGGCATCCGGAATGGAATCGGCGTCGAGTTCGATCGCATAGACGCGCGCCGCACCCAACTTTGCCGCAGCGATTGCCAGTACCGCACTACCTGCGCCCAAGTCCGCCACGATGTCGCCAACTCTCAACACGGTCGGCAACAAGCGAATCACACCTCGCGTGGTCGCGTGATCTCCCGTGCCAAACGCCATGCCGGGATCGATGACGATCGTGCGCGCAGCGTCCAGTCCCTCGCTCAACCACGGCGGCGTGACCGTCAATGCCCCCAAATCATGCGCGACAATGCGCTCCTTCCAGGCCTCGCTCCAATCCACCATCGGCACTGGAGCGGTTTCGATGACGGCCATCGGGTCGGCTTCCGAGAGCGCCGCATGCACGCCGACCAGATCGATGGACGGAGGAAAGTGTGTGATGAGCGTTCCCGTGTCGTCATGGATGCCCTGTGCGCCAACGGCGAAAAGGGCCGCCAGGCACGCGACTCGAGCCGCCTCGTCTCCAGGCGCTGGGCGCACGCGTACGCTGGTCCAGCGCGCGGCGATCTCAGGCACCGAGGGCTTCTTTCATCTTGGACCAGATGCTCTTTTCGCGCTGGGATGGGGCCTTACCCTGCAGCGTTCCCAAGTGCTTGATCACGTGCTCCTCCTCACCGTGCACGGATTGCGGCGTCCACAATTGCACCTTCACGTGCAGGTCGCCCACACCGCTGGCGTTGACCCGAGGCAGGCCACGCCCCCGCAGGTGAAACACTGCACCGCTCTGCGTGCCCGCAGGCACCCGGAGCGAGAGCTCGCCAAGAACGCCAGGCACGCGAATGTCGGCGCCGAATACGAGTTGCGGATAGGTCACCAGCGCCTCGCAGAACAGGTCTTCCCCATCGCGATCGAATCGCTCGTCGTCCTCAACTTCGAACACAACCAGGACGTCGCCTCGCGTACCTCCGCGCGGTCCAATGTTTCCCGAGCCGCGAAGCGTCATGTACTGTCCCGTCGCGACACCCGCCGGAACGGTGATCTTGAGCGTGCGCTCGGCGCGCGCGCGCCCCTCGCCTCGACACTTTTTACACGGCGCCGACACCACCTGCCCTTCGCCCGCGCAGGTCGGACAGGGGGCCACTGAGACGAATTGCCCAAAGAACGACCGTTGCGCCCGACGCACCTCGCCCGCTCCGGCGCAGGTCGCGCACGTCTGAGGCTTTGTGCCCGGTTCAGCGCCAGAACCCTCGCATTTCTCGCAGGCCTCCAGGACCTTGAGGACGACGGTCTTCTCGACGCCCGTGGCAACTTCGGCGAGCGTCAGCGGCAGCGGCAGCTTGATGTCTGCACCGGCGCGCGCACCGGACGGGCGACGACCAGCCCCACCGCCGAACAGATCGCCGAAGCCGCCGAAATCCCGCATGAAGATGTTGAGCGCGTCGGAGAGGTCGACATGTTCGTACGCCGCCTGTCCTCCACCCCCACGCAGCCCCGCCTCACCGTACCGATCGAACGCCGCCCGTTTCTGCGGATCTCGCAGCACGTCGTACGCTTCGGTAATCGTCTTGAACTTCTCCTCAGCTTCCTTGGCGCCCCCGTTCCGGTCGGGGTGCCACTGCATCGCCAGGCGACGGTACGACTGTTTGATGTCGTCTTCTGATGCGTCGCGCGGCACACCGAGCACCGCGTAGAAATCGGCCATGTAAGAATTTCCCGTAAAAGCGCAGCTCGAAAGCCGCGCCGGTCAAGTGACGGTTACCCGTCAGCAGAGCAAATCAGAAACGAGACGTGATGTGTGGCCAACCAGCGCAATCACCTTCTCGTATGGCATGCGCGTCGGACCGATGACACCGATGACTCCGCTCAGCGATCCCGCGGAGTACTCAGCAGTTACAACAGTAAACGGCTCGAGCCGAGGGTCACCGTGCTCGTTGCCGATCGTGATGGACATCCCATTGGCGCCAGGACGGACCTCGAGTAACGTAGCAAGTTGCTGGCGAGTTTCCGTCAGCTCAATAAGTCGCCTTAGACTATCGCCCGACGCGAACTCCGGCTGCTCCGCGAGCAACGAGGGCTGGGCGATGACCACCGTGTCAATCGGCTCGGCCGCGCGCCCGAAAACCTGCTCGCCCTCCTGAACGAAAATGTTCAGCAGTTCGACACTGTGTGGACCCGTCTGAACGTCCCGAAGCCGAGACGCAAGCGAAGTCCGCACCTGATCGAGCGTCAGTCCGGCGAGACGCTCGTTCAAGACGATCGTGACCTCCACCAGCGCTTCATCAGCGATGATTCCGGGGACTTCCACAAAGATGGTTCGCACGGTTCCGCCTGTCAGGCCCAGCACCATCAGCAGACGATCCGACGAGACTCGAACCAGCTCGATCTTTCGTAGCGTGGCGCGCTCCAAGCGCGGACCAATCGCCACGCCAAGCTCCTGTGTCAGGACCCCCAGTGACTGAGCGGCGCGCCGAAGGATCGTCTCAATGGCGGAGCCGCCCGACGCGATCTGTTCGGCCAACGTCTGTTGCTGCTGATGCGAGACGGGGTCGACCCGGATGAGGGAGTCCACGTAGACGCGGTACGCCTTGTCCGTCGGCACGCGACCCGCGGACGTATGGGGATGAAAGAGATATCCCTTCTCCTCGAGGTCGCTCATGGTGTTGCGAATGGTGGCCGGCGAAATGCCAAGCCCAGCACGTCGCGAAATCGTCCGGGACCCTGCGGGTTCCGCCGTCGCGACGTAGCTGTGGATGACGGCTTCGAGTACCTGCCGTTCCCGTTCGCTGAGTTCCTCGCCGTGCGTCAAGGAGCGAACCCTAGGAACGACCGCGGAGTGCTGTCAAGTCGGCGGCCATCGCGTCCAGCCGAAGCCACCCTGTTGCGGTACATCGTACATGCGACGTCCGGCCGGACTCGGTCCATTCCATCCACTGCGCCTCCAGCCAAGGCTGCACATGTTGTCGTTCCTGATCCGAGAGCGCGAGACCATCTCGTGTCCTTAGCCCCAGATACACTGCTTCCGCGACCCGGTTGTCCGGCGTGAGCCGCTCCACTCCACCCACGGGATCCGTCCCGAGTAGCAGGGCCGATTGCCACGCCGCATACGCTTCGGTGTTCCACCTCCGGAACTCGCCGTCGTAGCCATGCGCCGATGGGCCTACTCCAAGGTAAGGCACGGCACGCCAGTACGCGCTGTTGTGCCGCGCGCGCCGGCCCGCGCGGGCGAAGTTCGAGACTTCATAATGCTCAAATCCACCACCGGTGAGCCGCTGGTGAGCATCCAGAAACTCGCGCTCGTAGCGCTCCTCCGAGCTCTCCCGAATCTCGCCGCGGGCGTGCCATCGTCCGAGCGGCGTATGCGGTTCCACGGTGAGGCCATAAAGCGAGACATGCGCCGGCTCGAGCGACAGCATCATGGAAACGTCCCGCGACCAGTCGCGACCCAACGACTCCGGAACGGCAAAGATCAGGTCGAGCGAGAACTCGCTGATTCCCCCATCACGTACCGCCTGGACGGCCCGCCGTGCCGCCTCGGCGTCGTGGACTCGACGCATCCAGCGCAACACACGATCATCGAAACTCTGCACGCCGATGGACAGCCGGTTCACGCCAGCCCGCTGCCACGCCGCCACCGATGCCTCCGAGATATCCTCAGGATTCGCCTCCAGAGTCACCTCGGCACCTGCGGTTAAGGATACGAACTCGCGGACCACCTCCAGCAACGCGACCACACCGTCCGCACCGAGCCGCGTCGGAGTTCCGCCGCCGAAGTACAGTGTGTCGACCTCGCGGCAGGCGCCCGCTGCTCGCCGAACGACCAGCTCGGTCCTGATCGCCTGCAGGAATTCGCGTACGGGCACCGTGCGTCGAACGGCAATGGAAAAGTCGCAGTACGAGCAGCGTCGCGTGCAAAACGGTACGTGCACGTAGACGTGACGATACGCCATCTCAGGGACCGCGCGCCGATGCGTCCGCGCACACAGTGCCGTCGGACCTCAGATGGAGCAATCCTTCCACCTCCAGGGTGCTGACGGCGGCCATCACCGCGCGCAGCGGAAGCCGGCACGCCACGGCGATTGCTGACACCTCCATCACGCCATTCAAGACCGCAGTCCAGCACGCCGCGGCATTCGCGTCGAGCACCGGCGAGGCCGTTGGAGTGGCCCGAAGCGAAAGCAGGGCCAGTACATCGTCCGCCGAGAGAATCGGCTCTGCGCCGCGTTTGAGCAACGCGTTGCTGCCGAATGCACCCGGCACGTCGATGGCATTGGGTACGCAGGCCACCGTACGTCCAAGGTCGAGCCCGCACTCCGCCGTGATCAGGGCCCCGCTCTGCCGTCCCGCCTCGACCACCAAAACGACGTCCGCGAGGGCAGCGATGATGCGGTTGCGACGCGGGAACGAGCCAGCGTGTCCCGAAGCGCCGGGTGGAAGCTCGGAGAGGAGCAGGCCGTCTGTCGCAATAGCGTCCTGCAGCGTGCGATGCGCTCGCGGGTAGTACACATCAACACCGGTGCCCAGCACGGCGACCGTTCGACCGCCCCTGGCAAGCGTCGCCTCGTGCGCCGCACCGTCAATGCCCCGCGCGAGTCCACTGATCACGGCGGCCCCGGCGGAGGCGCACGCCGATGCGATCGCGCGAGCGGTGCGAAGGCCGTAGGCACTCGCTTGACGCGTGCCGACGATTGCAACGGCTGGCGCCTCGGCGCTCAGCATGCGCCCGCGTGCGAAAACCACGGGCGGTGCGTCGGAGAGGTCCCGCAAGCGCTCCGGGTAATCGGGGGACGCTTGGTCAAGGACACGGGCACCGCAGCGATCGGCATCCTGGAGGATGGTGTCCGCACGGCGCCGCGCCGCCTCCCGCAGCGAGGTTGCCTCCGCCGTGAGCGCCGCGCGCGCGGAGCCGTGCACGGCTACCCGCTTCAGGACGGCAATGTCCCCGACGCCGGGCAAGGTGCCCAGCGCTACCAGGTCGCGAATCTCATCCCGATCAGGGGAGGAGGTCCGCATCTCGCACTGGCTTCACGTCGGCGGCCCGAAGCACCAGCAGCTCGCGCCACCACGCGTCCAGCAGCACGTCAAGCCCCATACGACCTGGCGCACTGATCGAGAAACAACCGAACGCTCCTGGTGCCTCGATCTCGGGGACATAGTGCTCGCCGAGGAGATCAAGTTTGCTGAATACCACGCAATACGGTTTTGCCGCCAACTCAGCCGAATGCTCCGCGATCTCATGCCGAAGCTGATCAAGTTCCTGCTGCCAATCTTCTGATTCGATCGGAATGACGAACGCAAGGATCCGCGTGCGTTCAATGTGGCGCAGGAACTGGAGGCCGAGCCCCTTCCCTTCATGCGCGCCTTCGATGATGCCCGGGATGTCGGCGACCACAAACGACCGATGGTCACTGAGCGGCACCACTCCAAGGTTCGGAGAGAGCGTGGTGAATGGGTAGTTGGCGATTTTCGGTCGCGCGGCAGAAATCACCGACAGCAACGTGCTCTTCCCTGCATTTGGCTGTCCCACCAGACCAATGTCGGCAATGAGCTTGAGCTCCAGCTCCAGCTCACGTGTTTCGCCCTCTTCGCCCGGCTGCCACTCTCGCGGCGCCTGATGTGTGGGCGTGACGAAGAATGCGTTACCCTTGCCACCACGACCGCCCTTGGCCACCACGAACGAATCATGTTCGTCGAGGATCTCACACACGATCGCCTGCGTCTTCACGTCGCGGATGACCGTCCCTGGTGGCACGGGCAGGATGATGTCCTCACCGGACTTGCCCGTGCGATTCTGACCGCCGCCGTGATCGCCACGCTCCGCTCGCCACGCGTCGCGATAGGTGAAATCCAACAGGGTGGTCAGGTTGCGATCTGCACGCACAATCACGTCCCCGCCGCGCCCGCCATCGCCCCCATCGGGTCCACCCATAGGGTAGAACTTCTCCCGACGAAACGAGGTCTGGCCCGAGCCCCCAGTACCCGCTTCCACCCGCACAATAACGCGATCGACAAACATGAGACTCTTCGATTACTGGGAAGCGGCCGCGGCCGCGAGATCTGACGAAACACAACACACCGGCGACCACCACCCGCCCGACTGGCCGGCTGGACCTACCAAGCCTACTTACCCTTCACGCGCGTCCAGAGCATCTGATACCGGCGCATGTCATCCGCGTCGATCAGGTCGGCAATGGCCGCCAATGCCGCACTCACGACTGCGCGATCAGCCCCTGCGTTGACGGCGCCGTGCAAATGCGAGTGCAGCTGACGATCCTGCCTCGCAATCGCGCACGCAGCAACCACACACAACTCGCGACGAGGAAGATCCAGGAGTGGTCGGCCCAGCACCTTGCCGTACCCATCTGCGATCATCCACGTGTCCAACGCCGGATGCAGGCTTCGGATATTTACGCGGAGCGGTGCATAAAAGTCGCCGTAAACTGCCGCGCATGTCGCCTCGCCCCGGGCAACGAAGTCCTCCGCACTCCCCTCTGTACTCTCGTCGAAACTCGGCGCCCGACGTCCCGAGATCCGACGCCAGTCTCGCGCCGCGTTCAGTGCCCGCGGGAAACCGGCAAAGAGGTAGGTCTGCAAGATGACCTCCTCGATCCACACCGGATTCACAACGGCGTTGGCGTGCGTCAGGGCGGTCCGAATCTCGGCCTCCGAACCACCGGTGAGCAGCGCCGCCAACCGCACCAGCGATGCCGTCTCGGCGTCGAGCGCCATCAAAGTGACCCGCGGGGCATCAGCCCGTGTCATCGATTCGCCGCCCTCGTGATTCTTCGGCCCTCCGAGCGCCCCCCGCGAGCTCAAGTCGCTGCTCCAACGCTGCCATTTCCTCGGCGAAACTCGCCAACCGTCTCGCCACGCGTGTTGCGAACAACGGCCGGCGCAAAGTCGCCCACGGACGAAGGCCATACCGCGGGCGCGACGCCGAGCGCTTCGAGGATGGCGAGTACCGCATGATATTGCGCGCGTTGCGTGCCATCCTCGACCTTCAGCGCGATGCCAAGCCCCAGGTCCACCACCCCAAGCGTGTGGACGCCTTCCGCACCGATCTTGCAGAGCACTCTGCCGTCGAAGGCCTCCATCAGCGCCGTGTCGAAACGGTCGGATCCGCCGACCAGGAACGGCTGACCCGTCATGGCCGCGACGATGCGCGCAGGCGCCTCGAAGTCTCGGCGTGCGGCATCCACCAGACGCGCGTAGGACAACGCCATGTACGCGAGCGGCAGCGCAAAGACGGTGACGCCGCAGCCATCGACGGCCTGCCCGATCTCTTCTGGCGAAATGCGCGCCCATGCCGCAATCGTCTCCCTTGCATCGCGTTGGATCGGATGCTCGGCACGCTCGTAGCCGCTCGTCTGCCAGCCGTGCAGTGTGGCTCGTGCCAGCATCGCCGCGTGTTTACCGGAACAGTTGTTGTGCAGGCGCGACAACCGATGTCCAGACTCCCGGAGCAACCGCGATCCACGCTCGGACAACGGTTCGTGCGGGCCACACGCAAGATCACCCTCCTCCAGCCCCACCGACGACAGCATTGCCGCCGCGATCGCCACGTGCTCCGGTTCACCGCCGTGAGACGCACACGCGAGCGCGAGCTGGTCGGTTCCCCAAGCGAGCTTCTCGAATCCGCCGTCCTCCACGAGCGGCATGACCTGAAAGGGCTTGGCGCAGGACCGCCACCACGTGCGCAGGAGCGGATCGCCCGCGGCGTGAGTGAGGGCACCATCCGACTGCACGACGGCCGCGTGAACGCGATGCCGCGACTCGATCAGCGACCCTCTGGTCACGAGCAGATCCAACGAGAGCGCCGATTGCGCGGCGCCGAAGCTGAACGGCGTCTGGTTCGCGTGCGTGAGTGCAGCTGCATCGTATCGAGAGTGGGGCACCCCGAAAGCTAATCACCTCGAGGCGAACCGCGCGCCGTTCGTAGCACACCAATCAGAACGAGCACTCCTCCGACGATCGTGCCGCGCCCAGGAACCTCAGCGATCCCGGGAAGCAGCGCCGCGAGCATGGTGGCCCCGATTGGCTCACCGAGCGTCGTCAAATTCACCACATAGGCAGGCAGATGGCCGAGCGCCCAGTTCATTCCGGTGTGGCCCAGCAGCATCGGTCCAAGCGCCAAGCCGGCGAAGATGGCGATCTCGCGCGGTGGCTGCGGAACCACCGCATTACCCAGCGTGATAGCCAGAGCGAGCGAGACAACGAAAGCCGCGCCGTAGACGAGGCCAACATACGACCAGAGCGAGAGCGACTGACGGAGCCGTCGACCAATCAGGAAGTACAGCGCCCCCGTGATCGCCCCCACACATGCCAGCAGATCCCCCAGCAACGCGCGTGCACGGGCGTCGCCCAAGAGGCCGGATGCAGCGCCAATTCCAGTCGACCTCGACGCGGCGTCGCCACCCGTCAACGTGCGCACCAGTCCAGAGACGCCGCCGGGAACGTCGGCCAGTCCAACCACCAGCGCCCCGATGACCGCGACGGCAATCCCCTGCCACTGTCGCCGTGACGGGACCTCGCCAAGCCAACGGGCCGAGAAGATCGCGATGATGACCGGCTGCATGTTCACGAGCGAGACGGACGCCGCCACACTCGTGTAGGAGAGAGAGACGTTCCAACTCCAGAAATGGAGCGCCAGAAGTACGCCGGCGCCGCCGGTCAAGGCGAGGTCGCGCGAACGCAACGCTCGCCACTCGCGCCAGTGTCCGCCAACGAGGAGCACCAGCGCGATCAACACGAGGGACAACCCGAGGCGCCAGGTCGCGATGACCAGCGCGGATGCACTCGAGAGTCGGGTAAGCGGCGCGCCAAACGAAATGCCAACCACGGCAACGGCGAGCACTGCGAGCGGCGACCGGAGTTTCGACCCGAGAGGGGGCGCGTCGGAGGTTGGGGGTTCCGTTGGAGGCATCCGGTGGGAAGCTAGCGCGCGCCATCGCCAGATGGTTACTGCCCTTGCAAACGGTCATGTGCGCGCTCAACTCGCTCGACAGGTTGCATTCGACGCTCGACGAGAGCGTATCGACCGATGCTGTTGTGTCGGGAGCCCGGCTCTTAGCTTCCGCCTTCATGACCAGCGACCCGACACATCTGGCGGCTCCGACCATCGCGCGCGCACGGCTCGACGCGCTGCTCAAGAGAGCATCCTCGCAACGCGTCGTCATTGTTGGTGACGCCATGCTGGACGTCTACCTGCGCGGAGACGTCGATCGGATTTCGCCGGAAGCGCCGGTTCCGGTCGTCCGCGTCAGAGATCGGAAGCTGGCCCTGGGAGGCGCGGCGAACGTCGCGCAAAATGTGGCCGCGCTGGGTGCGGGCTGTGATCTGGTCGCCGTCATCGGCGACGACGCGCCGGGACACACACTGCGGGCGCACTCCGAGGCGTGTGGAATCGACTCTCGGTCCCTGGTGATCGGCCGACGTCCGACAACCACGAAGACACGCGTCATGGCGCGATCGCAACAGCTCGTTCGATTTGACGAAGAGGAGGACGCTGACCTGACCAGCGATGAAATCGCCCAGGTGCTCGCGGCCATCGAACACGCCATGCCACACGCCACCGCGCTGGTACTGGAAGACTACAACAAAGGAGTGCTCGTACCCGCCGTGATCGAAGGTGCCATCGCCATGGCAAACAGTCGTCGCCTTCCGATCGTTGTCGATCCGAAGTTCAGGAATTTCTTTGCGTATCGCGGCGCAACGGTCTTCAAACCGAACCGTCGCGAACTGGAGAGCGCGCTCGGCGCCACCGTGGATCTCGAGCATCCCGAGGCTATGCCTACCACATTTGAGCGCTTGGGCGTGGAGCACCTGCTGCTAACGCTCGGTGAACGCGGTATGGCGTTGATGTCCGCCGACTCGATCGTGCATCGGGTGCCAACCACCGCGCGCGAAGTGTACGACGTGGTGGGCGCTGGAGACA
>JANNEV010000304.1:0-14035 GCA_031379145.1 Gemmatimonadaceae bacterium
CCACGATCTACCGCCACTTCCGGGACCGCGACGATCTGCTGCAAACGGTGCTGAACACCTGGTTTGACAAGTTTGCAGTCACTCTCGACGCCGCGGACCGCGAGGGCACAGATCCGCGCGGGCGGCTGCTGGCGCAAGGGAGAGCGTACCTGCACTTCGCCGTGGAGCATCCGGCGGTCTACCGCGTGATGTTTCTCGAGCGGATGGATATTGGGGTCCTGCCTTCGGGGGAGGACTTCCGCAACGACCCTGCTTTTGGGGTGCTCATCCGCGCTGTGCAGGCGCTGCATGATGCCGGCCTGACGGGCCGCCACGATGTGATGTCGGCTGCGATGACGATCTGGTCCAGTCTTCATGGGGTCGCTGCCATGGCGGTCTGTTCCAACATGCTCGAACAGATTGGTGCCGAGCGCCTGGGGATGCTGGTGGGGGAGACCGTTCTCGCCGGACTTCAGTACTCGTAACGCGCGGACTCTCTTTTTTGATGTGTAAGTAACACCATTCTTTTTCAACTAACCATACACAGGAGAACAGATGATACACCTGAGTACAGTTCTGTGCGAACGCGCCGCGGGCCTGTTGGCGCTGGCGTGGGGTATTGCGTTCAACCCGGTGCTGACCGCCGAGACGCGAACACTGCTGGCGCAGACTGGCGCCACCGGAGGCGCGATCTCGTCGCCGGGGAGTCAGGCCGTTCCCACGCGAGCGCCCGGCACGCTCGTGGGCGTGCTTACCGGCACCGTGGTGGACCGCAGTTCCCGTCAGTTCATCGCCGATGCGCAGGTGGTTGTTGTCGGCACGGCCCTCAGCGCGCTCACCGACGAAGGCGGCCGCTTTCGCGTGGCCAACGTCCCCATTGGTACCCGCAGCGTTCGCGTCGTGCGCATCGGCTACCAGCCGGCGCTTGCGACGGACCTGTTGGTGAACCCGGGTCGCCCAACGCAGGTCGCGCTCACGCTGGAATCCGCCCCGCCACAACTGTCGAATGTGCGCGTCGTGGCGAGCGCCACGACCATCGAAGCGCCGCGCGCCATGCCCAACTCGCGCATTACGATGTCGTACGAAGAGATCCGCCGTTCGCCCGGCGCCGTTGGCGACGTGAGTCGACTCGTGCAGGCCATGCCGGGGGTACTCACCGGCAACGACACGCGCAACGACATCATCGCACGTGGCGGCAGTCCCATGGAAAACCTCATGCTCATTGACGGTATCGAGGTTCCCAACATCAATCACTTCGCCGGACAGGGGAGCACCGGCGGCCCTATCGGCATGATCAACAACGAACTGGTGCGAGATGCCACGTTTCTGGCCGGCGGCTTCGGGCCCAAGTACGGCAATCGACTCTCGAGCGTGCTCGACATTTCGCTGCGTGAGGGCAATGCCGATCGCTGGCGTTCCGAGTTCGACATGAGCACGGCGGGTGCCGGCCTCATCGCCGAAGGTCCTTTGAGCAAGCGCGCCACCTTCATCATGTCGGCGCGCCAGAGCTACCTCGATCTGCTCGCGTCCGCCCTCGGCCTCACCGCCGTGCCGTACACCACCAACTTCCAGTTCAAGACCGCGATCCACGTCAACGGCCGCAACGAACTCTCAATCGTCGGCCTGGGTGGATACGACCGTATCGATTTCAGCAGCATTGCCACCGACACCGACGACCCTGATCCGCCGGGCACCACGCGTGTACGTGGTGATCGCTGGACCGGTGGGCTTTCGTGGCAGCGGCTGCTCGGCGCGCGAGGGTTTGGCACGCTTCGTCTGAGCGGAAGTACCGCCGCCAATGTCATCCGCGTGCGCGATGACGCGTTCCCCACCGGCCCCGTGTTCGACAACGACGCGCGTGAGAACGAATACACGGCGCGCTACGACCTGCAACTTGCCTTCCCGCAACTCGCTGACGTGAGCGCCGGCGTGAGCGCCAAGCGCATCAGCTTGAACAGCGCGCTCAGCTCCCCATTTGGCGTGAACAACCCGTTCAGCGCCGCACGCGGACGTGTAGATCCCATCGACGTTGATGTCGCCGCCAACGCCAACATTAGCGCCGCCTACATCGAAGCCTCGCGAACGCTTGGCAGAATCGATCTGACCGGAAGCACGCGGGTGGACCACTTCGCCCGATCATCCGACACGCGTCTTTCGCCTCGCGCCTCGGCGACGGTGCGACCCATCGACGCGCTGGCCCTGAGCGGCACATGGGCGCGGTATCACCAACAGGTGCCGCTGGTGTACTCCGTGAACGTGGCCGCCAACGCCGGGCTCGCGCCCATGCAGGCCGACCATAGTGTGCTGTCGGCACGGTGGACGCCGCGTGCCGATCTCGTGCTGAGCGTGGAGGCGTTCGACAAGCAGTATCGGGACTATCCCGTTGCGCGGAACTACGCGCAGCTTTCACTGGCCAACACCGGCGATCAGATCGGCGTGCAGGAACTCATTTTCCCGATGACCTCCACCGGCACTGGTCGGTCGCGCGGCGTGGAGCTGTTCGTGCAGAAGAAGCTGACGGGTTCCACGTACGGCCAAGTCAGTTACACACGATCACGGGTTGAACATCGGGCACTGGACGGCATCTGGCGAGCCGGCGGCTACGATGCGCCGAACTTGCTCACTGCCATTCTCGGCGCCAAGCGCGGGACGCTCTGGGAGTTCTCCACGCGTGCGAGTTACTCGAGTGGACGACCGCTCTCGCCGCTCAACCAGTCCGCGAGCACATCGCAGAATCGGTTGGTGTTCGACATTACCCGCCTGAACAGCGAACGCACGCCGGCGTATGCCAGGCTCGATGTGCGCGTGGATCGCCGGTTCGCCGTGCGCGGCACCTGGCTGTCCACGTACTTCGAAATCCAGAACGTGACCAACCGCGAGAACCGATCGGTGCAGCAGTGGAACGCCAAGACCAACGCAATCGAGTGGCGCCCGCAAGTGGCGTTGCTGCCGTTGGTTGGGTTGAACTGGAAGCTGTAGTGCGTACGGTGCCAGCAACCTTCCCTCGGGGCTCCGGTGTCGAACACACCGCGCCTCTTCCATCACCGCCGCATCGAGCTGGCCCATGCCGGCGCCCACCGACACCCTGACACCCAGACGGAAATGAACACGGTTCGGACCGCGGCGCTTGTTGTCGCCACCCTGCTGCTGTCGACACCGACGCAGGGCCAGCCCGGCAACTTCACGGAACGGCAGCAGGTCGAGCGCACGATCCAGATGTACTTCGATGCCTGGGCTGTCGGTGACTCTGCGCTCTTCAACCGTGCCCTGCATCCCTCGCTGCACCTCAAGCGATCGCTCGAGGGAAAGTTCGTCGACATGACGATGCAGGCGTACGTGGGTGGCACGCGGCCACATCCCCGTCACGGCACGTTGGCCACGAAGATCGCGGCGATCGACATCGTCGGCCCCATCGCGAGTGCGCGCACCGAGATCAGCATCAACGATCTCACCTTCGTCGACTTCTTCAACCTGCTCAAGATCGAAGGGGAGTGGTACATCGTCGACAAGGTGGCGACCTCCGTTCCGCGCGGCACGGCACCCGGGGTTCTCCCTCGACCGGTCAAGGAGACGGTCATGGAAGGGCTCAAACGTCCCTGGGGGATGGCCTTTCTCTCATCCACCGAGGCGTTGATCAGCGAAAAGGAGGGTGACCTGCTTCGCGTGAACCTCACCACCGGGGAGCGGAGGAAGATCGGCGGCTTTCCGGCCGACATGGCCGACAGCATTGGGGCGATCGGTCGAGGTGACAACACCGGCAAGTTCGACGTCGTGCTCGATCCAGCCTTTGCCTCCAACCGGTTCGTCTATCTGTCGTATGCGGCCATGAGCCGGCAGGGGCGGACGACGAAGGTCGTGCGTGCGCGATTGGCCAGCGACTCGTTGCACGACCTGCGCACCATCCTCGTCGCCGAGCCGTACACGAACGAGCGGCACCACTACGGTGGCGGGCTGACCTTTGGCGCCGATGGCAAGCTGTATGTCACCGTTGGCGGGCGGCTCTTCAATGAGCGTGACGAACCGGCCTGGCCGATCTCGCAAGACCGCGCCGATCGTCGTGGCAAGATCTACCGCTTCAATCCCGATGGTAGCATCCCGCCCGACAATCCCAACTTCGGCCCCGGAGCGGTGCGCGGGCTCTACGCAATCGGTATCCGCGCCAGCCAGGGGCTCACGGTACATCCGGTCACCAGAAGCATCTGGTTCAGCGAACACGGGACCAACCAGGGGGACGAGCTCAACATCCTCAAGGCCGGTGCCAATTACGGTTGGCCGATCCGCACCACGGGCACATATCGATACAGCACGTATACGCCGCCCGCACCGCGTGACTCGCTCACCGCACCAGCTTGGACGTGGGCACACACCGTGGCACCGACGGCGCTGCACTTCTATAGCGGCGACGAATTCCCTGCCTGGAAGAACAGCTTGCTGGTTGGCGGCCTCGGGCCGGGCAGTGTGTGGCGCATGCGAATCGAGGGCGACACGGTGGTCGCCGCAGAAGAGCTCTTCGTGAACGCCCGCGATCGCGTGCGGGAAGTGGTGCAGAGTCCGACTGGCGAACTGTATCTGCTGACGGACGATGCGAACGGCAAACTGATTCGCATCCGCAACGCTGCGAACTAGTCGCGAGAGGGGGCGGTAGGGCGGCGGCTCGACTGCACCCGCGCATCACGACACCTCTCGCAATGCGCGCCGACGCGCGTGCCGCGATCTTTACGTCCTCTCCTCTGAAGTTCCACTCTCGCGGATCGCCGTTTCGGGATGCAGCCGCGATGGACCCCCATTCCGAGGAATCCATGCGCGCACGGACCGCATGTTCTGCTCCAATCGCGTGCGCTGTTGGTCACGGTACGTGACTATCACGAGCTTCGTGTACGCACCTCTGCACTGCCTGTGCGCAGCACGATCATCTGGCACGGCGGAGAGCCGCTGCTGCTCGGCGCCGAGTACATCGCGCAGGGTTGCGGATGCAGCGCGAGATTCTTGGGCAAGCCGCGTGCGATGACGGTTCGTACGAGATTGCCCTGCGAACGAACTTGACGCGCTTCGACGAACCATCGCTGCTGATGCTGCGCGACCATCGGTACAGCTCGGCGTGTCGTTCGACGTGGCGTCTGGGGTGCGCCTCACCGCAGGTGGACGGTCCACCGAGGCGCGTGTCGCGTGCAACATCGATCGACTGCGGCAGCTCGGCATCCCGTTCGGTGCGATCACCGTGCTTGGCACACACTCGGCGCCCAGACTGCACGAGATCCATGATCTCTTCGCTGCGCTCGACGTGGGCTGGCGCATCCTGCCGATGTTCGATTCGCCCGGGCCGGCACAGGCCGAAGCACTGGCGCTGTCGCGCGACGAAGCCACGCAGCGATTGCGCGCACTGTTCGCACACTGGCTGGAAGCGCCACGCCGCATCCACGTCGAGCCGTTCATGTCACTACTCGGCACGATACTGCTCCGGCAGCGCGGTCGGTCGCCCGCGATGTACGACCGTCGGTCGATAGAGGCCCCCCGCGTGGACGCGCAGGGCGTTGGTGCGCGCGCGCGGCCTGGACCGCGACGTTGCAACGCATGCTCAGCAACAATGCTGAGACGCGGCAACAAGGACTCGCCGTGCACGCGTGGTCATGCACCGGGCCGGTGTCTGTCAGTGCGCGCGATCGTACGCTGCTGGAATGCTATGACGCGGCTGCGGTGTCGCGCGCAAAGCCGCTAGTGCTGCGGCAATTCCTGGCAGGCCTGCCAGTGACGGTGCACGACATGCGAGACCGCGATCTGCGGGAGGATGGTATTCTCCAGCGGCAGAGCATGCGGCAGCGCGCGCAGTCGTTCTACGTATAGCAAGGACAATCACGATCTGGCCTGCGGTGCGGGGCGAGTACAAGCTCAGCTCAGCTGCCAACTGCAACCTGAGACGGTGTGAAAACGGTACAGTCTGCACGGCGTTGAGGAACACAGTCGGGAGCCGTTGTCGTTATCGCCCGCCGCGTCGCAAGCGCAGATGGACTGCATTCTCGTCGAGCATACCCAGGATGGCCGGGGGGGCACGCGAGATTCCGAAGCGGTTGCGGACCTAGCACCCCGAGCAGGACTAGCCCGCGCGCAGCACGATCTCTTGTATCCTCGCACAGCACGGGCGCGTGCGCCACCGGCTACTGCTATCCCCTGACCATCGTCGATCACGTCATTTGTTACGTGCTCCGCTGCCAGAGCTGTCCTGATGTGAAGGCCGCGAGGGTCCAGTGCGAGCTGCTGCGCCTGTTTCGCGTGCACGGCCGACCCAATTCGTATCGACAACGGTGCGCCGTCTCTCAAGAAATACTGTTCATCTTGTCCCCGGACACAGTGGCACCTATCGTCCGGGTTGTTCAACTCCGCGCCGAAATTGCGATCGCTCGTGAGCGACGCGAGCTGCGCAGAGTCTACAAGTACGGCGCGCGCCTGGCGTTCTGCTCGCGTCCCTTGAACCCGCGAGTGTTCTCAAGCCGGTGGATTAGCGCGAGAACACGGTGCCGTGCGGCGACACGGTCCCCGTCCATCCATTGGGCCAACGACGTGCCGACATCTTGAGACCCGGCACCGTGTCGTTCGGATCGCGAAAGCGCTTGTCGATTTCCAGAGCGCCCGTCTTCTTGTCAAAGTTGATAATGAAGAGACGATTGCCGGTGCTGCCGCCGGAGTTGAGCACGAGCCGGGTGTTGGTCGGGTCGCTGGCAAGCCAGTGCGGATACTCGTCTTTGCCGACGTTGATGGACGACACTTCGCGCGGATGCTCAGGGTCGCTGATGTCGAGCGAGACCACCGAGAATGCCTCGGGCACCGTCTGAATCCAGAAATTCCCGATGCGCAGCGGTACGCCACAGTTGCCCCCCGTGAATGCCTTCACGAAGCGTGCGGTGGGCGTGTCACTCTCGATGTTGCGCACGAGATAGAGCCCACAGTTGAACGTGTGTATGTACACACTCTTCCCATCGGCGAGCAGAAATGGCTCGCCGGTGAAGCGATGCTCGTCGCCGCGCGGGCCCGGTTGGAGCGCGATGGACTTCAAGAGCGTGAGATCGGACAGACGCCAGAGCTGCACCCACTCGGCGGTGGATTTGGTGTTCTTGCCGTCCATGTCGGTCGTGGTCGAGATCGCGCGATCGATGGGCGTAAGTGCGAGCACACTGTAAGGATAGATGAAGCGGTCGCTGATGGCGGGATCGGTGGCGCTCCGGGCGCGCACGACGGTGCCGCGCTCGTCCATCTCGACCAGTCCACCGGTAGTGTGTGGCACCGCCAGCGCCGCAGCACCAGGCGCAGGCTTGGCACCGTCGTGACTATGCGTGGGCGCGGCGGCGTTGGAGTCGGCGGCGTACTGGAACGTGGCCAGCACGTTGCCGTTATTCAGGCGAATAAACGTGTGCGGATGACTGAAGCCGCTTCGATCGCCAAAGGCGGTGAGGAGCTTTGGTGACGTAGGCGCGGTGAGATCGAACAGATACGTGCGGCCGGCGCCGAATCCGTTGGCGAGCAGGTGCCCGTTGGCAGGCATTTCCGCTTCGGTGTGATGCGGGTAGGCGCCGACTTCGCCTGTTGGCAACGTGGTGATCACGGCGCCGTACTGTGGCGACGTGGGATCCGCGTTGATGACGGCGAGGAAGTCGCTCGCGGTTTTGGCGGAGTCGCCGGCCCAGACGTAGAGGTACGACGGCGCGGCGGTGGCCTTGACACTCACCTTGGGTGCCGAATCCCGTGAGCACGCGGCGGAGCCAAGGAGCAGGGAAGCGAGTGCGAGTCGTCGCATGCGAACCGTGGAAAGTGTGAGGAAATGACCGCAGTCGGCCGAATCTTCTGCATGCCGGGTGACAGAAGGCAGACATTCGGGATGATCTAACTGGCCGCTGACGACATGCTTGAAGCCGTTACGCCCTGTGAACAACCTCCTTGTCATTTACAGCTAGGCCAGCGTTCTTCGCTCGTTCCGGTCGCGCTTCCCGGCAGTCCATCCTCGCGAAACGATCAGTATGCCAACCAACGTGCCAGTGGTCAGCGCCACGAAAAACGGAAGACCCGCGCCTGCCAGATGGACCCGCCGCCACCACGCCACGTCGTCATACACTTCGAGTCCGATACTCTGCAGAACCAGCGCGACGCCCACGATGAGAAACGGCTTCCCGACGGTCCGGTCCTGTAGATAGAGGAGCAAAGCGATCGCGATCGCCAAAAGCTGTGACAAGTGAATTGCCCAGTAAATCCTGCGCACGTCTTCGAGCGAGTTGACGGTCAAGCCTGGCATGTACTCATTGAAGATGCGGCCGAGGATGGACTCGGTAAACAGGAGCGGTATAGCCAGCATGTATCGGGCATGCAGTGGCACTGTATGCCGGTTTTTCAAACCCGCATGGTACAGGTACCCGATCGCGGCGGCGGCGATGAGCGTGAGCACGGCTATACCGGGGCCGAACACAGTCCGGAATGGGTCGCCGCGGAGGACCGTTTTCGCCTCTGACTGGATCACCAGGAAGAAGCTGGCCAGAAAAACGGGGAAAACTGCGAGACTCAGCTGCCCGAGGCGGGCGTGAAGAGCAAAACGCCGATGGTGTATGACCCAGTTCTGCACGGCCAGCAGGATAACCCAGAGCGTGGCAGACCAACTGTGGAGATGGACGGCCGCACGCGCCTCCGGAATCCGGGAAAAGAAACTATCCCAGAAAGCGAGGATCGAAAGCGGGATGATACTAAGCACATAGAAGTGCGCAAATCGATACGGCACGAACGTCCCCTTTGGTCACGACGCGGACGGTGCCCGGCTGCACCACGCAGCTAACCGTGTGCACGCCAGCGTACACTACATCTTGGGAGAAAAACTGGCGATCGTCCGCGTTGCTTCGCACGAACGGCGCACCGATGCGAGCGCTGAGGTCGGCGATCAGCGCGGCGGTACTGACGGTTTGGGTCGAAGTCATGACGAGAACTGTGCCCGGCCGGTAGTGTGCGGAAGGGATTGGTCCGATCATCGTACCGCTCACCGAACCGCGCATCGAACCGCAGTAGACAACCGGAATACGTTCATGAATGATCAGATTCGTTTCGAGGATGGCGCCGGTTATCAGCGCTTCATGGGGCGCTGGAGCCAGCTGGCGGGCGCACGGTTTCTGGACTGGCTGCAGCCTGTTGCCGGCGGTCGTTGGCTGGACGTGGGGTGCGGGAACGGGGCATTCACTGAGCTGATCGTGGGGCAGTGTGCGCCAGCGTCAGTCACGGGCATTGATCCATCGGCCGCACAGCTGGCCTTTGCCCGCACGCAGCCGGCGCTGCGCGACGTCGATTTCCGCCTCGGCGATGCGATGGCGCTGCCGTTCATCGGTAGCTCGTTCGACGCGGCGGTGATGCCGCTGGTGATTTTCTTCGTTCCAGTCCCCGCCAAGGGAGTGTCGGAAATGGCGCGCGTGGTGAGCCCTGGTGGCCTTGTAACGGCATACGCGTGGGACTTGGACCGCGGCGGTCACCCGTATGCGCCGCTCCAGGCCGAGATGCGCGACATGGGGATCGACGTACCATCTCCTCCGAGCCCGGAGGCGTCCCGACTCGACGTGTTGGAGGCACTGTGGCAGACGGCGGGGCTCGCGGAGATCGAGACCGTTCACATCGTCGAGACCTGCACCTTTGAAAGCTTTGACGACTATTGGGACACGCTGCAGTATGCGCCGAGCGTGGGCAGAACGCTCAATGCAATGTCTGCTGACGCCCTCGCCCATCTGCGCGAGCGCATGCGTCTGGTATTGCCGATCGACGCGGCTGGCCGGGTTCGATACGAAGCGCGAGCCAACGCGGTGCGGGGACGAGTGCCACGGGGGCCAGACAAGGCCGTGTGACTTTCTCGTCGCTGCCGTTGTTGGTGGTATTGCGCGAAGGGTGATTCCGATGCACCCTATCGTTGCCTCTCAACCGCAGTTCGTTGGGTGCATCCTGCCTTCCGGTGTGGACTGTGCGCGCGCGAGCGCTGAACGTCCCCGCCTTACATATGCATACAGCTAATGGGACGCTGCCGAGCCGGTTCGGTCTGCAGTCCCACTTTTGCGCGACTATCTGCCATCCCGTCACGGCGTGACTGGGGTGAGAGAGAGTCGTTTGCACTGCCGATCGCATCCCGGCGGTTGGCGCGAGATCCAGTATCCTGGGAGAACAAACATGGACGTGTGGCGATACAGTGGGCGAGCCGCCCAAGAGCGAGCACGCGGGACCGGTGCGGCTGGACGGTTCCGCGTGCCGATGCTGGCGCGGCGCGCCATTGGAGCGGTACTCGCGGTAGTCGCACTTGGCACGTCGACGCTGGGGGCGCAGGCGGCGACTGGCACCATTACCGGTCAGGTCACGGACGCGGCCACCGGTCAGCCGATTTCGCAGGTGCGTGTCTTGATTACCGGGACCACCAACGGCACGCTCACCACCGACAATGGGCGGTATTCGCTTCGGAGTGTGGCGTCGGGCGTGATCGCGCTTGAGGTGAACCGTATCGGCTACGAGCCCAAGAAGATCAGCGTCACGGTGAGTGGGAGTGCCCCGGCGATCGCCAACGTCACGCTCACCCAGTCGGCATTCTCCTTGGCGGCCGTGGTCACCACGGTCACGGGACAGCAACGCAAGGTCGAACTGGCCAACGCGACCACCCAGATTGCGGTCGCCGACAAGATTGCCGAGCTCCCGGTGGCGAACATGGGTAACCTGCTGTCCGGCCGAGCGGCTGGCGTGCAGGTGGTGTCGGCGGGCGCCACTGGCGCGGGCTCCAGAATTCGGATTCGTGGCCAGTCCTCGCTCTCGCTGTCCAATGATCCAGTGGTCATCATCGACGGTGTGCGTATGACCTCGACCGCCGGCAGCGCAGCGATCGGTGTCGGTGGGTCAGCGCCATCGCGGCTGGATGACCTGAATCCCGAAGAGATCGAGAATATCGAAGTCATCAAGGGTCCGTCGGCGGCGACGCTGTACGGCACCGAAGCGGCCAACGGCGTCATCAACATCACCACCAAGCGGGGCAAGGCGGGCAAGACCCGCTGGAATGTGTATACCGAAAACGGATCCATCACCGACCCGAACAGCTACCCGGACATGTTCTTTGGCTGGGGCACGCAGCTCACCGGCTCGACGGCGGGTTCGCGTGTGGAATGCCGGAACGCGGGCATCGCGCTTGGCAGCTGTCGCGCGGACAGTTTGCGTGTTGGCAATGTGCTCAAGATCGACAGCTTGTCGCCAATCGACCGCGGAGCGCGTACCCAGTACGGCATGCAGGTATCCGGCGGCAACGACAAGGTGCAGTTCTTCGTCTCCGGCGAGAACGAAGTGGAGACGGGCATCTACAAGATGCCTGGCATCGAGCAGAGTCGGCTGTTGACAGAGCGCGGTGTGTCGTCACTGCCCGCTTCGCAGATCCGCCCCAATGCGCTCGATCGCAACAGTTTGCGCGCCAACTTGACGGCCCAGGTGACGCCCAAGGCCACCGTGCAGATCTCGTCAGGCTTTGTAACCAGTCGCCAACGGTTGCCGCAGAACGAAGACAACGGCAACGGGCTCATGGTGGGCGCCCTCGGTGGGCAGTGGCGTGAGGATCTCAGGGACGGTCGTGGGGTGCCGCTGCTTGGTTATCGCGCGTTCCCCATGGGCGACATCCTGTCCCTCACCACGTCGCAGGAAGTCAATCGGTTCATCAATAGCGCGCAGGCCCGCTACGAGCCGCTGTCGTGGCTCTCCACTCGGGCCACCTTCGGCATCGACTACGCCTCTCGCGTGGATCAGTCGCTGCAGAAGTTCGAGGAAGGGGTGCTGGGCAATAACCGTGTTGGCAACGTTCAGAACATCCGCAGCGAGATCAATCAGTCCACCGCCGATATCGGCACGACCGCGACCTTCCAGCTGCGCCCCTGGCTGGGCTCCAAGACGTCGGTCGGCATGCAGTACATCCGGAACTTCTTCTCGAACGTGGGTGGCACGGGCAACAGCTTGCCGCCGGGTGCAACCACGGTCCCCGCGGCCGCCGTCCGGAACGCGGTGCAGGGCACGGACGAACGTCGGACGCTCGGCTACTACATCGAACAAGTGTTCTCGGTGAATGAGAAGCTGTTCATCACGGCGGGTGTGCGCCGTGACGGCGCCAGCGCCTTCGGTAAGGATTTCCGCGCGGTCAACTATCCGAAGATCGGTGCGTCGTGGGTGGTGTCCGACCAGAGCTTCTTCCCGGCCACCAGCTTCATCAACTCGTTGCGGCTTCGCGGCACGTACGGCGCCTCAGGCCAGATTCCCGGCGGCACGGACGCGCTGCGGTTCCTCTCGCCGTTTGGTACGACCATCTCCGGCACCGCTGATCAACCGGGCGTCACCATCGGGGCACTGGGCAACCAGACGCTCAAGCCCGAGTTCTCGGCCGAGACAGAAGGCGGCTTCGATCTCACGATGTTCGGTGGCGGCTCCAACATCGAGATGACGTATTACAACAAGAACACCACCGACGCGCTCATCGATCGCCGCATTGCGCCCTCCATCGCTGGCGTCACCTCGCGCTTCGAGAACATCGGCAACGTGCGCAATAGCGGGCTTGAACTGGTGGTGAACCAGAAGGTGCTGGATCGGGCCGGGACTGCCATCAACTTTGTCTTTACCGGCTCCACGAACCGCAACGAACTGCTGAAGCTCGGCGAGGGCGTTTCGCCCATTCCATCCGGCAATCGCAATACGCAGCTGAATCAGAAGGGATTCCCGCTGTACGGACTCTGGGGCCGGCCGTACACGTATCGCGATGCAAACAACGACGGCATTCTCATCGCGAGCGAGATGACGTACGACACGTTGCAGTTCATCGGGCCTACCTATCCCACCCGCGAGCTGGCGTTCACGCCGACCATTGAATTGCTTGGCCGGAAGCTGCGCATTTCCGGACAGCTCGATCGGAAGTGGGGCATGCAGAAGCTCAACAACACCAAGCGTCACCAGTGTCAGGCCGGCGGTTCGTGTCAGGGCCTGTTTGCCGGTGCGCCACTGGAAGAGCAGGCCAAGGCGGTGGCTGCCGCGTCCAGTATCTTCACGGGTTTCTACGAAGACGGATCGTTTACCCGCTTCCGTGAGGCGTCGGTGTCGTACCAGATGCCGGTGAAGTGGGCTAACGCGTTCAAGGCAGAGCGTTGGAACATCATCTTGACCGGCCGTAATCTTGGCGTCTGGACTCCGTTCACTGGTGTGGACCCCGAAACGACGGTGGGCAACGGCGACACCCGCGGCAACGAAGAGTTCTTCTCCACGCCGCAGATGCGGTACTTCACGCTCCGCATGAACTTCAACTTCTGATCAGGCGACTACGCATATGCACTTTTACTTCGCGAAGCGTCGTGTGATCCGACCGGTGAGTGCGTTTGTCCTCGCCGTCGGCGTCGCGGCGAGCTGCAAGACGGACACGCTCCTTGATATCACGGATCCCGATGTGCTGAACACGGCTTCGTACGACACGCCGGCCGGCGCCACGCCGTTGCGACTGGGCGTGCTTCAGGACTTTCAAAACGTCTTCTCCGGCAATGCCAATCTGGAGAATGTGATCGTGGTGCAGGGCAACGTCACCGACGAGATGTACTCCACGGACACCTTCGACGATCGCCTGTTTCCGAACGCGCGCTCGATGAATGACAACTTGCCGGCGCTTGATGGCTTCTATCGCAACCTGCATCGGGCCCGCTCAGGTGCGGCACGAGCCATCACCATCATCAGCCGCACGGCGCCGACACCGCGATTCAACATCGCGGAGCTGTATGCTGTTCGTGGTTTCTCCGAGCTGTTCTTCGCCGAGATCTACTGTTCCGGCGTGCCGTTCAGCGTCGAAACCGATGAGGGCACGCAGTTCGGCGATCCGCAAACCACCGCGCAGGTCAACGCGCGGGCGCTCGCGAGCCTGGACACCGCGTTGGCGTTTGCCGACACGGCATCCCGGATTCGGAACATTGCCGCGATCGGTCGCGGTAGAGTGCTGCTGAATCAGGGGCAGTTCGCTGCCGCCGCCGCCGCAGTGGCGGCGGTTCCGCTCGCCTTCCGTTGG
>JANNEV010000313.1:0-1676 GCA_031379145.1 Gemmatimonadaceae bacterium
GAGCGCGAGAGCGAGGGCACGGGCGCGCCCTTCCGAGATCTCCGGCCGGTCACCACCCTGCGGAGACTCGAAGACGAACTGGCCGTTCTCATTGACGCGGAGGGCGACGGACTCGGTCAGAGCGGCACGCAGCGTTGCCGCCGACACTGGTCCGGGCGGCTTCACCGCGGTGGGCGGGGCTTCGCCGCAGCCTACCAGCGCGGCGAGCGCCGTCAGGAGACTGAATGGCCGTACCCAACGGGACTTCCTTGTCGTACGCATGTGCCGTCCGGTGTGGGGACGCCGATCGAGGAGTCGATCTGCGGACGTGCTGAAGTTGCGCTTAGGCCCGCTATGGATAGCGAGTGAGCGTTATGGACTTCGTTTCGAACGCCAAGCCGGTCATCGTGCCGATGATACGATCATCGCGGAAGACGCCGGTGATGAACCCGAAGCTGTAGCCGCCCTCGTAGAGAATCGAGACTTGGATAGTGACATCTTCGCCGTCTCGACTGGACGGGTCGATCTCGATCTGTCCTGGCGGCGCGGCGATGCTCCCTCCGCCGGTGATCGCTCCGTTCTCTTCGTTCAGGGCCAACACCACTTTGCGGTCGCCATCGTACCCGATCCATACGCCGGTCAGCGTCCGCGGTGCGCCATCGCAGCTGCCCCCGAGTACGAGAGCGCTCGCGATCACGAGCAGCCGAAGATGCTTGCGCGCGAAGCGGCTTCGAGTGCCACGCTCTCGCAGTGGAGGATTCATCGGTGCTCCAGTTCCTCGGGGATTGGTTCTTCCGCCGCGAACGCGACGGGTGCGGACACGGCCGGCGAGCTCAGCGGCCGATGCGACGCCATGAGGTACGAGGCCACGCTGTGCGAGCGCCGCAGCGTGCCGAGGTGCCCGCCAAGATCGAGGATCTTCACGAGCGCTCGTGACGCTGACGGTGGTCGCGACTGGGGTCCCGAGTGGCCTTGGGAGTCACGGCTGCATCGTCCAGGGAAGGTGCTTCCGGCTTCACCACGATGGCCACACGAAAGCGCTTCAATTGACGCAATCTCTCTGGTAGGTGCAGCTTGAATCCATTTCCCTCGTACTTTGTGATGCTCAACACCCCGTCGACAACGGCTTTGGAGGCCGGTGGTCCGCCGGACTCACCGAGCGTCCCCTGGACGTCGCGCACGAGTGACTCCATCAGATACTGGCGCAACTGAAGGTTCTCAATCTCGAACTGGCCGTCGGTGCCGACTGCGTTCGCCGCCGCTCCGACGACGAAGTCCTTCATCGTTGAGTAGTCGAACGGGTTTGTGCCGACGTCGTCCCGCCCACACGCGCCTGCCGCTGCGAGTGCGAGGAGGATCAGAGGTCGAAGTCCGAGTGAGGCGGTACTTGTGCGTCGCATCTTTCTAGTCTCCGGACAGGAGGGCTTGGACGACCCAATGAAGCGTTATGCGCGGTGTGCTCGCATTTCCGAGCTCGACGCATCAACGATTAAGGGTGGATAGGTGCGACGGACGGACGCGTAGGGCAACGCCCGCAAGTCATCAGGCAATCCCTGAATCGGCCGCTGCAGCGCGGTGACGAGTGGCTAGCATGTGCATGAGCGACTCAATTCGACGCACAGCTCCACAGGACGCTGGCCACGGTGCGCACGCGCTCGCTCAGGTGGGCGGACGCGCCTTGTAGTACACTTCGGTAC
>JANNEV010000314.1:0-3142 GCA_031379145.1 Gemmatimonadaceae bacterium
TGACGAATGCCGGCCCAGCCATCAACACCAAGCAGGTCAAGACCCAGGTCCTGGTCGAGAACGGCGGCACGGTGGTGATCGGCGGCATCTTCCAGCAGGTAGCGCAACGAGATCAACAAGGTGCCGCTGCTGGGTGACATCCCGTTCCTCGGGTACCTGTTCCAGAACCGTGTACGCACCACCAACAAGACCGAATTGCTGATCTTCATCACCCCGAAGATCGTGACCGACCGCTCGGCGGCTCGATAGGTTTGACAACCGCCGGCCTCGGCCTTGACAACCCCGATGCCTGTCGCGTGATCGACGCAGGGAAGCGAACATGATGATTTTTCGACAACTCTTATCTGTCTGCGCGCTGCTCGCGGTCGCCGCGTGCGGCGGCGGCGGTGGCAACACCACTCCGTTCGGCGGCGATGCGGGTGGCGGTGGCGGCGGCGGCGGAACCGTCCAAACAGCAACGATCAGTTTGACGGTCGCACCATCAACCGTTACCGCCGCTTCGCCCGGTACGGTGTCCGCAGTTCTGAAGACGGCGTCCGGCGCACCCATACCTGGTCAGGTTGTGCAGTTCAGTACAACGTCGGGCTTGGGCAAATTCAGTTCCACCAGCGCGCTCACCAACGCGGACGGCGTTGCGGTTGTGACGGTTACCCCCCTCAACACCACGACGGCTGGCGCGGACAGCGTTGTCGCCGCCACCACATACAACGGCGCCTCTGTCACCGCGTCGAAGGGCTTCCAACTCACAGCGACGGACGTCAGCATCACCAACTTCACAGCCGAAGTTGGCAATACCCCCCTCTCGCCCTACGGTCAAACCACGTTGACCGTCACGCTTTCGGCTGGTTCAGCGGGAAATCCGACGAACGTCACGGTGTTGTCGAGTTGCGTGACCAGGAACCTCGCAACCCTCACGCCTGCTTCCGTGACTACATCGACGGGTACAGCGACATTCACGTTCCGCGATTCGGGCTGCGGCGCTGACCTTCGCGACACGCTGCAGGCGTCAGTCACAGGAACCACGTCGAGCCGCTCGTTGACGCTGAACCTCACACCGCCGACCGTTGCCAGCATTACCTTCGTTTCGGCCACACCCGACACCATCTTCCTGCGGGGTTCCGGCTTCGTCGAGAACTCGACGATCACGTTCCGCGTCCAGGACGCAGCTGGCAACGGTGTGCGTGGCCAAGTGGTGTCTCTTGAACCGACCACGCTGGCTGGCGGCCTTCGGCTCGAGGACCTGGGCAATCAGTCTGATTTCCCTATCCAGCGAGTCACGGATTCCAACGGCAATATCCTTGTACGTGTCAATTCGGGCACCGTGCCCACACCCGTGCGCATCCGCGCCAGTATGACGGTTGGCGGCAACTCCATTTCCACGGTGTCGAGCACACTGGCCATTGCCGTGGGACTGCCATCGCAGCTGAATTTCTCGCTCTCGCAGGGCACTCGAAACATTGAGGGCTACAACGTCGACGGCACCTCTAACACCTACACGATCATCGCGTCTGATCGGCTCGGCAACCCGGTGCCGGACGGAACCGCCATCAACTTCGTAACCGAAGGCGGTCAGGTTCAGGCGATCCGCTTCACGCAGACGACGGCGGGGCTGTCACGCGCTGTTGCGAACTTCCAGACCTCGTCGCCGCGTCCGGCCGATGGCCGGGTGACGGTCTTGTCCTACGCGCTCGGCGAAGAGTCTTTCCTGGATGCAAATGGCGACAACATCTTCACAGCTGGCGAGCAGTTCCAGGACTTGGGCGATCCGTATCTCGATCGCTACCTGAACGGCTTTTTCGGATCGGCCGACAACCAGTTCATTCCACAGACACCGCCGTCCTTCGCGAATTGTGTAGCGGCCGTCTCCCCCCTGCTCGCAGCCGACGCGTCGATTCCCATCCGGCCGGGAACCTGCTCGCAATCCTGGGGGCGCAGTTACGTCAGGCGTTCGATCGAGACCGTGTTCTCGACTTCGGGATCACGACCAACTTGGGGAACTTCTTGGCCAACCAGCGCAGTCGGGTCATCTACAAGCTGCGTCGCCATTGATCTCATACAGCCCAACTTCCTTGGCAGCCCGGCCTACGACCCACTGGGGATGCCGAAAACGGCGAGCTACAAGCTCTTCGGAACAGCAGGCCTCTACTTTCTGAGCAAGGTGGGCGTGCTTACGTTTTTCGCGTCCGACCAGAACCCTGTCGCCTTCAATCCAATGGCTGCCGGAACAACAATCACCGCGAGCGGAACAGATGGGCTGGGAGTTACCGTGACCGGTGGCTCGCCCGTAGCAAGTTCAAGTGCGCCCACAGGTGTCAGCCTCAACTACAGCTTTGCTGACACCGCGTTTACCGGAACCATCACGGTCAGCTTCCGGTCCCCAAGCGGATTGACGACATCCGTGAGTCAGTTTGTGTCGCGGGAAACTGCCCCAAATCCCCCTCCCCCGCCGGCTTGTCAGTAGAGGCTTTCAGCATCTCCCTCGTCGGCATGCCCGGCTGTGGCAAGTCCACAGTCGGGCGCAGTCTCTCGCGGCACCTGGGGCTGCGCTTCGTAGACAGCGACGCCGAGATCGAACGCCACATCGGCATGCCGATCCGTGACTGCTTCGAGCAGCGTGGCGAAGAAGCCTTCCGCGACATCGAACAGGACGTGATCGACGCGCTGTCGATCGAAGCTGGCGTCGTGCTGTCCACCGGCGGTGGCGCGGTGCTGCGGCCTTCGAACCGCGACGCGCTGCATTCGCGCACCCATGTCTTCTACCTGCGCTCCACGCCCGAAGAGCTGTTCCGCCGCCTGCGCCACGACACCCAGCGGCCGCTGCTGCAGGTCGACGACCCGCTGAAGAAGCTGCGCGAGCTGTACCGCGACCGCGACCCGCTGTACCGCCGCACCGCGCACTTCGTCGTCGAAGCCGCGCGGCCATCGGTGCACGGTCTGCTCGGCATGGTGCTGATGCAGTTGGAGCTGGCCGGGCTGGTCGACGCGGCCACGGTGCCCTCGCCGGTCGACAGCAGCATGCAGGCACCCGCCGTCCCACCGGACCGGCGCTGACCCCCGTTGACCGCGGCGGCGCCGTCTTGCGGCCTTCCAACCGTGACGCGCTGCATTCGCGCACCCATGTCTTCTACCTGCGCTCGACACC
>JANNEV010000336.1:0-2825 GCA_031379145.1 Gemmatimonadaceae bacterium
GGGATTCCGTGTTCGCGCGTAGATGCCCGTGGTGACCAAGTTCCGCGCCGGCCGATTGGGGTAGATCGCCGTTCGATGTCGAGCAAACGTGAACATCCCGATAGCCACCAGGGCAAAGCCGGTGACCATCAGCAGAATGCCGACCAGGTTCACCGCCGCGGTGTCCGGCAGCATCGTGGGCAATGGTCGAAGCCGATGCAGCAGCGCGCCGAGGCCGAATCCGGCAACAAACGGAACCGGCGGCGGAAAGCCGACAGCCGGGCCTCGGTCTGCTCCGGTACTCCCGTCTCCACTAGTCATGCAGATAGCCTGTAGCGCGGAACCGGCAAGCGCCAGCGTGACCGCTCAGCCTCCCACACCATACTGCGCGAAAGGCCCCGGACACATGCCCGGGGCCTTCCACTCCATGCTTCCGCTCATCAGGCGACTACGGTGCGCGATCCGTGCAGCCCTTGAAGTTCGGGTTGTTCCGCTCGTCAAACGCGACGGGGAGATTCACATCCGTGCGGTAGTTCCCGCCCTTGTAGTGCACACCCTGCGGGTACGTGTTGGCCTCGGTGCGGCCGTATTGCTTGATCAGGCGCCGCATGTCGCCCAACCGCTGGCCACGGGCGAACGTCCAGAACGCCTTCTCCCGAAAGTGCAGTGACACCCGCGCGTCCGCGGTGCCGGGGTCGACCAAGGCCGGCATGGCGGCAGGCTGGACGTCTCCCAGTCTTGGCGGCGCGGCGCGCAACGCGTTGTGAATGCTCAACCATTGCGTCACCGCCCCGTTCTTGAGTGCCACTTCAGCCTCGACCATGCGCGCGTCGATGCCGTTGACCACATCCACCGCCGTGACCTGCCCGTACAGCGTGGTCGTACGAGTGTAGGTCAAACCATCCTGGCCGTTGACGGAGCCAGTCGTAGGAATGGTGACCGGCAGGCGCGGGTCGCGTGCCGAGGAAAACGGAATGGCGTTGGCAACCCGAATGTCGCGCCTGTTGCCCTCGATGCTGTCACCGACGCTGTATCGCCGTGAGCTGAGCCCCTGACCCCACAGCGTGTTGGTGCTGGTGGCCAGCGAGAACGTGTGCTGATACGCGAAAGTCGTGGGTACCGTCGTGACCAACGCACCGGCCGTGGTATAGTCGTTGAGCGCCAATGCGGTGCGCGCACGGACCACGCGCGAAGAGCGATTCATGAGCACGCTCTGCGCGTCGGTACCGTTGGCGAATGCGATCGCCGAGTCCAAGGACGCCGCTGCCATCGCAAACACCTGTTGCGTGGATTGCGGCGTGGCGTCCACCGGCGTCGCGGAATACAGGTTGCTGATCGGAATGCCGTTGCAGAAGTCTGAGGCCAGCTGGTACTCCGCGAAGCCGCGCGCGAGATACATCTCGGCGATGAGCGACCGCAGATCCGGCCGCAACGCCTTCAACTGGACATTGGCCTCGCTGGCGCGTGTTCGCGTGCGATACATGTTGCGCAACTGCCCGGTGACCGAGCTGTTGTTCTCCTGAATGAAACGCTGGTCCGTTTCGTCGTTCTGAATGAACGTGGAGCTCGTGCTCCACTCATCCACAAGGAGGCCGCCGAACATCCAACTGCTTTCGCCGCCGCCGGTAATGCTGCGAAACGTGTTGATCACGCCGTTGGCAAGACCCACCGCCGCCTCCGCCGACGCGATATCACCCGTAGTGACGATGTCCGGGTCGGTAACCTGCAGCAGCCGATCGTTGGCGGTCTGGCAGGCCACGGTGGAGAGTGAGAGCGCGAGGCCAATGGCCGAGCCAAGTCGGCGCATCGAAGAAGGCCGGCCCGTGAGATGAGATGTGGTCATGGGTCAGTGCTCCTAGTAGCCGACGTTGAAACGAACAATGAACGTGCTCGGCGGTCCGATGGTCTGGAACTCGTTCGGGGCTTCACCCGCTCCCGTGGTGTTGAAACCGGACTCCGGGTCGGTGCCGCGGTACTTGGTCCACAATCGCAGGTTGCGACCGGAGAGGACCACGGACAGCGAGCGCGCACGCACGAGCTTGGATGCGAGCGACTGGGAGAGCGTGTACTGCACCGACGCTTCGCGCAGGCGAATGAAGGCTCCCGGCTGGAAGAACCCGTCGAGCGTGCGAACCGGATGCTCGTTGGCCGCGATGTTTGTGGCCTGATCGACGAAGGCCGCGTTCAAGTCCATGCGCCCTGCGCAGTTAGGACGGGTGCAGCGAATGCGCTCCGTGTTGTTGTACCACCTGTTGCCGCCGCGATAGTCGAACATGGTGTTGATGCGAAGCTTGCGGTTGAAGAAGTCCATGCCGTTGGTGATCGTGGCCTGATACCGGGGCGTCGCGTAGCCACGGAAAATCGAGGAGTCCGCCACGAACACCTCGTTCCGCGTGGGATCGGCGAAGTAGGTCAGCAGGCCGTCACCATTCTTGTCCTGATAGCTGGTGATGGGCTGCGCCCACAGGCCTGCGATGGGGTAACCCGCAACGGTGCGCGATGTCACGCCGATCTGCGGTGGCGTGCTGCCGAGGGAGACCACTTTGTTGGCGTTGATCGAGCCGGCCACGTTCACGTCCCAGCCAAACCAGTCCTTCTGCGCCAACTGCGTGGTGACCGAGAGCTCCATGCCAGCGTTCTTGACCGCGCCGAGGTTGCGCAGCTGGTTGGCCACCACGCCGTACGATGGCGGCAGAACGGCGCTGATCAACGCATCCTTGGTGATCTTGCTGCAGTTCTACAACGCGGCCACGACGAGCGTCGCCAACACGGACCAGCCCACCCTCATTCAGGGCGCGTTAGGCAATTTCGATCTCAAGCCGGAGCGTTCGGCGGAGCAGGAGACC
>JANNEV010000391.1:0-3934 GCA_031379145.1 Gemmatimonadaceae bacterium
TGGCTAGGTTTAACGGCTGTCCGTACCCCAGCCAAGTATTGTAGCCATGCCGACTTACGAGTTCCGGTGCCCCGACGGCACGATCATCGAACGAATCTTCAAGATCTCCGAAGTGCCGGATCAGATTCCGGTACCCGGAGGCGAGGGGATGGCCACGCGCATGATCTCCGGCGGCGCTGCGCTGTTGTTCAAGGGGAGTGGCTTTTACATCACCGATTACGGCAAGGACGGCAAGAAGGATCAGCGTCCAGCCGCGAGTGGAGAAGCAAAGTCCGCTGCCGGCGGCGGCGAGTCGAAAGCCTCCGCAGGGGGCGGTGACGCCAAGCCAGCGTCGGAGAGCAAAGCTGCGTCGAGCGCGTCACCCTCGCCCTCGCCGTCGCCGAAGTCGGACTGACGCGCCTGACATTCCCTCACCTCACACGCTTGTGACTCAGGCTGAAGCCCTGCGCGCCGAGATCGCGCGCGCCGCGCGCATGCTCGGTGCGCCAGACGACGTCGACCCGCTGCTCGAGCGCCCGCGCGACCCGGCGTTCGGCGACTGGGCCACCAACGTCGCCATGCTGCTCACCAAGACGCTGGGCAAGAAGCCGCGCGATATCGCGGCGGCATTGATCGTCGAGATGGATCTGCCGACAGTCGGAGTCACGTCCGCAGAAATCGCCGGGCCGGGATTCTTGAACTTCCGCCTCGATCCCGGATTTCAGGCGGCCGGCCTCGTGCAGATTCTGGCCGATCCCCAGCAGTGGGGACACAGCAATGTCGGCAACGGTGCCCCGGTTGTTGTGGAATTCGTGTCGGCCAATCCGACGGGGCCGTTGCATGTGGGACACGGTCGCCAGGCCGCGCTCGGCGATGCGATCAGCACTCTGCTGGAGTGGACGGGATGGGCGGTTGCGCGCGAGTTCTACTACAACGACGCGGGCGTACAGATCGCGAATCTGGCCAAAAGCGTGCAGGCGCGCGTTCGCGAGATCGGAGGGGAGCCCGTCGAGATTCCGACGGGCGGCTATCATGGCGCGTACATCAGGGAAATCGCCGAGCAGTACTGCGTCGCGCATCCTGACGACCGCGCCGGCGATGATCTCGACGCCATGCAGGCGTTCGCCGTCGCCGCGTTGCGGCATGAGCAGGACCTGGATCTGCAGGCCTTCGGCGTCAAGTTCGACACCTACTACCTCGAGAGCTCGCTGTACACCGACGGGCGAGTGGAACGGACCGTGCGCGCGCTGGAGCTCTCAGGACATACCTTTGAGGAAGAAGGAGCGCTCTTCCTTCGTACCACTGCCTTCGGCGACGACAAAGATCGCGTGATGAGGAAAAGCGCGGCCAAGGGCGGTGACTTCACGTATTTCGTACCCGACGTTGCGTACCACGTCACCAAGTGGGAACGCGGGTACCGTCGGGCGATCGATGTGCAGGGCGCCGACCATCACAGCACCACGACAAGGGTGCGCGCCGGATTGCAGGCGCTCAATGTCGGCATCCCGGCGGGCTACCCGGAGTACGTGCTGCACCAGATGGTGACGGTCATGAAGGGCGGTGAGGAGGTCAAGATCTCCAAACGCGCCGGTTCCTATGTGACGGTGCGCGATCTCATCGACGAAGTCGGGCGCGATGCGGTTCGGTACTTCTTCCTCATGCGCAAGGGCGACTCGCAATTGGTGTTCGACGTCGATCTCGCGCGGAGCCAGTCGGAAGAGAATCCGGTGTACTACGTGCAGATGGCGCACGCCCGGATGTGCGGCATCTTCCGCGTGGGTGAAGTTGTGGCCGACTCCATCACGGCGGACGGGGTTGACCTCGGGATGTTGGCAGAGCCAGCCGAACAGGAACTCATCAAGCAGCTGCTGGATTTTCCGGCCTTGGTGCGGAACGCTGCCGAAAACCTCGAACCGCAGCGGATCGCCGGATGGTTGTACGAGACCGCTCGCGCGGCGCACACGTGGTACCACAAACACCATGTCCTCGGCGAGCCCGAGGCGATCACGCGCGCGCGGCTGGTGCTGGCGCGCGCAACGCAGCTCGGACTCGGCGCCGGCCTGCGAATCCTTGGCCTTTCTGCTCCGGAGCGCATGTGAGTATTCCCCCACCAGGCACCGTTCTCGTCGTCGGATCGGTGGCGCTGGATTCCGTGGAGACGCCGTTCGGTCGTGCTGATGATGTGCTCGGCGGATCAGGCACGTTCTTCTCGTCGTCGGCGTCGCACTTTGTTCCGGTGCAGCTCGTTGGCGTGGTCGGCGATGACTATCCCGTCGAAAAACTCGCGCCGTTGGCGGCCCGCGGCGTCGATCTCGCCGGTCTCGAACACACGACAGGTTCCAGCTTTCGCTGGCGGGGCCGCTACCGGCACGATCTGAACTCGGCGGAGACCTTGGAGACGCATCTCGGCGTCTTCTCCAATTTCCGACCCAAGATTCCGGAGCAGTTCCGCAACGCCCCCTTTGTCTTTCTCGCCAATATCGATCCGCGCCTGCAGCTGCAGGTGCTCGATCAGGTAGAGCGACCGCGGCTGGTCGCGTGCGATACGATGAACTTCTGGATCGAGTCACGTCGCCCGGAGCTCATCGAGCTGCTGGGACGCGTCGATCTCATTACGCTCAACGACGGCGAAGCGCGGCAGCTGACGGAGCAAGCGAATCTTGTCAAAGCCGCGCGGTGGATCATGGAGAAGGGCCCCAAGTACGTCATCATCAAAAAAGGCGAGAACGGCGCATTCATGTTCACGCGCGACAGTGTGTTCTTCGCACCGGCGTATCCGCTGGAGTCCGTGTTCGATCCCACGGGGGCCGGGGATTCGTTCGCCGGTGGCTTCATTGGGTATCTCGCGTCCACCGGCGACCTGAGCGATCGCTCCATGCGCCGCGCTGTCGTCGTCGGCTCGGCGATGGGCTCCTTTGCCGTGGAGAAGTTCTCCAACACGCGACTGATGGAGATCACGCGGGAAGAGATCGACGCGCGCGTGCACGAGTTCCGGGAGCTGGTGGCTTTTGATTCGGACCTGACCGCATGAGTGAGGCCGGGGAGCGGGAAACGGTCGGTCACACACCGCTCGACTATCGCTCGTCCGGCGTCGACATCGCCGCCGCTGAGCACTCGAAAGATCGCATCGCACGGCACGTCGCCTCGACCATGACAGCCGGCGCGCGCGGCGTGTTCGGGGGGTTCGGCGGCATGTTCAGGATGCCGGATGGGTATGCGTCGCCACTGCTCGTCTCGAGCGCAGACGGCGTCGGCACGAAGATCCGCACGGCGATCGAGAGCGGTCGCAACGACACCATCGGGCACTGCCTCGTCAACCACTGCACGAACGACATTCTGGTGCAGGGCGCGGTTCCACTTTTCTTCCTGGACTATGTCGCGTTCGGGAAGCTTGAGCCGGAGGTCGTCGAGGCCGTCGTGGCTGGGGTGGCTGCGGGTTGCCGTGAGAATGGAGCCGCGCTCGTCGGCGGAGAGACGGCGGAGATGCCCGGCGTCTACACGCCCCCCGACTACGACCTGGCGGGATTCATCGTGGGGGTCGTGGAAGAGGCACAGGTGCTCGGCGCGGCTCGCGTGCGCGCTGGCGATCGACTGGTCGCGCTCGCGAGCAATGGGTTGCACACCAATGGCTACTCGCTGGCGCGTCGAATCGTCAGCGAGCGGCTCCGCCTTGGACCCCATGATGCGTTCCCCGAGGCGAACGGCCAATCGGTCGCCGACGTGTTGCTGCAGGTGCATCGGTCGTACCTGGCCTGCCTGCGCCCGCTCTTGGGGCAGATTCACGCCATGGCGCACATCACGGGTGGCGGACTTCCCGGCAATCTGAATCGCGCGCTTCCCGATACGCTGGATGCCGACATCGACAGCGGGTCGTGGACCAGTCCCTCCGCCTTTCGAGTACTGCAGGAGGCCGGCGATGTTGCGCTGCGGGAGATGTTCCGTGCATTCAACATGG
>JANNEV010000410.1:0-6852 GCA_031379145.1 Gemmatimonadaceae bacterium
CCGCTCCTTGATGAAGACGCGAGTCGCCGTCCTCGGCGCGACCGGATCGGTTGGCACGAGTGCGCTGCGGGTACTCGAGCGTCAGGCCGATCGATTTGAACTGGTGGCGTTGACCGCACACGCGAACGCGAGTGGTCTCGCAGCACTCGTGCAACGGTGGAAACCGGCATACGTCGGCCTCGTCACCGCGCTGGATGACGCCGATCCCTCGTGGGGTCGCGGTGCCGAATGCTTGGTGGAAGCAGCCACACGTCCCGATGTCGACATCGTGTTGAACGCGGTAGTCGGCGCGGCGGGACTGCAGGCAACGTTGGCGGCGCTACGCAGCGGAAAGAGAGTTGCGCTCGCCAACAAGGAGACGCTGGTAGTCGCTGGCGATATCGTTCAGGCGACCGCGCGCGCACACGGAGGGACGCTGGTGCCGGTCGATAGCGAGCATTCCGCCATTCTGCAGTGCCTCGCCGGTCGTCAGCCGCAGGACGTCCGTCGTCTGGTACTGACGGCCTCGGGTGGACCGTTTCGGACCTGGTCGGCGGACCGACTGGCGGCAGCGACGCTCTCCGATGCGCTCAAGCACCCAACGTGGCAGATGGGCAGCAAGATCACGATTGACAGCGCCACCTTGGCGAACAAGGCGCTCGAGGTCATTGAGGCGCACCATCTCTTTGGTATGCCCTACGATCGGATCGACGTGGTGGTACATCCGCAGAGCATCATTCACTCGTTTGTCGAGTTTGTGGACGGCAGCGTGCTGGCGCAGATGGGCGTGCCCTCGATGGAGCTGCCCATTTTGTACGCGCTGACATGGCCGGAACGCGTGCCCGACAGTGGCGTACCAACGTTCGACCCGGTCGCGCTCGGTGGCCTAACGTTCGAGGCGGTGCGGCTGGACGATTTTCCGATGTTGCAACTCGGCATCGATGCGGGAAAAGCCGGCGGAGCAGCGCCGGCCGTGTTCAACGCCGCCAATGAAGTCGCGGTGGCGCATTTTCTTGCTGGCCGTATCCGGTTTGTGGACATCGCCTCGCATGTGGCGAGCGCATTGTCCTCGCTCGCCGAGTCGTCCAGCCTGTCGCTTGAGGCGCTGCTGGATGCGGATTCGGCCGCGCGTCGTCACGTGAATGATCGGGTGCAATCGTGAACGCTTTGGCAAGTGTGTCGCCGTACATCGCGCCGCTGTTGGTCTTCGGTTTGGTTGTCTTTGTACACGAACTCGGTCACTTCCTGGCGGCCAAGCTCACCGGCGTGTACGCCCCCGTGTTCTCGCTCGGCTGGGGCCGTCGCATCTTCGGTGTCCGGCACGGCGAGACGGATTACCGCGTCTCGCTGATTCCCCTCGGCGGCTACGTCCGAATGGCCACGAAGGAAGACGACTCGATGGCCGGCATCGAAGGTGGGGCCGATCGAGGCTCGCTCGAGTCGCCAGCCGATCGGCCGGACGACGTGCCGTCGTCGTTGTGGGATGCGCAGTCAATGGCGCCGTTCGGACCCAAGGCCGTGCCGTCCGATCGGTGGGTGGAGAGCAAGTCGGTGCCTGCGCGCGTGCTCATCCTGTCGGCCGGCGTGATCATGAACATTCTGCTCACACTCAGCGTCTCGAGTGGCATCTTCTACGTATATGGCAATCCGTACCGTCCGGCGGTCATCGATTCTGTGGTGACGGGCGCACCGGCCGCGTTGGCTGGGCTGGCTGCCGGTGATCGTATCGTTGCAATCGACGGCAAAGCGGTCAAGACATGGGGTGAGGTTCTTGATCGGGTCGCTCCCGTGACCGCCGGAACGCTCAGGTTCGAGGTCGAACGACAGGGTGAGCGCATCTCACGCTCCATCACCCCGAACATCGTGGACATCGATGATCCAGCAACCGGCGCAAAACGGCGAGTGGGCAGGGTCGGTATCCAGGTGCGCGATACGGTGGCCCACGAGGATGTCGGGCTGGTGGACGCGGTGGCGTCTGGTGGTCGAGCCACGTGGGGCATGGCCACGAGTGTTGTCGACGTACTGACCGGGTTGTTCTCCGGCCAGGTATCTGCGAAAAACCTTGGCGGTCCGATCGCGATTGCCAGAACTTCTGTGCAAGCAGCGAGAAACGGGGCGGAAACCCTGTGGTCGCTGATTGCGTTTCTCAGCTTGAACATCGCGATTCTGAACCTGGTACCGATTCCTGTTCTTGACGGAGGGCAGATTCTGCTCGTACTCGCTGAGGCAGTGAAGGGGAGCGCGTTTAGCGGCCGAGCGAGGGAAGCGTTCGCTCGAGTCGGCGTGCTGGCGGTCTTGGCGCTGATTCTGCTGGTAACGTTCAACGACCTGCGTTCGGTGTTCACTTCGCCCTGATCGTTCTGGGAGGCTCCATGTCTTCGCGAGTCGCGCTCTGTATGGCGATCATCTGTCTCGGCGGGTGCCAGCAGGCGACTCGCGGGCCGAGAACTGCACCCGTCATTCCGCGAGACGCGGCACGGTTCGATATCGATGCCGTGGATGACAGCACAGCGCGATTTCGCCTGAAAGAGGTGCGGTGGATTCGTCCGGGCATGTCCGTCTACGCAGTCGATGCTTTGCAGCGTGACGCGCTTGTGGCCCGTTTGCGCGTGCTTTCGATCGACGGCGAATCGGCGACTGCGCTGGTCACCTCGCAGGTGGCGCGCGTGAATACATCGCATGTGCTGCTTGTCTCGCACGCTGCCAGGCCGTGGTGGCGAGCGGCGCAATTTTGGTCGGGAGCGGCAATCGGAACTGTGCTTGGAGCAACAGCGGTGAGCGCGAGCAAGTAGCCGAACCAGGGGCTCCAGCGCTACGGTGCGCTGGCCTTGCAGTCCATGCGAAATCGCACGAATACCGTGTCGGTACTGCGACCGCTGGCGGTCACGGTGTCTCGATACTCGTAGCACCGCGCCAGTGAGGCGGCGAGGGCGTATCGTCCTCGAGTAAGGAGTGCCCCAGTCGCACTGTCAGCGCGGATGCGAAGCGGTGAACCGCCATCGACGGGAGAGAAGAGCAGCTGCGCATCTCGTTGCGATGCGTCGACGTCGATCTTGAGCACGGCGCAGCCGCGTACAGGAAGCGTGATGGTTCGCGCTCCGGGTTTGAGTCGAACGGTGCTGTCTCGATGCGCCGACTCGCAGGCCGGGGCGGCGTCGGCCAGCTCGGCGCGCAAGGTCACCGGGGTCCCGGTCGATTGCTCGCCGGTCCAGCTACCCAGTCCCACGGGACGGCCATCGACGAACAGGGTGGCGCGGTCGCTGGTCGTGAGGGTCAGTCTTACTCGGGTGCCGACCGCGCGGACTGCCATCTCTCGATCGCTCGCCTCCGAGGGGCTGGGAGGCGCGCCGGGTTGGCCTCGGAGGGATGGAGACAGCTGCGCCGGTCTAGCCGCGGATACGGAGTCAGGTGCGCGCCGAAGATTGGGAGGACCACCAGTTGCGGCGGCGGAAGCCGAGTCGAGCGCGAGACCGAACAGGGAATCCTGGATCACGTCGCGCCGAGCGGAGTCGCTCGCGATCGAATCCCGCTCGCTGGCACGCGTTGACGCGAGCGTCCGTTGATCGACCGAGACACCGTTCTCGAAGCGTGAGGGGTTGCTCCCGCCGAGCAGCGCGGGAAGGCGTTCCGGCACGGTCAGCCTCAAGGCGCCCACCGCGACTACGATCACGATGGCCGCGACGGCGGCCACCGTGATGGCTCTCCGTGAGGGAGCTGCGACGACCTTCGGCTGTTCGAGCGCCGCGAGTTGGGCGGTCGCATCGGCCGGGGCCGAGGGTGTGCCCATCACACGCGGCAGGAACGGGCCCACGGTGACACGAGAGGCTCCGAGAGCTATCGCTTGCCGATGATCCAGGGGCAGGAGCTCGACCAGTGCAGCGGAGAGCGCATCCGCGTCGGGGTAGCGATCCGCTGGTAGTTTGGCGAGCAGCCGAAGGATGACTCTTTCGAATCCGACCGACAGCGTGGGCATAAACGTCCGCGGTGAGGGGACGACAGCGTCGATATGCTGGCGCCCGACCGAATACCAGTCATCGCCGTCAAAGGGAAGTCTGCCACTCGCCGCCCTGAAGAGCGTGACGCCGAGTGAATAGAGGTCGCTTCGTCCGTCCAGTTCGAGTCCTCGGGCCTGCTCCGGACTGAAGTAGTGAGGCGTACCCATCACCTGATTCGTGGCGCTCAGGCTCGCGTGCTGTGCCAGCGCCCGTGCGAGACCGAAGTCCGCGACCACCGTTTCGCCGCTCGGTCCGGACAGCAGGTTGTCCGGCTTGATGTCCCGGTGAATGATGCCGGCGGCATGCGCCGCCGAGAGCGCGGCGGCGACGTCCAGTCCAATGCGCACCACATCCTGTTCGGGTAGCACACCGTTCTCCCGCAACCGGTCGCCGAGCGATCCGGCCAGCAGGTCCATGGCGACAAAGGACGCGCCGTCGCTTTGTCCCACATCGCGGACGACCACGATATTGCGGTGGCGGAGCCGCGCCGCGGTCGAAGCCTCGCGGCGAAATCGTGCTTCGGCGATTGGGTCTCCCGAGAATTCCGGGCGCAGGATTTTGAGGGCGACCGGGATTTCCAGGTCGCGATCGATACACTCGTACACCCATGCAAATGCGCCGCCACCGATGAAGCGGATCACGCGATACTTGCCGATGTGCCGTCCCAGGTATCGGTCGGACAAGCGCTGGTCCTTTACAGAAGGAGAGGGCGAGTGTAAATTCCCATGCTTCCTACGATTGCGCGCGAACTTTTGCGCATCTACTTGCGCAGCGCGCATAAGCATGCGCGGAGAATATTACGACGATGGCGTTCGATAAGGCACTCACGATCGACAAGTACCGGGCCCATGAAGGGGACACCGGATCGACCCGCGTACAGATCGCGATTCTCACGGATCGGATCAACTACCTGACAGGCCACTTTCGTACCCACGCCAAGGACCACCACGGCCGGCGCGGACTCCTCAAGATGGTCGGCAAGCGCCGGCGTCTTCTCGACTACCTGAAGCGCACAGACGTTACGGAGTATCGCACGCTCGTTCAAAACCTTGGTCTCCGGTACTAAGCCGGACCACGCCATTTCGTCGCGCGGGGGCAGCAATGCCACCCGCGCGATTTGCGTTCTCGTGAGGGTACAAAGCTGATGATGCACAAGATTGAAAGAACGTTCGCCGGGCGACAGCTCAGCATCGAAACCGGGCGGATGGCCAAACAGGCCGCCGGTTCTGCCGTGGTGCAGTTCGGAGAGACGATGGTCATCGCCGCGGTGACGGTGAGCGACAACATGAGCCCGCTCCCGTTTTTCCCGTTGACGGTCGAGTACAAGGAAAAGACGTACGCGGCGGGCAAGATTCCCGGTGGGTTCATCAAGCGCGAGGGGCGCCCGCACGATCACGAGATCCTGGCGTGTCGCATCATCGACCGCTCGATCCGGCCGCTCTTCCCCGAAGGATTCAAGAACGAAGTGCAGGTGTTCGTCTACGTGATCTCCGCCGACCAGGAGAACGACGCGGACGTGCTGGCGTTATTGGCCACGTCGTTCGCGCTCAACGCGTCGCGGATCCCGTTCATGGGACCGATCGGTGGCGTGCGGGTTGGCCGCGTGCAGGGGCACTGGGTCCTCAATCCGACGTTCCAGCAGCTCGGATTTTCGGACATGGAGTTGATTGTTGCTGGCTCCAAGGACTCGATCGTGATGGTCGAGGGTGGCGCGCTCGAAGTCACCGAGTCCGATGTGCTGGAATCGCTCAAGATTTCGCATGATGGCATTCGCGAGCTCATCGACATGCAGAACGAGCTGCTCGCCAAGGTGCAGCAGCCGAAAATGGAGTGGAAGAAGTCCGAGCCCGCAGAGGCAGTGGTAGAGCGGACCAAGGCGGTCTCGACCAAGCCCATTCAGGCCGCGCTGAATCAGGCGGATAAGCACACGCGCATTCAGGCCATCGAGAAGGCCAAGCACGAGGCTGCGGTGGCGCTCGCCGCGGAGTTCCCTGACAACGCCAAGGACATCAGTGCTGTCCTGGGCGACGTCGAATACAACGAACTCCGCGCTCAGGTGTTGAACACGGGACTTCGCGTTGACGGGCGCAATCCGGACGAAGTACGCGGAATCTCCATTGACACCACGTTGCTGCCGAGAGCTCATGGCTCGGCGCTGTTCACGCGCGGTCAGACGCAGGCGTTGGTTGCGGCCACGCTCGGTACGGCAAAGGACGCTCAACGTCTTGACAGCATCGACGAGCCAGGCGAGACGACGCGTTCCTTCATGCTCCACTACAATTTCCCGCCGTTTTCCACGGGCGAAGTGCGCCCGATGCGCGGGACAAGCCGACGCGAAATCGGCCACGGCAATCTGGCGGAGCGCGCGTTGCAGGGAGTGTTGCCTGATTTTGCCGACTTCCCGTACACCATCCGCATCGTGTCCGAAGTCCTCGAATCCAACGGGTCTTCTTCGATGGCGTCGGTCTGTGGAGGCTCGCTGTCGCTCTTTGACGCCGGCGTGCCAATGAAGGCGGCAGTTGCTGGTGTCGCCATGGGGCTGATCAAGGAAGGCAAGAAGTACGCGATTCTCACCGACATCCTCGGCACCGAAGATCATCTCGGCGACATGGACTTCAAAGTCGCGGGAACGAAGGATGGCATCACCTCAATCCAGATGGACATCAAGATCGACGGTCTTGATCTCAAGATCATGGAGGAGGCGTTGTCGCAGGCCAAGCAAGGTCGCCTGCACATCCTCGCGGAGATGGACAAGGCGTTGGCGCAGCCTCGCACCGAGCTTTCCAAGTACGCGCCGCGCATCGTCACAGTGCAGATCCCGGTCGACAAGATCGGCGAGCTGATCGGACCGAAGGGCAAGAACATCCGCGGCATCCAG